>NZ_MCHY01000009.1:0-351472 GCF_003609605.1 Ammoniphilus oxalaticus | reverse complement strand
ATCGCATCGTAATCAGGAACAACAAGCCGAGAACAAAAAAACATTCCTCAAGATAAGGAATGTTGATCACTCAGTGGTAGACTCGATGACTTTTTTCATCTTTCGTTCAAATTCTAAACGAGCAAGCATCACACTATGATCGCAACCACAGCACTTTATGCGAACATCAGCCCCTGTGCGGATCACTTTCCATGCATTCGTTCCGCATGGGTGCGCTTTTTTCATTTCTACGATATCGCCTAGCGCAAATGCTTTTCTTTCCATCAACTGCATCCCCTCATTCATTTTTTACTTCTTGTGGAATCGTGACAAATCTCGGGTAAGGCACTCTAATTCCCTCTTCATCAAAAGCCTGTTTAATCAGCGCCCGTAGTTGTCGATTGACTGAAAACTGAGTCGTTGGGTTACATTCAGCTGTCACTCGAATAAGTATTTCTGAGATACCCAAATCCTGAACACCCACAATTTCAGGATCTGCAATAATGTCCTCAATTTCTACATGGGCGCGCAGCAAGGCCATCTCCAACACCTGCTTAACTCTTTCCAAATCTTCTTCGTAGGCAACACGCACATCAAGCACCGCCAAACTATTTTGAACAGAAAAATTTGTCACCTCCGTTATGGAACCATTTGGAATGATATTAATTTCCCCTGTGTAACTTTTTATTTTTGTAATCCGTAACCCGAATTCTTGGACGGTTCCTGTATAAGCCCCGATCGTCACATAGTCCCCTACCGCATACTGATCTTCAAAAATGATAAAGAACCCGGTGATCACGTCACGAACTAAATTTTGAGCGCCAAAGCCGACAGCTAATCCAATCACACCGGCGCTCGCTAAGACAGGAGCTAATTCAAAATTAAGTTCCGATAAAACCAATAAAATCGCGATAAAGTAAATAACGTAAGAAGCGACATTTCGAACCAAACTGCGCATCGTTTCAATACGTCGCTCATTCACCTTTAACTTTCCCCGTTGCTTAAAAACACGGTCTATACTCGCTATCCCTACACGCGCTGAGATTTTCGCCGCAACGATGATTAATAAAATTTTAACGGCCGCTTCGCCCATCTTAATCCATATACTCGAATCCGTTATATACTGATATGCTTCAAGATAAATGGTTTCAAACCAATTCATTTCCATCTCAGCCACTCCTACACTACATCTCTAATAGGGTATATACTTCTCCTTCTTTACGATAAAATCCTTTTATCTCCACCCGCTGCTCTTCAATAATTTGCTTTGCGAGCGAAAAGTCATCTTCCGAAAATTCAATCGAAAGCGCGCAGCCTGCCGTCACCTGTTTCGGAGTAGGCAATGTGTCAATTTCAATATCCGCATATTCCAATAAGGTTTCAGCGCGAATCGCTTGCTGCGTAGAATCAAAGGCAATTAAAATTGTCCCCATAACGTCAACCTTTCTCCAACTATTCTAACATCCTATTTAAAGGATATAAAATTAGCAGGCCTAATACAAATAAATTTAACACACCGTATATCGGATAAAGCAAACTGACTAGCGTAGAAAAGCCAAATAAACTGAGCGGAATCATGCCTATAATAATAATCAATGTTACCATCCAGGATGGAATCGTGAAAAAAGTATCGATCCGCGATACAATCCCATGCACGCCGCTCAACGCCGTTGTATAGATGGCAAACCATAAGACGACGGATACAACAATCATCGTTACCATCGAATCATTTTGCAAAAGCGCAAACAGTGGAATCTCGTAGGCCCCGATCTGATCAACGGAAAGAAGGAGCGATTGGTTTAGTAACAACGCAATCATCCCTAGACCACCCGCGCTAAGACCCGCGGCAATCCAAAGCTCTTTTCGCGTTTTTAGCTGTTGACCCAATGTAGATAAAACAGCAAGCAAAGGAACAATATTTAAAGCCGCATACGTGATGCCTGATGGCCACGAAGTAGTAGCTGGCGGCGGAGCAGTCACCGTTTCCATATCCACGCCCAAAATAAATCGAACACAAACGATGAATAGTACGCCAATTAAAATAGGAATGATTAAGGATTGAATCGAAACGAGTCCATTAACATTAAATAATAGCACCACAAATACCGCCAGAGCCATCAATGCAACCCCTAACATATAAGGAAACTCCCATTGTGTAAAAGTTGCTCCACTGCCGGCGAACATCACAACTGACATCGATAACAAATATAACATCGTTAATCCATCGAACATTTTCGCCAACTTTTGCCCCATCAACTCTTCTAAAATACCATAATAATGGGTTGTTTCCTTTCTTCTGCTAATCCATAAAATCACCGCAATCATCACAAACAGGAGCGCCATCGCCAGCATTAAGCTATATTGGCTGGCGCTTCCATAAGAACCAAAGAACTCCCAGATTTCCCGTCCAGAGGCAAACCCCGCCCCGATCGTCGTACCAATAATAGTCAATCCTACTTTAACCGCTCTACCTATTCCCATCGGACATCCCTCCTACAAAATCTTTATGTAGGAGAAACTTTAAGAATGTCCAAATGTATATTATTTGTCCAATAACCGTATACTATTACTACTTATTTTTTCCAGGAGGTACCTATGAAGCGTAAACCGTTTTCTCAGGAGTACCCTTTATCATCGTTCAAAACTGAATTTTCCAGCTCCGATGCGGTTGATTCGTTATCCGAACATATAGGCAACAGACTACACAGCTTCGATAATGTTTCCGAAATTGTCGTCCTCTGCATTGGAACCGACCGATCAACGGGAGATTCATTAGGGCCTCTTGTAGGCAGCATTTTTGAAAAAATGTATCCCGTTGGGGTTCATATTTATGGGACCATCGATGAGCCTGTTCACGCTGTAAACCTAAAGGATACGATTGAAACGATTGAACGAAACCATAAAGACGCGCTTATCATTGCTGTAGATGCTTGTTTGGGTAAATTTAGCAGTGTAGGGCACATTACTGTAGCTCATGGCCCATTAAAGCCCGGAGCGGGTGTGAAAAAAGACTTGCCAGCAGTCGGGTGCTTTCATATTACAGGAATCGTCAACATCGGGGGCTTTATGGAGTATTTTGTGTTACAAAACACCCGTCTTAGTATCGTAATGAAAATGGCGGATACAATCGCCCATTCCTTGCACCGTTCCACAAGCCGATATTATCAACACATGATTAAAAAAGCGTCCAACGACGCTCAATCTTGGATTTAACGTAACGCGGCGGGACATCATGCTTTTGCGATACAATAAAGTAAAAGACTCAGCAGAAAACGCTGAGTTTTTTAGATCTATGATATTGAAGCATATTTGGTTTTACTAAGAAACTCGTAGCGCCCATTAAGAGACGTCCCCCTGAATTTTCAGGCAAGTTATTGCATGATTGTAGCCATCAACGGCGCCATGAGGATAGCGACGACGATCGCTGGCAACATATTCGCAATATTGATCTTTTTAATTCCTAAAATATTAATTCCAATGCCGATAATTAAGATCCCGCCAACCGCTGTAATCTCCTGAATAATCGCCGCAAGCATTTCTTGACTGACAAAAGCGGCAATAAAAGTGGAACATAAAGCAATCAAGCCTTGATAAATGAAGACCGGCACAGCTGAAAAGAGTACGCCAATCCCTAATGTAGAAGTGAAAATAATGGCGGAAAACCCATCCAAAATGGATTTTGTATATAAAATATCATGATTCAATCTTAAACCGCTATCCATAGCGCCAAGGATCGCCATCGCCCCCACACAATAAACAAGCGTCGCGGTGACAAACCCCGTAGCGATACTCCCTTTTCCGTTACCCCGCTTCCCAACCTTCCGTTCTATCCACTCTCCGAACTTATCCAAACCAGCTTGCACATGCAAAATCTCACCGATCACACCGCCAATTACCAGACTGAAAATAAGGATTAACATATTATCAGATTTCATCGCCATTGTAATGCCCAGCACACATACTACCAAACCAATCCCTTGCATCACCGTCGTTTTAATCCCTTCGCTTATTCGATTTAAAACGCTCCCCAAAAGTGAACCACAAATAATGGCGATCGCATTAACAACCGTACCCCACAATACCATGCTGACCCCTATCCTTTCTTGGTCTGTCTTCAATCACGATCAACTTCGGTCGCAAGTTTACGGACAGCCGTCACTAACGCTTCCACATCAGACATATCATTAAAATAACCAAAACTAGCCCGAATCGCTCCCTCATTGATCGTCCCAATCGTTTCATGTCCAAGCGGTGTACAATGGTGACCAGATCGCACAGCAATCCGAAACTGACGATCCAATGCAAACGCGGCGGCAGCCGCGTCTAAACCTTTTATCGCAAAAGAAACAACAGCAGATCGCTCTACACTACTAGTTTGTCCAAACACCGTAATTCCAGGTATCTTTTTCAACTCTAACAAAAGGGCTGTCGTCAATTCCATTTCCTTTCGCCTAATCTCATCCAACCCTGTCTCTAATACAAATTGAACCCCAGCCCCTAACCCAGCAATCCCGACTGTGTTTGCTGTGCCGCTTTCATAGCGATCCGGCCTAGTCAATGGTTGTTCAATTAATTCCGACTGGCTCCCTGTCCCCCCATGAAACAAGGGCTCAAAATCAAATTGCGGGTCAATATAAAGCCCTCCAGTCCCTTGTGGTCCATACAACCCCTTGTGTCCAGGGAAAGCAAGTAGCTGAATGTTCATCTCCTGAACATCAATGGGAAACACACCGGCTGTTTGTGACGCATCTACCATGAAAGGGATATGATGTTTCTTACAGAGCGCTCCAATCTCACTAATAGGGACAAGTGAACCTGTTAAATTGGAGCCGTGTGTAACAACAATCAAGGCAGTATTCTTTCGAATTTCCTTTTCAAAGTCTTCTATTTCAAATGACATGTCTGCCTTTGGAGAAATATAAGACAATTCAACCCCGTTTTTATCCTTTAAAAACTCGAGAGGTCTTCGCACTGAATTATGCTCCAACGTCGTTGTAATCGCATGATCACCCGATCTTAACATCCCTTTTATCCCCTGATTTAAAGCAACCGTCGCATTCGGGGCAAAGATAATGTCATTTGGATTCACGACATTAAATAACTCTGCTAGTTTCGCTCTCGTTGAATATAGCGTCCTACTCGCTTCCATCGCCAATTTGTGAGCGCCTCGCCCCGGATTAGCCGCATACTCATCAATACAGGCGACCATTGCCTCCTTCACACCTGGTGGTTTAGGCCACGTAGAGGCGGCATTGTCTAAATAAATCGTCTTCACCCCAAACTCTCCTCTCAAAAAGAAAAGGTTATGTTGCTATTCACACCAACATAACCTTTTCTTTTTTCCAAATCACTAGTCCCTATGGATGATCTCCATGATCCGTTCAAGGTCTTCATTTGTAAAAAAGTCAATTTCAATTTTGCCTTTTCCTTTTCCTTTGGCCATCTTAATTTGTACAGATGTCCCAAAACAATCCCGCAAACGCTCTTCGAATTGAACAATAAATACATCTTTCTTAGGTTTCTCTTTTATTTCTCGCGCAACGGGTTCAAAAGCTGTTTTCACTAATTCTTCAACCTGACGAACACTCAAATCCTTTTTGATAGTCTCTTTCGCTATGTCAATCTTCAGTTGATCGTCTTCAACAGACAGCAGAGCTCGAGCATGTCCCATTGATATTGTTCCACGTGAAACAAAGTCTTGAATTTCTTTTGGCAGTTGGATTAATCTTAAAAAATTCGCAACATGTGGTCGGCTCTTCCCTACCTTTTTTGCAAGTTCTTCTTGGGTTAACGAAAAGTGTTTCATTAACTTGTCGTATGCAACCGCCACTTCAATCGCATTCAAATTTTCACGTTGAAGATTTTCAATTAAAGCAATCTCCATAATTTGCTCATTCGTAAATTCACGAACGACAATAGGGACTTTATTTAACCCAGCCAACTCAGTCGCTCGTAATCGTCGCTCACCCGCGACGAGTTCATATCCCTTTACACTGCCTTTTCTAACGATTAACGGCTGAATCACACCGTGCGCTTTAATCGACTCCGCCAATTCTTCAAGTGCTTTTTGATCGAACTCTTTGCGAGGTTGGTACGGATTAGGCCGAATATCGGAACAATCCGCTTCAATTACTTGCTCGTTTTCCTCTATATCAAGAGCGGGAAATAATGCATCTAACCCTTTACCTAACCGTTTTGCCAATTTCCAACACCTCCCTAGCCAGCTCCATATAAACCTCTGCCCCACGTGAACGAGCATCGTATTTAATAATGGATTGACCGTGACTCGGCGCTTCGCTTAATCGAATATTTCTTGGGATGATCGCCTGATATACCTTTTCTCTAAAATACTTTTTAACCTCTTCAATCACTTGGATTCCTAAGTTCGTGCGGGCATCTAACATCGTTAACAAAATCCCTTCAATTTGAAGCGAGGTATTTAAATGTTTTTGGACTAAGCGTATCGTATTTAATAATTGACTTACCCCTTCTAACGCATAAAACTCACATTGAATAGGAACCAATACGGAATCAGACGCTGTTAAAGAGTTAACGGTCAATATTCCTAACGAAGGCGGACAATCAATGAAAACATAATCGTACTTGTCCCGTATCGATTCAATCGCTCTTTTCAAACGAACTTCTCTTGAGATTGTAGGCACTAGCTCAATCTCCGCCCCAGCTAATTGTATCGAAGCTGGTAACACAAATAAATTCGTAACGTCTGTTGGAATAATAGCGTCCATTGGATCTATATCGTTTATTAACACATCATAAATACAATACCGAATATCCGCTTTATTAATGCCCACACCACTCGTCGCATTACCTTGCGGATCAATATCAATTAATAATACCTTTTGCCCTAGCGTTGCTAAACAAGCGCTTAAATTAACGGAGGTTGTTGTCTTCCCCACACCGCCTTTTTGATTCGCAACTGCAATGATCTTCCCCATTCCGTTCACCTCTAACTGTCCAAGCATTTCCTAAAAGCCAATAAAACGCGTCCAACTTATTTTAACTTATTTACGAGGCCATGGATAGGAGAAGTCGATTCCTTATTTCTTCGGAATTCGGATCGTAATTTGGTAGAATTCCTCACCATCCTCTTCTTCAGAAAGAATCGACAGTCCGTTTTTCATGACCATATCGATTGATTGTCTAACCGTGTTAATCGCCAAACGTGTATCCTTTGAAAAAGAAACTCTCCTTGGCTTCTTGATTTGCGTTTTCTCAACCATTTGTTTAATTCGGCTTTCCGTTTGCTTCACATTCAGTTCTTTTTCAACAATTTCCTCTAACATCTTCAATTGAGCATTCTCTTCTTTTAAAACTAGCAACGCGCGCGCATGTCTTTCCGTAATCTTTCTCTGCATTAAAAAATCTTGTATGGTTTGCGGAAGATGAAGAAGTCGCAATTTATTCGCAATGGTGGATTGACCTTTTCCGAGTTTTTGCGCCAAACTTTCCTGGGTTAACTGGTGCAACTCAATCAATTTTTGGTAAGCAACCGCTTCCTCAATTGCAGTTAACCCTTCCCTTTGTAAGTTTTCAATCAAAGCAATCGATGCCGCTTGAGAATCATTGAAATCCTTTACAATCGCTGGGATTGTTTCTAATCCTAATTTCTTAGTCGCCCTCCACCGCCTCTCTCCTGCGATTAATTCAAAGCCTCCATCGCTACGGCGGCGAACGACAATCGGTTGAATGATTCCATGCTCCTTGATCGTCACGCATAACTCTTCAATTTTATCTTCATCAAAAACAGTTCTCGGTTGATAAGGATTGGGAACGATCTCTCCTACAGGAATGCTTTTTATTTCATCCTGTTTACTTTTATCCGCTAAACCGAACAATCGGCTAAATTGATCCCTCAATACTAACACCACCTACGGGATAAAAAAGTTAATTTGATTTTTTATTATCTATAAGTAATATCCTAGATTCCATTATACATTATTCGGCAAGCAATGAGGTTCTCCTTCTTCATCCCATGATGTTCCACGTGGAACAAAAAAATATCCTAATTACATGAATTCATGCAATTAGGATAAATGGATTAAATAATTGGCTTTTTTGCGGGGGTTCCCGCTTTTCTTGGATATTTCTTTGGCGTCGGTTTTTCTTTTTCAACGACAATAATATTTCGATCCGCTTGCTCTGATGGAAGACGGAGGTTATCCACTTTTCTCGTTTTGCCCCCTAACACCCGAATCGCTTGTTTCGCCTCATCCAATTCACTCAGGGCGTTCGCTCCTTTTAAGACAATAAAGACGCCGTCTACTTTTGCAAAGGGTAAGCAATACTCTGTCAACACATTCAGACGAGCAACCGCTCTTGCCGTAACCGCATCATAACGTTCTCGATACTCAGGGTTCACGCCAAGCTCTTCCGCCCTGCCATGCAGGCAGGTTACGCCTTCAAGCTCAAGTCGCTCGACAAGCAGTTGCAAAAACTGAATTCTTTTATTTAAAGAATCAACAATCGTAATTTGTAAGTGCGGGTAAAGTATCTTGATTGGCAAGGACGGAAACCCAGCCCCGGCGCCGATGTCAATCAGTGTCGTAATTTGAGTGAAATCGTAAAAGAACGCAGCGCTTATTGAATCAAAAAAGTGTTTTTCATAAACTTCCTCTTTTTCGGTAATCGCCGTTAGGTTCACTTTTTGATTCCATTCAACTAACAACTCATGATACACCCCAAATTTCGCTCTCTGTTGATCTGTTAACAATATGCCTCGCTCTTGTAATTGCTGTTCAAACAACTTTGGCTCCATCTCATAAACTCCTAATGGGCTACTTTCATTTTATGTTCTAGGTAGACTAATAACACGGAGATATCAGATGGATTTACCCCTGAGATTCGGGCAGCCTGACCAATATTTAATGGTTCAATCTTAGATAATTTATCTCTTGCTTCCATAGAAATACCTTGAAGCTGTAAATAATCAATCCCCGCGGGAATTTTCTTCTTCTCCATCTTTCTCATCCGCTCAACGTCTTGTAATTGCTTGCGAATGTAGCCTTCATATTTAATTTGAATTTCTACTTGCTCGCGAACCGCTTCCGGTAGTTTAGCGGCTGGCGGAAATCGCTTTGCCAATTCATCGTATTTTACTTCTGGTCGCCTTAATAAAGCAGCTAGATCAATCGCATTGTCTAACAATTTGGAGTTGATTGACTCCAAATAATCCCGAACATGATCCGGTTTGACCTTAGTCTGAGCCAGGCGCTCTATTTCCTGTTCGATTTGACGTTTTTTCTCCAAAAATTGCTCAAATCTTTCCTTGGATATCAAACCGATCTGATAGCCCTTTTCTGTTAACCGCAAATCAGCATTATCATGACGCAACAAGAGTCGATACTCGGCTCGAGAGGTCAGCAATCGGTAAGGCTCCACGACCCCTTTGGTGATCAAATCATCAATCAACACACCAATATAAGCTTCCGAACGGTCTAATATGAATGGATCCTTCCCTTGTATCTTTAACGCAGCATTAATGCCCGCAACAATTCCCTGCGCCCCTGCTTCTTCATAGCCTGATGTCCCATTTAATTGACCCGCTGTATATAAGTTTTTCACTGTCTTTGTTTCCAATGTCGGCCACAGTTGGGAGGGAACAATCACATCGTATTCAATTGCGTAACCAGGTCGCATCATTTTCGCTTCTTCCATCCCTGGAACACTTCGAATCATTCGCAACTGAACATCTTCCGGCATACTTGTTGATAGTCCTTGCACGTACATTTCAAGTGTATTTCTACCCTCTGGCTCCAAAAATATTTGATGTTTTGGCTTGTCGTTGAAACGAACAATCTTATCTTCAATAGAAGGGCAATAGCGAGCCCCTACCCCTTCAATCAATCCTGAGAACATTGGAGCGCGATGCAAATTATCATTAATAATTTCATGCGTTTCTGGACTCGTATACGTCAACCAGCAAGGAATCTGATCCGGTAACGCCTCCGTCGTCTCATAAGAAAAGTGCTGAGGATTTTCATCGCCCGGTTGAATTTGCAACTGGTCATAATCAACCGTGCGACCGTTCACACGCGGCGGTGTGCCTGTTTTAAAACGAACCAATTCAAACCCTAATTCTTGTAAGTTGTAAGAAAGGTTGATCGATGGAGCCATGTTATTTGGACCACTTTCATATTGGAGTTCCCCGATAATGATATTGCCCCGCAGATAAGTGCCCGTTGTTAAAACAACCGCTTTCGCTTTATAGCGCGCGCCCGTTTTTGTAACAACTCCTTCACACACACCATTGTTCACAATGAGTTCTTCAACTAACGCCTGTCTCATCATTAGATTCGGTTCGCTTTCAATCGTTTCTTTCATTGTGTGTTGGTAAAGCGTCTTATCTAATTGAGCGCGCAAGGCGTGGACCGCAGGTCCCTTCCCCGTATTCAACATCCTTAATTGAATATACGTTTTATCGATTGTTTTACCCATTTGCCCACCCAACGCGTCAATCTCCCGCACAACGTGACCTTTGGCTGGACCGCCAATGGACGGATTACATGGCATAAACGCAACCATGTCTAAATTCAGCGTCAATAACAAGGTATTGCAGCCCATCCGCGCCGTTGCTAGAGCGGCTTCGCAACCAGCATGTCCAGCTCCAACAACGATCACATCAAACTCGCCTGCGTCAAACTGTTTTGCCATACTCTCTCCCCCCTCCTTATTTTCCTAAACAAAATTGGGAAAAAATTTGATCCAATAAACTATCGCTCGCTGTATCCCCAATAATTTCACCAAGGATCTCCCATGTTCTCTTTAAATCAAAAGCCGAAATGTCTACAGGCATGCCCATTTCAATGCTGTTCCGAAATTCATCAATCAGTTGAATCGCTTCCTTCACCAACGCAATATGACGGGCATTACTAATGTACGTTTGATCCTCTTGCATAATTTGACCTTTAAAGAATAAAGCGGCAATTGCCTCTTCCAACTGATCAATCCCCTGCTCCTCAAGCACAGATAACGTAATTAGCGGAGCTGAAAGCATTTGCTTTTCAACTTTAGCCAAATCTAACCTTTGCGGCAAATCAATTTTATTTACAATGACAATTGTATTTAAACCTTGCGCCACTTCAAACAATGCCAGGTCTTCGGAAGTTAAAGGTTCGTTATAGTTTAAGACTAATAAAATGAGATCTGCTTCACGCAACAATTGTCTCGATTTTTCCACTCCGATTCGTTCCACTATATCTTCCGTATCCCTAATGCCTGCAGTATCAACCAACTTTAAAGGCACTCCGCGTATGTTGACATATTCTTCAATCACATCACGCGTTGTCCCGGGAATATCTGTAACAATCGCTTTGTTTTCTTGAATTAAGCTATTTAATAAGGAAGACTTCCCCACATTTGGCCGACCAATAATGACCGTAGATAAACCTTCTCTTAAAATTTTACCCTGTCTTGATGTTTGTAACAACGTTTCTAACGCCTTTTGAATCTGCTCGCTTTCTTCAAGCAACATCGCCCTTGTCACTGACTCGACATCATGTTCGGGATAATCGATATTCACTTCGACGTGAGCTAACAACGTTAAGATCTCTTGCCTCAATCGCTGCACCAACCTAGAGAGTTTCCCTTCCGATTGCTGAAGAGCGATACTCATGGCTCGATCTGTTTTCGCCCGAATCAGGTCAATTACCGCCTCGGCTTGCGATAAGTCAATTCGACCGTTTAAAAAAGCTCTTTTCGTAAACTCCCCAGGTTCGGCTAATTGAGCCCCCTGTTCTAACACCATTTGCAACGTACGGTTAACAGAGACAATTCCTCCATGACAATTAATTTCCACCACATCTTCACGCGTAAATGTGCGAGGCCCCTTCATCACCGAAACCATCACTTCATCCTGAATCTCTTCTGTTCCCGGTTCAATCAAGTGTCCATAGTGAATTGTATGACTATCCACAGTGGATAACTGACTACTTCCTTTAAATATTTTATCCACAATGGGGATAGACTCTGAACCGCTAACCCGAACAATACCGATTCCGCCTTCGCCCATCGGAGTCGCGATTGCGGCTATTGTACCAAACTCCATGATTAACACCCCAATGTTATGCCTTAGTATATAGATTTCCCTAAAGGAATAGAATATCATACCAAATTACATAAAAAAAGCTGTTTTGAGCGCGGCGCGTATAAATATGCGCCGTTATTTGCGTATAAAAAAACAACCCCTCTTATATTCATGGAAAGGAGTTGTTTTTATAACAATAAAGTTACCTCTTTTTGGTTGTAATCACAATAAAACGCTCCGGGTCCTCCCCTTCGCTATACGTAACGACACTCTTTTTGTTTTGTAACGCGGCATGAATCACTTTTCGCTCGTGAGCAGGCATCGGTTCAAGCTTAATAACTTGTCCCGTTTTTATCGCCTTTTGAGCTAAACGATCCGCTAATTGTTCCAATGTTTGTTTCCGTTTTTCGCGGTAATTTTCCGCGTCTACAACAATTCGAAGATAGGAATCGGAACAACGATTTCCAACTGTATTGACTAATAATTGCAACGCATCTAAAGTTTGACCTCTTCTACCAATGATAATACCTAGATCTTCACCCACCACTTCAAAGCGGGCATGATCCTTTACTTCCTTTACACTAATGGAAGCCTCGATATCCATCGTTGCAAGAATTTGTTCCAAAAAAGATTTGGCTTCCTGAATCGGATCGACTTGAATCTCTACTTCCAGTTTCGCTTGACGGGCGCCAAAACCGAAAAAACCACGTGTCGGTTCTTCTAAAACAGTGACGGTTACTTGATCTCTCGCCGCTCTTAATTGTTCTAACGCTAACGAAATTGCTTCGTCAACTGTTTTAGCGGTAACCGTTACTTTTTTCACTTTTTTACCTCCTGGGTTGGAACAGGTGTGTTCCCCTTAATAAAAAAGGTTTGAATAATCGTAAATATATTTCCAAATACCCAATATAAAGATAAGGCCGAAGGTAACGTTATCGCAATAAATAAAATCATCGCAGGCATGATATACAACATCATCTGCATTTGCGGATTCTGCGGCATGCCGGTTCCCATCAATTTACTTTGCAGAAATGTGGTGATCGCAGCCGCAATCGGAAGAACATAAAGAGGATCTGGATTACCTAAGGACATCCATAGAAAATCATGCGTTCGCACGGACTCATTTCGCATAATCGCTTGATAAAAAGCAATCAGAATTGGCATTTGCACAAATAGCGGCAGACACCCAGCAAGTGGATTGACATTGTGCTTTTGGAACAGCTTCATTGTCTCTTCTTGCGCCTTTTGCTGGTTATCTTTATATTTTTCTTTAATCTTTTGCAATTCTGGTTGAATAATCTGCATTGCCCTTGAACTCCGCAGCTGTTTTACCATCAGCGGAAGCACCGCTAAACGAATAATAATTGTCGTAAATAAAATGGATAATCCATAGCTACCGCCTAAGTATTCCGCCGCAGTATCCAATAACCACGACAGCGGAAACACAAAATAGCGATCCCAGAATCCGCCTTGCGGGTCAATCGGAGTTGGATTTTGAACAAAGTTATTGTTGCACCCTGAAAGAACCATTGCAATAAAAAGAATGGGTAGGGAAACAATCAATTTTTTATATAACCGCAAGAAAATTCCTCCTTGCACAGATGAATTGATATGTAAATTAAATCGGTATTAAGGGACTGGATCAAAACCGCCTTTATGAAAAGGATGGCATTTGCTAATCCGACGGATTGTCAACCAACTCCCTTTTAAAGCCCCGTATCGACTAATTGCCTCTATCCCATATGTTGAACATGATGGATAAAAGCGGCAAGATGGTGGTTTAAACGGCGAAATAAAGGCGCGATAGAATCGAATAACACCTAAAAAAATACGCTTCACCGATCCATCCCCTCTCGCATAAATTATGTATTAGGGTAGTATTTTACCCCTTTTCATGCAATGGACGAGACTCGCCATAACCTGGCTATAATCCATGTCCACTATCGGTTGCCGCGCAATTACAATCATATCGCCTTTCCAGTTCAATTGGGGAAGCAAAACGCGAACCGCCTCGCGGATCAATCGCTTTACTCGATTACGAACGACAGCCTTACCTATTTTTTTACTTACAGACACTCCCATACGAATATGATCCTGTTCTTCTTTAGTAAGTAAATAAATAACGACTTGACGATTTGCGACAGATCTCCCTTGTTGTATCACCTTCTGAAAATCTTCTTTGTCGCGCAATCGATTCTGATAGTTAAGCATTATTTTTCTCCAATCCCATATTATACGATTTAATCTTAATCATTATAGGGAGAAAGAGATCGAATTAAACATAAACTGAGCTCTAGCATGATACAAATATCAATTAAATGGCAGAAAGGCCACTGAAAAGTGGCCTATACAGTCAAGTTTTTTCTACCTTTTCGACGACGAGCCGCAAGAATTCGGCGCCCTGTCTTCGTGCTCATTCTTTTACGAAATCCATGCACTCTTTTGCGTTTACGGTTGCTAGGGACAAAAGTTGGTTTCATTATATCCACCTCCCTTGAGGAATCAAACTTAATTCAGTGTCATAACAATAAAGACTGTCCAATTAAACAGTCATTCTAAAGTCATTCTCAATAATTATATTGATTTCACTATACCATGTCAAGAATTTTGCAAGGTCAATTCCCCGATCCACTCTGAACCCTGTTCCCCTTTGTACTACAACAGTTATTTTCAGGAAAATTTTATTTCCCAAACCCTTGTGGAAAACCGTGAAACAATTTCCGGCTGTTATCGACAGCATCCGCTAAACAATATCCACAAATTATAGTATTGTGAGTAAAACCAACACACAAGTTGTAGTGGTTGTGGATAAAATGAATAAACCCATTGATATTAAGGGTCTAATTTGTTATCATAGTTGTGTTTTCACTCGTGGATAATTATTTTCATGACTATTGTTATCCACACGCTGTGGATGTATTTGTGGACAATTATTCACACGTGTGTTTGAAAGTTATACAGAAGTTGGGGATAAAAACCGAATCATGTCGAATAAGCTTATATCCTGTTGGTTATGCGGCACTTCGTCTTTCCACAGGTATTGTGTATAAGTTACTTAGGGGGAACTGTGAATGATAGGTATCCAAAAAATGTGGGAAAAAACCCTCTCTAAAATAGAATCTAAATTAAGTAAGCCAAGTTTTGAAACTTGGTTAAAGTCGACAAAGGCGATTGCTATGAATGCTGATACACTATTCATTTCTGCTCCGAATGAATTCTCTCGAGATTGGCTGGAATCTCGTTACGCGGATTTAATCGTCGAGACCTTGTTCGAGGTTACAGGTGAAGATATAAAAATAAAAATTGTTAATTCTGACGATGAATTGAATGCTATGGACGATACTTCCAACAATAGAAGTAATAATAAAAACTACTCTGCTGATGATTCCCCTTCTGGGCACATGCTAAACACAAAGTATTCTTTTGATTCATTTGTAATTGGAACGGGTAACCGTTTTGCCCACGCCGCATCTCTTGCTGTCGCAGAAGCGCCCGCGAAAGCCTATAACCCTCTGTTTATATATGGAGGAGTCGGTTTAGGTAAAACCCACTTAATGCACGCGATCGGTCATTATGTATTAGAGCATAACCCAACAGCTAAAGTGGTATACCTATCTTCAGAAAAGTTTACAAATGAATTTATCAATAGTATTCGGGACAATAAAGCCGTTGATTTCCGAAATAAATATCGCAATGTAGATGTTCTTCTAATCGATGATATTCAGTTTTTAGCTGGAAAAGAACAAACTCAGGAAGAATTCTTTCATACTTTTAATGCTTTGCATGACGAAACCAAACAAATTGTCATCTCAAGCGATCGACCGCCAAAAGAAATTCCCACCTTGGAAGATCGCTTGAGATCCCGCTTTGAATGGGGGTTGATTACCGACATTCAACCCCCAGATTTAGAAACAAGAATCGCCATTTTAAGAAAGAAAGCAAAAGCTGAAAACTTAGATATCGATAATGAAGTGATGGTTTATATCGCGAACCAAATCGATTCCAATATTCGAGAGTTAGAAGGCGCCTTAATTCGAGTTGTTGCCTATTCCTCCCTCATTAACCAGGATATTGACGCGGAAATGGCCGCAGAAGCCTTAAAGGATATCATTCCATCGAGCAAACCAAAGGTAATTTCGATCCTAGATATCCAAACAACAGTTGGAGAGCATTACGGGGTTAAATTAGAGGATTTTAAGGCAAGAAAAAGACAGCAATCCATCGCTTTTCCACGACAAATTGCGATGTACTTGTCGCGTGAACTAACCGACTTTTCCCTACCTAAGATCGGGGAAGAGTTTGGGGGAAGAGATCATACAACGGTCATTCATGCCAACGATAAGATTTCTACAATGGTTCAAAATGATCCAGCATTCCAAGAAACGGTTCATGAGTTAATCGAGAAAATAAAAAATCACAGTTAGACTGTGGATGAGAGAGACAGAGTAGTAACATGTTATAAACATGCATAAAGCCTGTCTCTCTGTTCGTTCTCATCACTTATCCACAAACCCACAGCCCCTACTACTATTACTATTAAAAAATAATAATAATTAAGTTATAATAATAGGGTCACCTTTTAAATTTTATGACTTACTTATGAAGCTTATGTTTGTAAATAAATACGATGATTAAAACGGATTTGAAACCTTAAGGGGGCGAAACCCAATTATGCATGTAATGATTAATCGAGAGATTTTAACAGCAGCCATTAATGACACAGGTCGAGCTGTTTCTTCACGAACAACCATTCCAATTTTAACAGGGATAAAAATAAGCAGCCATTCAGAAGGAATAACACTAACTGCAAGTGATTCGGATATTTCCATTGAGTATTTTATTCCATTGGAAGAGGATGGAAACCTTTATGTAGACATAAAGAAGCATGGCAGTATTGTTTTACCAGCCCGTTATATTCATGATATCGTTCGACGTTTACCCGGTGAGTTTGTTGAAATTGTTGTTAGTGAAAGATTTTTAACGACGATTCGTTCAGGTAAATCGGATTTTAATTTAAATGGGTTGGATCCTGAAGATTTCCCGCGTTTACCGCAAATAGAAGAAGAAAAAGTATTTAGTTTGCCAAGCGATATTTTAAAAGCAATGATCAGACAAACCGTGTTTGCCGCGGCTACTTCAGAGTTACGCCCTATTTTAATGGGGATTAGATGGTCATTAGAAGAAGATCAATTACATTTTATCGCGACAGACAGCCACCGCTTAGCAAGCCGCAAGTCATATGTAGAATCTTCATCTGATGTTGTATTAGACAATATCGTAACTCCGGCTAAGAGCATGCAAGAATTATCAAGAATTTTAGCGGATGATGATTCTTTGGTTGATATTGTCGCTACGGATAACCAAATCCTATTTAAAACAAAAAACATTCTTTTTTACTCCCGTTTATTAAGCGGTACATACCCAGATGTGAACCGAATTATCCCGCAAAAGAGCAAAACAGATATAATTTTGAGCACAAGAGCGTTTCTTCACGCGATAGAAAGGGCATCCTTATTAGCAAAGGACGCTAAAAATAATGTTGTCCGATTCTCAATCACAGATGCAACAGTGATCGAGGTATCTTCTATATCCCCCGAAGTTGGAAAAGTGACCGAAGAAATAGAAGCCAGTTCCTTTGACGGAGAAGAGATCAACATATCTTTTAATGCAAAATATATGATAGACGCATTACGTACGATCGATAGCGATGAAGTGAAAATTCGTTTTACGGGCGCCATGAGCCCATTTATGCTCAATCCGACAGATCATGAGCAAAGTTTATATTTGATTTTGCCAGTTCGGACGTATCAATAAGGGAGGTGTGGTAAAATTGAATTATGAAACGGTTTTTATTGACACGGAATACATTACGCTCGGGCAATTTATTAAGCTTGCAGGCGTAATTGACACGGGCGGTCAGGCGAAAGACTTCTTAAGCGAGACGACTGTGCTAGTCAATGGCGAAAAGGAGGACCGTCGCGGCAAGAAGTTGTATGCGGAAGACATCGTTCAAGTTGACGCGGAAAATGCGTTTGTTGTGGCTCGTCATCCATAAGGAGGAATGGCTGGTTGATCTTAAAGGAACTGGATATTAAGCATTTCCGTAATTATCAGCAACAAACATTATCTTTCAATCCAAACCTTACGTTATTTCTCGGTCAGAACGCGCAGGGGAAAACAAACTTAATTGAATCCATTTATGTTTTAGCGATGACAAAGTCGCATCGGTCTACAAAGGATAAGGAATGGATTCTATGGGATGAGGAGTTTAGTTGGATAAGAGGGACCCTAGAACGGAAGAGGGGACCTCTTCACTTGGAAATACAGTTGACTGGCAAGGGAAAAAAGGCGAAAATAAATAGGTTAGAGCAAAGAAAATTAAGCGAGTACATCGGAGCGATGAATGTCGTAATGTTTGCGCCCGAAGATTTAAGCATTGTGAAAGGAGCGCCCGCTCAGCGCCGAAAGTTTATGGATGTGGAAATCAGTCAAATTTCGCCTATGTATATCCATTTGCTATCACAATATCAGCAGGCGCTTAGCCAAAGAAATCAATGTTTAAAAGACAGCTATCGAAATCACCAAATGCGTGATTTTTTGGATGTTTTAAATGCGCAATTTGCGGAATTAGCGATCCAAATTATACTTCGGCGCGCTGATTTTATTAAAAAGATGGAAGTATGGGCCCATGCTGTGCACAAACACATTACCCAACAACAAGAGGATTTAAAAATCACATATCAACCTTCTTTTCAATTTAACGAAGAGTCTTCATCGGAGACTCTGATTCAACATTTTATAGATCAATTAGAACAACGCAAAGAGAAAGAATTGGCGAGAGGAACCACGTTGATAGGCCCTCATCGAGATGATCTCCAATTTTTTATTAACGGAACCAACGTCCAACAATATGGATCCCAGGGACAGCAACGGACGACCGCGCTGTCTATTAAACTGGCTGAGATTCAACTCATCTATGAAGAAACGGGGGAATATCCAATTCTCTTATTAGATGACGTATTATCCGAACTGGATGCTTCAAGGCAAACTCATTTATTAGACGCCATCCAAGGCAAAGTCCAAACGTTCGTTACTGCTACAGGAGTAGAAGGATTGTCTCATCAAGCGTTGCAGCATGCTTCTATTTACAGGATTCATTCTGGCAAGGCCATTAGGGAAAAGTGAGGTGGGGATATGTTCATTCACTTAGGCGGGGACACGGTTGTTCGCTCTGATGAGGTGATCGCTATTATTCAGCGCGGCATGGAAGTCTCTAAAATAACAAAGCAATTTTTGGAGGGAGAAAACTCTGGGCAGCAAGTCATCCGTATCAGTAATGAAGAGACAAAATCATACGTTGTATTGAGAGATCGAATTTATTGTTCTCCCATTTCCTCCTTAACTTTAAAAAGAAGAGCAGACTATGTGAGCAGTTTAGAGAGTAGAGAGTAGGTGTGCCTAAATGACTCAAAATAATTCATATGATTCTAGTCAGATACAGGTGTTAGAGGGACTTGAAGCTGTTCGAAAACGACCGGGGATGTACATTGGATCGACGAGTAGCCGTGGTTTGCACCATCTCGTTTGGGAGGTAGTCGACAATAGTATTGACGAGGCGCTTGCGGGATATTGCACAGATATCCATGTGACAGTTCACCCTGAAAACATCGTTTCTGTTACTGATAATGGCCGTGGTATTCCAACGGGAATTCACGAGCGAACGGGGAAATCAACCGTAGAAACGGTGCTTACCAATCTTCATGCCGGAGGTAAATTTGGCGGTGAAGGATATAAGGTTTCCGGGGGATTACATGGTGTCGGGATCTCGGTCGTTAATGCTTTGTCAGAGTGGTTGGAAGTAGAAGTAAAGCGTGATGGCAAGATTCATAAACAACGTTTTAATCGCGGTTTTCCAGAAGGGGACTTAACCATCGTTGGGGAAACAGAAGAAACAGGAACGAAGGTTGTGTTTAAACCAGACTCGGAAATTTTTAAGGAAACGACGTCTTTTGAATATGAAGTTTTGCAAAAACGGTTGCGGGAACTAGCTTTCTTGAATAAAGGGATTCGAATTAATTTAGTGGATGAACGGCAAGACCGTCGTGACACGTATAAATTTGATGGCGGAATTGTTTCCTTTGTTCAACACTTGGATAAAAACCGCTCGGGGATCATCGAAGAACCTATCTATATTACGGGTGAAAGAGACGGTCTCTCCGTTGAAATTGCCCTACAGTACAATGATAGTTTCCAATGTAATCTTTATACCTATGCTAATAATATCCATACGCACGAGGGCGGCACACATGAATCTGGGTTCAAAAGCGCCTTAACGCGTGTTATAAACGATTACGGTAGACGACAAAATATTCTAAAGGAAAAAGATGGCAATTTAACGGGTGATGATGTTCGTGAGGGCATGACTGCTATTTTAAGCATTAAACTGCCAGATCCGCAATTTGAGGGACAGACGAAAACAAAGTTGGGGAATAGTGAAGCGAGAAGTATCACGGAATCGTTGTTCGCTGAATATTTATCCGACTTTTTAAATGAGAATCCTTCTGAAGCGAGAAGAATTATGGATAAAGCGCTAATGGCTTCTCGAGCGAGGGAAGCAGCGAGAAAAGCGCGTGAATTGACCAGACGTAAAAGCGCTTTGGAAGTGAGCGCCTTACCTGGGAAACTAGCAGACTGTTCTTCACGTGATCCTGCGATCAGTGAGCTTTATATTGTGGAAGGGGACAGCGCGGGCGGCTCGGCAAAGCAAGGACGCGATCGAATGTTTCAAGCCATCCTACCGTTAAGAGGGAAAGTAATCAACGTTGAAAAAGCGAGACTAGATAAAATTCTATCCAATAACGAAATTCGGATGATCATCACCGCCTTAGGGACGGGAATTGGGGAAGAATTTGATATTACGAAGGCCCGTTACCATAAGCTAATCATTATGACGGATGCGGATGTCGATGGCGCCCATATTCGAACCTTGCTGTTAACCTTCCTCTATCGCTATATGAAGCCATTAGTGGAAGCGGGATATGTTTATATTGCTCAACCCCCATTGTACAAGGTAGAGCAGGGCAGAACGATCCTATACGCTTACAATGACGCGCAATTGCAGGAAACGATGAGCGGGTTAAAAGAACGTCCTGAACCAAATATTCAGCGTTATAAAGGTCTTGGTGAGATGAATCCAGAGCAATTGTGGGAGACGACAATGGATCCCGAATCGCGGACACTGTTACGCGTAAGCTTGGAAGATGCAATGGAAGCCGATGAAATTTTCGACACGTTGATGGGGGATCGGGTTGAACCTAGACGTGACTTCATCCAAGAAAATGCGCAATATGTAGGAAGTCTAGATGTTTAGTGAGTGAAATAAAAACGGAGGTAAAATGGAATGGCTGAAGAGCAACGTTCCAACATCATAGATCGTAGTATTGCCCAAGAGATGCGTGAATCGTTTTTAGGTTACGCGATGAGCGTAATCGTGAGCCGGGCATTGCCAGACGTGCGAGATGGCTTGAAACCGGTTCATCGACGCATCCTCTTTTCCATGAATGAGATGGGAATGACTCCTGATAAGCCATATAAGAAATCAGCTAGAATCGTGGGGGATGTTATCGGTAAGTATCACCCTCATGGGGATTCGGCTGTATACGAAACGATGGTCAGGATGTCGCAAGACTTCTCCTATCGCTATCCGTTAATTGACGGACATGGGAACTTTGGATCGATCGATGGCGACTCAGCGGCAGCGATGCGTTATACTGAGGCCCGTTTATCTAAAATTGCCACAGAGTTGCTTCGCGATATTAATAAAGATACGATCGACTTTGCGCCGAATTATGACGAAAATGAAAAAGAACCCACCGTTCTTCCTGCTCGTTTCCCAAATTTATTGGTAAATGGCGCGGCGGGCATTGCTGTTGGTATGGCAACAAATATTCCTCCGCATAATTTAGGCGAAGTGATCGACGGGATCTTGATGTTGATTGAGAATGAACAAGTAACGATTCCTGATTTAATGCAAGTTGTGAAAGGCCCTGATTTTCCAACAGCTGGACAAATCATGGGCAGAGGGGGAATTTATCGAGCGTTCGAGACAGGACGCGGCAGTATCACGCTTCGCGCTAACGCGGAAATTGTAGAAGAGGAAAACGGAAGGCATCGGATCATTGTTGATGAGATTCCCTATCAGGTAAATAAGTCGAGATTGATTGAACGGATTGCTGAACTTGTTCGCGACAAGCGAATTGATGGAATCACTGATCTTCGTGATGAATCTGACCGTAACGGGATGCGCATTGTGATTGAGATGAGACGTGATGTAAATCCGCAAGTATTGCTAAACAATTTATATAAACAAACGGCGCTACAGACTACTTTCGGTATTAATATGCTCGCGTTAGTAAACGGGCAACCGCAAGTGCTCAATTTAAAAGAGATGCTCACGCATTATCTTGATCATCAACGCGTAGTGATTCGCCGACGCACTGAATTTGATTTACGCAGAGCGGAAGCGCGGGCTCACATTTTAGAGGGATTGCGTATCGCGTTGGACCATATTGATGAAATCATTAGCTTGATTCGCCGCTCTCAAACAACTGAGCAAGCAAGAAATGGCTTGATGGAGACGTTCTCGTTAAGCTATGAGCAATCACAAGCGATCTTAGATATGAGATTGCAACGTTTGACTGGTTTAGAGCGTGACCGTATCGAAGCGGAATACCAAGAATTGGTTAAACTTATTGCTGAACTGAGAGCGATTCTTGCTGACGAAAATAAGGTTTTGGCCATCATTAAAGATGAGCTGATTGAAGTGCGAGATAAGTACGACAATCCGCGTCGAACGGAAATTATGGATTCGGAAGACTTGCTTGATATTGAGGATTTGATTCCTGAGCAAGAAGTTTGTATTACGCTTACACATGACGGTTATATCAAGCGTTTACCTGTTTCCACGTATAAAAGTCAGCGTCGGGGCGGTAGAGGGATTTTAGGCGCGGAGACGAAAGATGACGATTACGTTCAAACGCTGTTTGTTACGAATTCGCACAACTACTTATTAATCTTTACAAATCGAGGCAAAGTATACCGCATAAAAGCTTTTGAAGTGCCAGAATTTAGTCGGACAGCCCGCGGTATCCCGATCATTAATTTAATCCAGATTGAACAAGGGGAATCCGTTAAAGCTGTGATTCCAGTTAGGGAATTTAAGGATGACCGCTTTTTGTTTTTTGCCACAAAACAGGGAATTGTAAAGCGGACTGACCTGACTGCATATGAAAATATCCGTAGGGGCGGGCTTTTTGCGATTAATATTCGCCAGGATGATGAACTGATTGGCGTCGGTCTAACAGACGGAACGAAAGACATTATTCTTGGCACAAAATTTGGGATGTCGATCCGTTTCAATGAAGAGGATGTTCGACCAATGGGAAGAACGGCAACGGGTGTTAAAGGCATTACTCTCGTTGAAAACGATCAAGTCATTGATATGGATCTGATTGACGACGGATCCCATGTGTTAATCGTCACTTCCGAAGGCTATGGAAAGCGAACGCCTGTTGATGAATACCGCCCGCAAACACGCGGTGGTAAAGGATTGATCACCCTGAATGTAACAGATCGGAATGGTCATATTGTCGCATTGAAAGTAGTCAATGAGGAACACGATTTGATGATTGTGACGGTTTCTGGCGTCATCATTCGTTTAAATGTGAACGGAATCTCGACGATGAGCAGGAACACACAAGGAGTTAAATTAATTCGTGTCGAAAATGATGAAGCAGTTGCTACGGTAGCGAAAGTCGATATGGAAGAACCAGATGATGAAACAGAAGAGGATCATGAAGATCTTGATTTAGAAGTTGAAGAGACAGAAGTAAGCGAAAAACCACAATCTGAATCAGATATAGAATCAGACCTCGTAGATGGGGATCCAGAGGAAGACTAAGTCCAATTCATTATTTGTTGACCACTTTACCGAAGTGCTGGAATAGAACCTAGCGTATAGGGAACACATCATCGACGGGATCCCTATGCTAGGTTCATTCTATTTTGTCTCAAAAATAAAACGTTCCTGGAATAGCAGATTTAAAATCATATTAGGAAATTTTCGTTCGTTAATTGCCAGAAATTCTTGGATGATAAACATTTCTGTGGAAGAAAGCGAAAAAATCATTTCTCCCCATAATTCGGTTTCATAGCGGCAGATCATTCCAAGTGTGTACATGAGCATATAGTGGACGAGTATCTCAGGGATGAAAGAAGCCGCCGCATCAGGCTTTGTATAAAAATAATGATTCCCTTTGTAATCCTGGATGAAAAGATCATTGTCAAATCCCGTTGGATTCTCCAAAACTTGAATTTGCTCGGGATGATGCCAATTTAAGCGGATAATGCCTTGCGGCGCCTCTAGGTCATGAGTCGTGAATCGGGCTTGTCCATGATTGTAACGATTTAAAAAGTGAATAAAGCTGCTATAAGAAAGATGACATTTATCCAAGATATGTTCGGGCAAGTAAAAGGTTGTGTAAGGGTAAGTATAATCGACATGCTTTGAAATGTGGATCGGCTCGAGATCGACATGCTCATACGTCTTCTCATAGGCTGCGCGTAATTCGGGTAGCATGGCCAACAGATTCTTCATTTTAAACTTTTCTCCAACGAGTTGCTCGCTGCCTAAATGAGCGGCAACGAGCGGGAATAAACCGTCCCGTTGAATTTTTACTTCGTCATCCGAAAATGTGTAGTCTAATTTTTTAAGTTTTCGACACGTCATTCCATGTTGAAGAACTTTTGTATGTGTTGGATAATGGGCGTCCGCGGTTAAGATAAAAGCCTTAAGTAAGCTGACCATCCCGTAATAAAGCAACAGTGGTTTAACTAAATCGGCGCTGCGGGAAGCCGTATGGAAATATTCGCGACCTTGTTTGATGTAATAAATAAACTTGCGCGTATTTTGAAAAGAGAGTCGGGCTGTATCTGCTTTATATTTATCTTGATAGTACTGGTCGAATAACTGTTTAACATGTGGTTCGCTTTCAAAGTAGACGAACATATTCCACATTTTATTAACTGGGTTTTCACAGGAAACTCGATGAATTTCACGCATTATATCACCATTCTATTTTCATATTCAGCAATAGTTTTCACTTAAACACAATTTTCATGGTTTTTAACATAGTTTACTTCGAATGACGAACAATATAAGAGAGAACTTGACAGTAATTTATGGGTTTTGTTAAACTACGTCTAATATATTTAAGGGGAAGGGAAGGGAAACGACGTGTGGGAGCATAAATTCGGCAGAGAAGGCCTAACTTTCGACGATGTTTTATTAATTCCAGCCAAATCCGAAATTCTACCTCGTGATGTTGAAGTTTCCGTTGTATTAAGTGAGCGCGTCAAGTTAAATATCCCAATCGTGAGCGCCGGGATGGACACCGTGACGGAATCGGCAATGGCGATCGCAATGGCTCGACAAGGCGGCCTAGGGATTATTCATAAGAATATGAGCATTGAACTGCAAGCAGAAGAAGTGGATCGTGTGAAGCGCTCCGAAAGCGGTGTAATCACTAATCCATTTTCTTTGCAGCCGCATAAGCTTGTGCAGCACGCTGAACAGCTAATGTCCAAGTACCGTATTTCAGGGGTGCCGATTGTGGATGATCAAAACCACCTCGTCGGAATTTTAACGAATCGTGATCTCCGTTTTGTTCATGATTATTCGATCCCCATTCATGAAGTGATGACTAAAGATAACCTTGTCACTGCTTCTGTTGGCACAACCTTAAAAGAAGCGGAAAGCATTCTTCAAAAGCATAAAATTGAGAAGCTTCCACTCGTTGATAAGGACAATGTTCTCAAAGGACTCATCACAATTAAAGATATAGAAAAAGCGATTCAATTTCCGCAAGCAGCCAAAGACAGTCAAGGTCGATTACTTGTTGGGGCTGCGGTAGGCGTTTCTCAAGACACGTTTGATCGAGCAGAGGCGCTTGTCCAGGCTGAAGTCGACTGTCTTGTAATTGATACAGCGCATGGTCATTCGAGAGGCGTGCTGGACACAGTGCGTAAATTGCGCGAACTGTATCCTGAATTAACCATCATTGCTGGAAATGTGGCTACAGGAGAAGCAACAAGAGATTTAATAGAAGCCGGGGCTTCCGTCATTAAGGTAGGGATTGGACCAGGCTCGATCTGCACAACGCGGGTTGTTGCGGGAATTGGCGTGCCGCAAGTTACAGCCGTATATGACTGCGCGACGGTCGCTAAGGAGTACAATATTCCAATCATTGCTGACGGTGGTATTAAGTACTCTGGGGACGTTACCAAAGCGATCGGGGCTGGAGCAGACGCAGTTATGCTCGGCAGTTTGTTTGCGGGATGTGAAGAAAGTCCAGGGGAATCCGAAATTTATCAAGGACGAAGATTTAAAGTGTATCGGGGCATGGGTTCGTTAGGGGCGATGAAGGAAGGCAGTAAAGACCGATATTTCCAGGAAAATGAAAATAAGCTTGTTCCTGAAGGAATTGAGGGTCGCGTCGCTTATAAAGGTCCTGTTGCCGATATTCTATTCCAACTGGTTGGCGGTTTACGCGCTGGAATGGGCTATTGCGGGACTGAAAATATAAAGGAAATGCATAAAAACGGCAAATTTATTCGCATCACGGGGGCAGGTCTTGTTGAGAGTCATCCTCATGATGTTCAGATTACAAAAGAAGCGCCGAACTATTCACTTTCTTGATTTTGAGTGGCCTGTTTTAAGGCCGCTTTTTTTGTGCTTTGTTGCGTTATGTTCAAATCTTTGATTTTCATTTCCACTTGGAAAAAGCTGTGGTACAATAAATTTTGGTCTATATAAACAGAGGGAGGGGAGTTCGGTTGAACGGAAGCAGAAAATGGATTGCATCAGTATTAAGTTTCACATTACTTTTTCTCTTTACGATCATTCCGGGGAATCGAACGGAAGCCGCGCCGTCGGGAATTAATCTGGAAGTAAGGTCGGCGATTATGATCGAAGCTACTACAGGGCGTATCTTGTATAAAATGAATGAGGATGTTGCTTTACCGCCTGCCAGCATGACCAAGATGATGACGGAGTTATTGGTTATGGAATATATTGAAGAGGGCAAAATTAGTTGGGATGATCCGGTACAAACGAGCGAATATGGTCATTATATGGGGAAATACGGAGGATCGCGCGTATTTTTGGCGATGGGCGAAGTACGCACTGTACGTGAGCTTTATGAAGCGATGGCTATATACTCCGCAAATGACGCAACAGTGATGTTAGCGGAACATATTGCGGGCACGGAAGAGAATTTTGTAAAAATGATGAATCAAAAAGCGGTAGAAATCGGTATGGAACACTCCCACTTCCTGACGAGCAGTGGTTATCCCGCCTCCGAATTGGGTGAATATCGCCCAAATATTGAAGGTGATCACGTCATGTCCGCAAAGGACTCCGCTATTTTAGCGCGCGAGATAATTAATAAATATCCCGAAGCATTGGAAATATCCAAAATTCCAAAGAAGGTTTTCCGTGAGGGAGAAGCTAATTCGTTGATGATGCCGAACTGGAACTGGATGTTACCGGGCCTTGTTTATCACTTTGATGGGGTCGACGGGTTAAAAACTGGACATACGAATGAGGCAAAGTATTGCTTTACGGGTACCGGCGTTCGTAATGGAATGAGGGTCATTACGGTTGTAATGGGCGCGGAAAGTGAAGCGAAGCGATTTGGTGAAACGAGAAAGTTAATGACTTATGGATTTAATAATTACAGCTTGGAAACGCTAACGCCAAAAGGTCAACCGATTGAAGGAGCAGAGGAAGCGACTGTCAAGAAGGGGAAGCGTTTAAACGTAGCTGTTGCCCCCGAGAAAGATGTTGTTTTCCCTCTTCACACGAATGAAAAGGACCAATATGAGGTAGCTGTACAATTAGAAGAAGTAATAGCTCCCATTGAGAAGGGACAACCTATTGGAAAGGTAACCGTTCAATATACGGGAGAAGATGATCCCGTAGAGTATATTTCTTCGGAAGATGAGGGCGCAGCGGTTAACCTTGTAGCTGAAGCAGATGTCGATAAAGCAAGCTGGATTCGGTTGTTTTTCCGAGCAATTAAGAACTTTATCGGTGGTATCTTTGGCGGCATCGTTGATAAGATTACAGGTTTGTTCTAGTTTGCCAGTCTGTTATGTTGTCTTTTCCTGTTGGTTTATGTATTATGATATTAATTGACAATTAACATTCTAAAGGGTTAAGTAGGGGGATAATCATGATAGAAACAGGTACTTCAAGAGAAAAGAGCGGAGTAATTGAGATACAAAAACGCGGCGTGATTATGGACGTTGTAAATGCCGAACAAGCTAAAGTGGCTGAGGCTTCTGGCGCGATCGCTGTGATGGCTTTAGAACGGGTTCCAGCTGATATTCGAGCTGCGGGCGGCGTAGCGCGGATGGCGGATCCTACAATCGTTGAAGAGGTTACGAAGGCTGTTTCAATCCCAGTTATGGCGAAAGCTCGAATTGGCCATTATGTTGAAGCGAAAGTATTGGAAACGTTAGGCGTTGATTACATTGATGAAAGTGAAGTATTAACGCCGGCTGATGAGGTTTATCATATTAACAAAAAAGACTTTAAAGTTCCATTCGTATGCGGGGCTCGTGATCTTGGCGAAGCGCTTCGTCGCATTAACGAAGGAGCGGCAATGATTCGCACCAAAGGGGAACCAGGCACTGGGAATATCGTAGAAGCGGTTCGACACCAAAGAACGATGCAAAGTCAAATTCGCAGAGTACAAAGTATGTCTTATGATGAGTTGGCGAATGAAGCGAAGAACATTGCGGCTCCATATGAACTGCTTGAATTTGTTCATAAAAACGGCAGACTGCCTGTCGTAAACTTTGCTGCGGGAGGCGTTGCTACACCTGCAGATGCGGCATTGATGATGTATTTAGGTTCGGACGGTGTATTTGTTGGGTCCGGTATTTTTAAATCGGATAATCCAGAGAAATTTGCGAAGGCTATTGTTCAAGCGACAGCTAATTTTGAGGATTATGCTTTAATCGCGGAACTATCAAAGAACTTAGGAAACGCAATGACAGGAATTGAAATCTCCACTTTGCTTGAAAATGAGCGAATGTCAGAACGCGGTTGGTAGTATTTGTTAGTATATAATAGAGTTTTACGGCATAAACTGGTATATCAAGGGTTAAAACCGTAAATTCAATATATGCAGAGCGATGATGGGAATAGTAATTCATGATGACTAGCGCAGAGAGTCGGTGTTTGGTGCGAACCGATCTAGGTTATGAATGAATCCACCCCTAAGCTCATTTTCCAAGAGTGGACTATGGTACGTACATAGTCAACTAGGGTGGCAACGCGGGTAAAATCTCGTCCCTAATGTAATGGGACGGGATTTTTTTGTATCCAAAAATTCTGAAGGAGTGAAAGCAGTTGTTAGAAATTAAACGTTTACGCAGTGATTTGGAGGGTATTAAACAAACGCTTAAAAACCGCGGCGGGGATTTTAAAGAATTGGACCAATTCTCCACGCTAGATGAGCAAAGAAGAGCCTTACTTGTGCAAAGTGAAACGTTGAAGAATAAGCGAAATACGGTTTCAGAGGAAATTGCAAAGAAGAAGCAGCAAAAAGAGGATGCTGACGATCTCATTAAGGAAATGAAGACAGTCGGTGATCAAATTAGACAGTTTGATGATCAACTTCGTGAAATTGAGGAGCAATTGGACCAAATTTTGATGGGAATTCCGAATGTTCCCCATGAAAGTGTTCCGATCGGTCAATCGGAGGATGATAATGTTGAAGTTCGGAGCTGGGGGGAAAAGAAATCTTTTTCTTTTGAACCGAAAGCGCATTGGGATCTTGCCTCTGATTTAGGAATTTTGGACTTTGAAGCCGCTGCTAAAGTGACGGGAAGCCGTTTTGTATTTTACCGCGGCCTAGGCGCTCGCCTCGAACGGGCGTTAACACAGTTTATGTTAGATTTACATGTGGATAAACACGGCTATGAGGAACTTCAACCGCCATACATTGTAAATAAGGCTAGCTTAACAGGTACGGGGCAGCTACCAAAGTTTGAAGAAGATGTTTTTAAATTGGAGGGAACAGAGTACTACTTGATTCCGACTTCGGAAGTGCCTGTGACTAATTACTATAGTGGTGACATTTTAGCTGGAGAGCAATTACCGATTAAGTTTACAGCTTATAGCGCTTGCTTTCGTTCTGAGGCGGGTTCTGCGGGAAGAGATACGCGCGGCTTGATTCGTCAGCATCAATTTAATAAGGTAGAGCTTGTCAAGTTTGTTAATCCAGATGATTCCTATGAAGAATTAGAAAAGTTGACTGCTGATGCGGAACATGTGCTGCAATTGTTAGGTTTGCCTTATCGTGTGGTAAACTTATGTACAGGGGATATCGGGTTTTCTTCCGCTAAAACGTATGATATTGAAGTATGGTTGCCGAGCTATGATACGTATCGCGAAATTTCCTCGTGCAGTAATTTTGAAGATTTTCAAGCGAGAAGAGCGAATATTCGTTTCCGTCGAGAAAAGAAAGGAAGACCTGAGTTTGCGCACACCTTGAATGGTTCCGGTTTAGCTGTGGGCAGAACGGTCGCCGCAATTTTAGAAAATTATCAACAAGAGGATGGAAGTGTAATTATTCCTGAAGTGTTGCGTCCTTACATGGGCGGTAGAGAGCGGATTAGTAAATAAAGCGAGTGTGTGGATAAGTTTTAAAAAGGAGAAATGGATTTTTTAGAATTGGGGCGAGAATTTTTGAATCAATCGATTGAGGTTGTCATTATTGGCGGAGGTCCAGCGGGGATATCGGCGGCAATCTGGTGTAAGCGGTTAGGGATCGATCATTTGCTACTGGAATCTGAGACGGCCACAGGAGGACAGCTCCACAATATTCAAAATGAAATTATAGACTATCCGGGAATGATCACGAACAATGGGCAACAATTACAGGAAAAGTTTCACCAGCATCTTCTTCAATTGAATTGCCGTTTTCGTCTCGGAACTTCTGTGTTATCCATAGACGCAGCGAATCGATGTCTTACTGTAAAAGAGGGGAAACGAGACCCTGAAGTTATCCATTTTCAATACTTGATTTTTGCGACGGGGGCTAAACCTCGCAGATTGCGCATCCCAGGGGAAACGGAAATGATGCAGCGTGGCGAGATTTATTCAGCCTCAAAAGACGGCGCCTTATTTGCGCATAAACGAGTGGCGATTATCGGAGGCGGGGATCGAGCCTTTGAAGGGGCCTTGATCTTGGCTGAAAACGGAGCGGAAGTGAGTCTGATTCACCGTTCGGATCGTTTTCGAGCTCGTAGAGAATACATCCAGCAAGTTACAAAGCGAGATAGCATTCAACTATATCCCCATTGTAAAATAGAACGAATTGACGGGAAAAGTCGCGTAACAGGTGTTACGATAGTAGATGCCAACGGAAAAGTGAATCAGCTTGTTGTAGACGGTGTATTCATTCGAGTTGGCGTGGAACCGAACAGTGGCTTATTAAAAGGAAAAGTGGAGATGGATCAGAATCAATATATTCTTCATAATCCCAAGTATCAAACGAGTGAACCGCATATTTTTGCAATTGGGGATGTATGTACACCAGCGGATTACACAAGTATATCTTTGGCGGCTGGCCAAGGAATGATTGCTTCCAAGTCGATTTCCATCTTGCTTTCATAAAAGGTACATGTTTCGTAACAAAAAAGAGGAGGGTCTAATGAAACCCTCCTCTTATTGATATACTCGTTTCATCCACTCAAGGATTCCCGTTTTTTCTTGCTCTCGCAATTCTTCCACATCTTGAATACAGAGAAGTTCACCGTCTCTTATCGCCATCATCGTATCAAGAATCGGTTCTACTTCTTCCACCTCATGCGTTGTTATCAAAACTGTTTGCTTTTCAATATCAATGTAGGAAATGAGTCCGCGAATAATTGAATCTCGAACCATTGGATCCAGTCCAGCCAGCGGTTCATCCATTAAGATAATTGGAACATCGCGGGCAAGACTTAACGTAATCTTTAAGCGACCGCGATTCCCCTTTGACAGGCTATTTATCTTTTGAGTTCGATCTAATTTCATGAATGTCAGGATTTCGTTCGCCTTCTCTACTTGAAAGTCAGCGAATTGAGACTGATAAAAGTCAATCATATCGCCTATGGTGAAAAAGGGATAAAATTGATCCGAATCTGAAAGATAGGAAACGTATCGGCAGCTTCTGCGGGTAACCGGCTGACCGTCGATTGTAATAGTTCCTGATGTCGGTTTAGCTAATCCTGCGATTAGTTTCAATGTGGTTGATTTGCCGCTTCCATTTTCGCCAATCACACCTATGATTTTACCAGCTGGCAAAGTAAATGAAATATCCTTTAGGGCCTTTTTCGATCCATATCGTTTTGATACTTGCTTAAATTCAATCACTTGTTAATTCCCCCCTTTTGGAAATAATGTTCCAATCCATTGATCATTTCTTCATCGCTATAGCCCATGTTTCGCATATCGTTGACGAAATTTACAATTTGCTCCTGCTTTAATGTTTCTCTTAACTTGGTTAAGACGAAATCATCCTTGGTTACAAAAGTGCCTTGCCCTCTTTTCGTTTCCACGATGCCCTTCCTTTCCAATTCACTGTACGCCCTTTGGACCGTATTTGGGTTCACGCTTGCTTGAATCGCCATCTCACGCACAGAAGGAAGTTTGGCCCCGAGACCAAGTTCTTTGCGTGTGATCCGATAACTAATTCGTTCGGCCAACTGCAGGTAGATCGGTTGATCTGGATTGAAATCCTCATTCATTACATAATCTCCACCTTACGGTCCAACATCCAACTTGAGAGAGCAAAGAGCATGATCGCGATGATGAGATGGAAGATATAAAATCCAACATAAACCACCTTAATTTGGGGAATCATCATGTGTGTGTTTGCCAAATAGATCGGACCCCACTGTGTTAAGAAATGATATAACGAAGTTGCCTCGAGTGTTGCCCACAATCTTGGACCGAATAAAATGATCGCAACAGCAATCACGCCTCTCCACTTGCCGAGTTTTTGTTTGGTTACAAGTTCTAGCATAGAGAGCATTAATGTCCACAGGGTTAGATAGATAGCAAAGAGGATGATGTGGACCAAAATGAACCCGCCCGTTCCGATGACATCTTGAAAAGGGATGAGTAATTCATCTGACAGCCTTTTGTTCGTCCACCAAGCATATAGGAAGAAAAGACAAGCAATAAACAGTGAGAAGCAAAAGGAGACAAGTCCGTTAATAAATTTTGCTGTAAGCAGCGCGTTTCCTGATAGCGGATTGTGTAGCCAATGGTGCATCGTATGCTTTTCTCTGTGAAGACTAAATCCAACATAAAATGGAAGATAGAAAATATGAGCCATAATTAACATAAACGACATACCAATTAAAACCCCTGGTAGCGTTTTCCAGGAGAGATAGATAGAAAAACCGATATATATCGCCATGACTAATAGTGCGATCAGCACCCCTGTTCTTCCTAGACGAAACTCTTTTCTCAATAATCCAGTCCATGGATTCATAAAACACACTCCTTTGTATCTGTGAATTAGTGTACTAATAACATAGTACACAGGTACAAAAGAAATGTCAAAGTCTTATTAAGATTTGCATGACCCAGGGATAGGATAAAGATTTATCGCGGAAATAGATTGCTGCCTAGGGCAGATAACTAATCTGATACATACTTTGTTATGGAATATCCAATGAGGGGGAAATAACGATTGATTAATCATGTTGTCCAACCAGGTGAAAATTTATGGTCGATCGCAGCGCGTTATGGGGTAAGTGTTCAGCAAATTATGCGAGTGAATGGGATTACGGATCCGAATCGTATTTATGTAGGGACGGTTATTCAAATTCCTGTCGGGTCTTCCTACTCACCGTCGGGACCAACACAACCGTCACCTACACCGCCGCCAACACCAGGGCCTGGGCGAAATTTAGAACGACGTGTAAATTCATTAGAACGTGAGGTTAATCAGTTGGGGCGGCGTGTGGAAAGGTTGGAGGATCGGGTTCGGCGGATAGAAGGAAGGTAAACGTAATTATAGACTGGGATCATACCCAAAAGAAAAGCAGGTGTAGACAGCTTTTGTTGTTTACCCCTGCTTTTGATACCGGTCGCTATCTCGAGATTCGTCCAGTTGGCGAGCGATTAAAACAATCACCATCAATTTGCGCCATTCCATATATTTAAAAGGTGGGGTACGGGGCGGAAGGGAATGGTAAAGTTCACATAGTTTATATATTGTAAGTAGGTATTACGATGTGTTAAGTTATTAAACATAATATGGCCCCGTAGCTCAGTCGGATAGAGCTGCAGTTTCCTAAACTGTGAGTCGGAGGTTCGAATCCTCTCGGGGCCGCCATACATAAAGTCAGTAACAATGCGGGTTTAGACCCTATTAGGATCCGTGTCTTTGAATGTTTCTATCAATTTGCAAACATTGGGTCCTATCATAGTCAATCTATAGGTATATCTTGCTATGATACTATCGCTTTGTTATATTAAATGGGTATATTATTAAGATTACTCGTTGTCCCACACCTGGGATCATAGCTAGCGGAGTTCTCTTTTTATTTAAAAGGTTTTGACCACTCCTCCACTCCATATCGGCAGGGGAAAGTGGTCTTTGTTATGTCATTTTGACTAAGGGGGATTTTTATTGTTTAGGAAAGAAAGATATTTGCTATTACTTGTACTTATCTTCGCTCTTGTTGGTTGCTCGTCTGAAAAAGGGGAAAAGGTAGCCGATGATGAGTTGGGTGAATTGGCGCCTTCATTTACTGTACTCACAGCTACGCCGGAGGAAAATTACATAACATACGAAGCGATGAAAATGATTTCAGAAGAGTGGAAGAAGCTCGGGGTGGATGTGACTGTTCAGCCGATGGATTTTCATGCGAAAGTTGATCGTTTGTGGGCGCCGGATGAACGAGATTATGATGCGTTTACGATTGGCTATTCTGGGCGAGTAGAAAGACTTGATCCTGATATGTTTACATATACTATTTTTCATTCCTCACTTGCAGGTCCTGGCGGAAGTAATACAACAGGACTTGTCAATGAAGAGTACGACAAGTATTCAAAGGATCAACGTCATGAAATGGATCCTGAAAAACGGCGGGATCTCGTTTTTAAAGCTCAAGAAATACTAGCGGATGAAGTTCCGGTCGTCAGCTTATACTCTAATACGCTCGTTCATGCGTATAACCATGAACGGTTTAATGAATTGCCTGCGATGGCCGGAGAAGGAGTATTCAACGAATGGATGCCGACTGAAGCGGAGCCGCTTACCGATGATAAATGGTTAAAGATCGGCGGAATTCAAGATTTGGATACACTGAATCCGATCGCGGCAAAAAGTGTTTTTGATTGGCGCCAGTTACGGCAAATTTACGATAAGCTTGTGCGGCTGAATCCACAAATAGAACCTGTCCCATCAGCTGCCGCCAATTGGGAAGTTGTTAATGACAAGACGATAGACGTTTTTCTGCGGCCGAATATGACATTCCATGATGGAAAGCCGGTAACAGTGGAGGATGTTAAATTCTCTTATGAATTCATGGATAAATGGAACGACGGTTATTTACAAGCCTTTTTGGAACCAATTGAGTCCATTGAATTACTTGGAGGAGAAACGATTCGATTCCATTTGACTGAGGCGTATGCTCCATTTATTACAGCGACATTAACGCAAATTCCAATTTTGCCTAAGCATATATGGGAAAAGGTTGAGGGGAATCCGTTGGATTTTGCTAACTTAGAGCCGATAGGCAGTGGGCCCTTTGTCTTTGAATACTGGAGACGAGGCGAGGAACTGAAGGTATCGCGAAACCCTGATTATTATAATAATATTAACGTGGATGGGTATATTTATCGTGTATATGGTCAGCCTGAAGCGGTCTTGTCCGCATTACGAACAGGAGAAATTGATACGCATGCTGATCGTCTAATTTCAGCCCACATTCAACAAGCGGAGAACATTGAACACATAAGTACGATTGAAGTAGCTGATATCGGGTTTGAATATTTAGGGCTAAACTTACGAAGAGCTCCATTTGACAATGAAGCGTTTCGTCAGGCGCTTGCTTTGACGATTGATTATGATACGATTTTAGATGTTTATTTGGAAGGGTATGGAACGAAAGGCGGGCCAGGATTAGTGATTCAGCCTGCGAATGAATTTTGGCACAATCCAGCAGCGCATCAACCTATTTTTGATCCTAAAAAAGCGCGCGACATCTTGCGTGAAGCTGGGTACAATTGGGATTCAGAAGGTAAATTGAGATTACCTGTAAACTAACATGTGAAATGGCGGTCAAAACTTTTTTGACTGCCATTCTGCTGTTTTATCCATTTTATAATTCTAACGCTCTGCGATATAGTTTCTGTATGTAGTAGGTTCAGTTGCTTAAAATCTATATGAAATTGATTCATTCATGAGGAAAGGGGAGCTATCTTCATGGTTTCCTTTATCGTTAAAAGGTTCATCCAATCCCTAATCACGCTTCTTGTCGTGGCGACATTGATTTTTTTTATGTTTCGTCTTATGCCTGGGGATATGACTGCTGCTTTGATTGACCCATCCATTGCGAAAGAAGCGCGCGACCAGGTGATTAAACAGTATGGTCTGGACCAGAGTATCTGGTCGCAATATCTCATTTTTTTACAAGATCTACTCAAATTTGATTTCGGACAATCTTTTTATTATAAACGCTCTACACTTGCTGTATTAAGCGATAAATTTCTCGCTACGATTATCCTCATGTTTTCCTCGATGGTTGTTGCTTATGGATTTGGGGTTTTTGGCGGGGCCTTGATTGCTTGGAAAAGGGGATCTTTTTTGGATCTTTTTTGGACAACCTTTGCCTTAATTTTTCGTTCAGCGCCAACCTTTTGGGTTGGGCTGCTTGCCATTTATGTCTTCTCCGTTACGCTTGGTTGGCTTCCTCATTCAGGGATTCGCTCACCGGGTTATGATGCAAAACATTCATTTGATTTGTTTTTCTCTGTTGATTTTTTGAGGCATCTTCTGTTACCAACTATTGTGACGGGTTTATTTTATTTAGCGACCCCGCTATTACTGATGAGGAATACGATGATTGATGTGTTGGGCGAAGATTACATTGAAATGGCGCGAGCAAAAGGATTACGAGAGAGAAGAATTTTATTTCATCATGCGATGCGCAATGCGCTTTTACCCGTTGTGACAGCAGGCGCGTTATTTATAGGTTCAGCTCTTGGTGGACAAGTGATGATTGAGTACGTGTTTAGTTGGCCAGGGTTAGGTCAAGAAATGATTTTAGCTGCCCAGCGTCATGATTATCCACTTGCTCAAACTGCTTTTTTATTAATGGCGGGCCTGATTATGATGATGAATGTGTTTGCTGATATTATTTATGCGTTTCTCGATCCGCGTATTACATATAAGTGATTCTATTCCATCACTACACGATCTGTAGTTGGAGGCGTTTTAATGATACGATGAATTGCCGCGCAATAGGAAACTGATTAAAGTGGAAGCGGGTTTTGATATGATAACAGTTCGGAAAGCGAGCAAAAACCAATTAGTAAGACGCATCTTAAAAGATCCATTTGCGCTTATTGGATTAATTCTGTTGCTTCTTTTTCTTATCGTAGCCATCTTTGCAAATTTTCTAGCGCCTTATGACGCCTATGAAATCATTCGCGCAGAAAATGGTGAAATCAAAAAACTATATACTCCTTCGATTGAACATCCATTTGGTACGACCAATATTGGTCGTGATTTATTCAGTCAGGTTATTTTTGGAACACGAACGGCAATTTCTGTCGGGTTTATTGCTGCTCTATTAGTGACATTTGTAGGAGTGATGGTGGGACTTATTTCGGGTTACTTCGGGGGAATAACAGATATCATTTTGATGAGAATTGTTGATGTATTTTATGCAATTCCTTTTATTCCATTTGTCATTGTATTAGTTGCTCTATTAAAGCCTTCGATTTGGAATGTTATTTTGGCTATTTCATTGCTGAGTTGGAGAACCGTAGCTCGTATCATTCGGTCCCAAGTGTTAACAATTGCAAAGCGACCTTTCATTAAAGCGGCAATCGTAAGTGGGGCAGGGCATCTTCGGATTATGGTTCGTTATATTTTACCAAGTGTGTTACCGATTGCGTTACTTGAAATGGCATTTATCGTTAATTCAGCTATTATGACAGAAGCAAGTGTGTCTTTTCTCGGACTTGGAGACCCTAATGTGATTAGTTGGGGGCAAATTTTACATACAAATTTTTTAACAGGTCATTCTCAAACAGCATGGTGGTGGGTTGCGCCACCTGGAATAGCGATTGTTTTATTATTGTTGTCTATCTTTTTTTTAACGCGCTCATTTGAAGAAGTGATTCATCCTAGGCTTAAAAGGAGGTCGTAAGATGCTCCAGGTGAACGATCTTTATGTAAATTATAAAAGAGACAATAACAAAGCATATGTCATTCAAAACTTATCAATGAAAATTCGAAGAGGGGAGCGTCTTGGCCTTGTGGGTGAAAGTGGGTGTGGCAAGACAACACTTGCCCGCGCTTTATTAAGGCTACTAAGCCCCAATGCGGTTATTTCAAGTGGACAAATTTTGTTAGATGGCGAAGATTTGTTAGCGCTAAGTAAAGAACAGATGAGAAAAAAACGCGGGAAAGAGATTGCTTTTATTCCGCAAAATGCAATGAATGCGCTGAATCCAGTTCATCGCATACGGGATCAACTAATTGAACTGTTGTATGAACATACAAGCATGCCAAAGAAAAAGGCGCTTGAAACGATTCGAGCGGCGATTCATTCGGTTGACATTCATGAAAGGCATCTCAATGATTATCCTCACCAATTAAGCGGTGGCATGAAACAACGTATTATTATCGCGATGACGCTTATGTTGCAGCCGACGCTCATTATTGCGGATGAACCTACAACAGCCTTGGATGTGATTGTCCAGCAAAATATTCTACATAAATTAAGGACAATGCAAGAAGCATTGAACAGCGCTTTACTCTTTATATCTCACGATCTCGCGCTGGTTTCAAGCTTTTGTCATACGATTGTCGTCATGTATGGCGGGAAGATTATGGAGACATGTAGGATGGAACAGTTTCTCGCGAGAGCCTCACATCCTTATTCAATAGGGCTACAGTATGCCTCGCCAAACTTTTCAATGAATGGGGAGGCATTGATTACGATTCCGGGGATGCCTCCAAAATTGACCGAACTAAGCAAAGGTTGTCAGTTTCATGAAAGGTGTCCATTTGTATCGGATAAATGTGTAAGTGTTGAACCAAAATTACAGCAAATTGCCGAGGGACACAAAGTGGCTTGTCATTATGTGAGTGAAGCGCAACGATTTCGTAGGGAGGCTAAGGAAATAGCCACTTGGGAAAGACGGAGGTAGAGCATGGGTCCATTGCTTGAATTAAAACAGATTACAAAACAATACCCAACTTCATTTCCTTTAAGAGGAAAAGGTAAAGGGGTGGAGGCGCTCCGCGATGTTTCTCTTTCGATTAAAGAGGGTGAAATTATTGGTCTTGTCGGGCAAAGCGGATCTGGAAAATCAACGCTCGGTGAGATTATTCTTCAACTTGAAAAACCAACGGAAGGTCATGTTATGTTCGCGGGTAAAAACCTCTCTACTGTAAGTAAAAAAGCTAGGAAACAAATGAGACGAGATATCCAAATGGTTTTTCAAGATCCATATGAAACGATGCATCCTTCATTCACTGTATTTGATACGATTGCTGAACCGCTTCGCATCCATGGATGGAGGCAGAAAGAACAGATTAGAAAAAAGGTATATGAAACTCTCGCTCAAGTAGAGCTAAGCCCGGTAGAGGATTATATCAATCGCTTTCCACATGAATTAAGTGGAGGGCAATTGCAACGCATTGCGATCGCGAGGGCAATTGTGTTGAATCCGCGGTTCCTTGTCGCAGATGAACCCGTGTCCATGCTAGACGTTTCCATACGGGCTGGGATTTTACATTTACTAAAACAGTTGAATGACACGTTTAAATTGACGATGCTCTATATATCTCATGATTTATCGACAGTTTCGTATTTGTGTGATCGACTGGCTGTTCTATATAAAGGTGAAATCGTAGAAATCGGTCCGACAAAAAAGGTGCTCGAATCACCGCAGCACCCCTATACACAAGCATTGCTTACGGCAATCCCGATGTTTCCTCATAACCGCTCTGTTATTGTATAAGTAAGAGGTTTATAGGTAGAGAGGATCTTTGTTTGTATTGTCGAATGCAGCTAGGTAAACTACATGTGGATGATGAAAATCCTTGAAAAATGATGAGGAGTGTTAGTTTTGTCAAATCATTTATTTTCCCCTTTTTCAATTAAAGGTCTTGAGTTAAAAAATAGGGTTGTCATGGCTCCAATGTGCCAGTATTCTGTTGCGGCGAAAGATGGTGTTCCGAATGACTGGCATTATACGCATTATGTTAGTCGCGCTGTTGGTGGCGTCGGTCTCATCATTATGGAGATGACAGATGTAGAGCCTGATGGGCGAATCTCCGATTATGATCTTGGCTTGTGGTCTGATGACCAAATTCCCGCCTTTTCTCGAATTATTAAGGCGGTCCAGCAACATGGGGCAAAGATTGGAATTCAAATTGCTCACGCAGGCCGTAAAGCTGAGGATGCTGGGCAACCCGTCGCTCCCTCACCCCTTCGATTTCCTGGTCCTGATTATAAACAACCACGGGCATTAACGACAGGTGAAGTAAAAGAGACGGTACAACTTTATGCGGAAGCCGCTAGACGCGCAGTCCAAGCGGGAGTGGATGTGCTCGAAATTCACGGAGCTCACGGTTATTTAATTCATCAATTTCAATCACCGTTAACGAACCAAAGAGATGATGAATATGGACGTGATTTAGAGCGATTTGGTGTGGAAGTGATTCAAGCGATGAAGCGTGAAATGCCATCGGACATGCCTCTTATTTTTAGAATTTCTGCTATTGAGTATGCGGATGGCGGTTATGAACTTGATCATGCGATCAAACTTTGTCGCGCTTATAAAGAAGCGGGTGTTGATTTGTTTCACGTAAGTTCAGGCGGTGAAGGGGTAGCGGGAGAGAAAAAGCCAGGTAATTATCCTGGTTACCAGGTTCCATTTGCTCGGGCGATTCGCGAAGCTGTATCGATCCCTGTTATTGCCGTCGGCATGTTGGAAAGTCCCGATTTGGCCCAGTCAGTCATTGCGAATGACGATGCGGATTTAGTCGCGATTGGCAGGGAATTATTACGTGATCCGTACTGGACCATTCGGGCCGCCCGTATACTTGGGGAGGAAACTAGTATTCCGCGGCAATACCGACACTTTTTTTAAGATGTATTAAAATAAATGGAATAAAAAAGGGTCAAATGAGGGAATATTTAGTTGATGACCTCGATTTTGGCCCTATATTATTCCATTGTCCCATTTCCAAAAAGTTAACAGTGACGTAAGTTGTGATCTTTGTTATAATGTAAGAATAAGTGGTTAAAGATTGATTATGAATGCGGACCTACATAAATGGAACCAGCCTCTTAATGAATGGCTGGTTTTTGTATTTAATAAGTTAGTTTGTTTTGGGGAAGATACGTTAAGGTGATAATATGAGGAAAAATAGATGGCTATTAATTTTACTACTTATTAGTTTAGGGGCGCTTGTATCTTATGTCGAGGCGGCGGAACGATTAAATATTGAGGTGTTTGACGTGGAGACGAAGCAAGTGACAAATACTACAGCCAATTCGGAAATAGTTCAGAAAGAACTTGGAAATAGTCTAACGAAGATTACTGGACTGACGAAGGAATTTGATCCAATCCCGACAAAGGGTCAAATGATTAAAATTCCGCTGGAACCATCTGTAACAGTTAATAATGAGTGGGTGACTACTTTTATTAACGAGCTGATTTTAATTCTCCCTACGGGAAGTAAGCCGTTATTGATGATTTTTGATGATGAAAACAAACCGTATTTTTTTGAATTCGACTATGATTTGCAATTATTGAAATCAGAAATTGAACAATCACTGAGCTAGTTTAAGATGCGATCCAAAAACATCTCTGTTTTCTATATATTTTTAAAATCGGAAGTATGATTCTTTAGGATCAGGGAATAGTAACAGTAATAGGGGCCTCTAAAAATCTAATCTGCAAAATTCACGCATTAAAAAGGGTTATCATTTTGATCAATCGGTTGCTCTTTTTAATATGTGAATTTTTTCCCAAAAGAATAATAAGCATATTTAATTTAAATTAGGTGGAGGTTTTACAATGCAAACAGGAACAGTTAAATGGTTTAATGCAGAAAAAGGGTTTGGATTTATCGAAAGAGAAGATGGAGACGATGTTTTCGTACACTTCAGCGCGATTAATAGCGATGGATTTAAATCTCTAGATGAGGGAGAACGAGTACAGTTTGAAGTTGTTCAAGGACAACGCGGCGAGCAAGCAGCAAACGTTAGTAAGTTATAAGTCTTTCTAACAGATGTAGCTAATCCCTTATGACGATTTCCACCATAAGGGATTTCCCCTTTTAAATGAAACCCTCGAAATGAGTCATACCACAAATCACTTCTTATTTCTTTTCTAACCATATCTTATTATGAAGATTAAAATTCAACTCACACTGGCGCGGTCATCGGAGCCGTAAGGATGGAAGAGAGGTAGGGCTTTCGTCGTTTTGAACTTTATTTAGAAGTAAACATGTATTTGTAGCGTGAAGCGCAAGGGAATCTAAATCATCTAAGGGAAAGCCATTCAAGCCATTCGGTTTTTCCGGGAAATAAAAACGACCTTCATTGAAGGTCGTTTTGTTATTATTGTTATAAATCGATTAGCCTAGCAATTTTCTCCTTGACCGCTTCTTCTTTTTCCACCATTTCTCTTATCATTAAAATTAAATCCTTCACTTCTTGCAAATCATCAAAATAGCATGATTTATGTTCATTATGAGTCATGTTTATAAATTGAACCTCGTAGCGGGCTTCATTATAACCTTTTGAAACATTTGAAAGCACATATTGGATGCTTGGCGAAATCAATTGTTCGGTCGTGTATAGGCCGATCATTTCTTCATGTTTTGCGCGGGCAAAGATGGCTTCTAATTTTAATTCGTCTAAAATAAAGCTGGAAAGTCCCTTCATACCCTCATCCTTCATCTCAACGATATACATAAATTACCTCCATCCGTTTTTTTTATTTTAACATACTTCATTGTTCATTATTTACTATCTCCTTAGAGTAGATTCATAATTGAGAAACGCGTCAATCAAATCTTCTGGATGCGTTTAATCGACCTTTTTGCAAGCATACAATCTGAATGTGTTTCAAATTTTAAAAATTGGTTTTAAAATTTGCTCGGCTATAATACTATTAAAAGTGGCGTTGGTTGGATAAAGTATTTGTTAGGTGTAGAGTAAAAATCAACGTTAGGTAAATGTCCGTCAAATACAGGAGCTCTGTAGACGGAATAGTTTCCATTGGAGTCAATTGAAGTGGTCAAGAATTGGTTTACAGCGAAGTTGTGTCAAGGAAATGGGTATTTATTTGATTAATCAATAAATACTATTTTTTTGGAAATGTGCAAATTAATATTTCTGAAATCAGGTTTCTATGTTATCCTATGTGTATATAACTTTTTGAGGTGAAAAAAATATGCAGGCGAATGTAGTCAAGAACGCACCGTTTACAAGGATGAATCCGTTTCCTGGGAAGATCTTAAAGAATATCGACCTAAACGGAGAAGGATCCAATAAAGAAACAAGACATCTTGAAATTTCATTAGAAGGATCCGGTCTAAGCTATGTGCCAGGAGATGCTTTAGGTATTTATCCTGAGAACGATCCTGAATTAGTAGCTGCTTTGATCGATTTGATGAAGTGGGATGCGGATGCACCTGTTGCGATTAACAAAGACGGGGAAACACTTCCGCTTAAAGAAGCGTTAACGAAGCACTTTGACATTACGAATCTTTCTAGAAAGATTGTCCAAGAAGCAGCGAATTTCACTGAAAGCGCAGATCTAAAAGGACTTGTAGAAGATGCGGCTCAGTTAAGAGAGTATCTGAATGGGCGCGATTTACTTGATTTATTGCAAGATTTCGGTCCATGGAGCGCTTCAGCGGAAGACATCACAGCTCTACTAAGAAGAATGACACCACGTCTATACTCTATTGCTAGCAGCATTGATGCTCATCCAAATGAGGTTCATTTGACAATTGGCGCTGTGCGTTACACAGCTCATGGTCGCGAGCGTAAAGGAGTATGTTCAGTTCAATGCGCAGAGCGAGTTAACGAGGGCGATACATTGCCTGTATTTGTTCAACCGAACAAAATGTTCTACCTACCCGAGTCTAAAGATACAGACATCATTATGGTTGGTCCTGGAACTGGAATCGCGCCATTCCGTTCGTTTATTGAAGAGCGCGCAGTAACGAAAGCAGAAGGTAAGAGTTGGTTATTCTTTGGAGACCAGCACGTTGCTTCAGACTTCTTATACAAAGAAGAGTTAGAGAAATATCAAGAGGATGGGGTTCTAACAAAGTTAGATACAGCATTCTCGCGTGATACCGATCAAAAAGTATATGTGCAACATAAGATGCTTGAAAATGGCAAGGAAATCTTTGAGTGGTTAGATAATGGCGCGTATTTCTACGTGTGTGGAGATAGGCTCTACATGGCAAAAGACGTAAACGATGCGCTAATTACAATTATCGAACAAGAAGGTAAAATGAGCCGTGAAGATGCGGAAGCGTATCTTGAAAACCTGAGCAAGGAAGGCCGTTACCAACGTGACGTTTACTAAAATTTAAAAGATTTGACAGTTCTGCTGTTAAACATCTAAAAGAGTGAGTCTACCATGCGCGGGAGTGTGGATAGCGCTCACTCTTTTTTTTATTCGATAAAGAAAGGGTGGTTGGATGGGTCATGTAGATCCAGTGGCGCCACAAACTGAAGCAACGCCTCGATTGTGGACCCGAGCGTTTATTATATTAACAATTTCAAACCTATTTTTATTTCTAAGTTTTCAGATGTTGATTCCGACTCTCCCTGTTTTTGTCGCTAATATGGGTGGGGATGAACTTGCGGTAGGGATGGTTATCAGTGTATTCACAATTTCTGCCTTATTGGCTCGACCATTCGCAGGTAAAGCGCTAGATTCGATGGATCGAAGAAAAGTGTTAGTGATCGGGTTAATTTTGTTTATTTTATGCTCTTCAGGTTATTATTGGATGTCCACCATCTTTTTGGTCCTCTCGCTTCGCTTTATTCACGGGATCGGTTGGGGAATCTCCACGACAGCATATGGAACGATTGTTTCTGATCTGATTCCACAGCAACGTCGCGGGGAAGGCATGGGGTACTATGGGCTGTCGAGCAACTTTGCGATGGCGTTTGCCCCGTTGATAGGGATTTGGATTATGAATGATATGGGGTTTGGCCCTTTATTCACAGTGTCGGTGACCCTCGGAGTCATTGGACTTATTCTCTCCCAATTTATACACTATCCTGAACCGCAGCGCGCCCCGCAATCATCTTCAGATGAACCTGAACGCAAAGGTAATTTCTATGCGGGGCTTGTGGAAAGAAGTTCTTTGTTTCCTTCTCTGTTGATGTTAATGATATCGGTCACTTATGGGGGGATAGTTAGCTTTATAACGCTGTTTGGAAAAGAAGTCGGCATTGGGAATGTAGGGTGGTTCTTTTTAGGTAATGCCGTCGTTATTATGCTAACACGCCCATTTGCCGGAAAATTGTTTGATATGAAAGGTCATGCATGGGTGTTGTTGCCGGGGATTATATGTTTAGCCAGCGGTGTGCTTCTTCTTTCTTTTGCGGATACAACCACAAGTTTATTGATTGCGGCTATCTTTTATGGGTTTGGTTTTGGAGCTGTTCAACCCTCCTTACAAGCTTGGACAATTGATCGAGCAGCTCCTCATCGTCGCGGCGCGGCAAACAGCACCTTTTTTTCCGCCTTTGATTTAGGAATCGGGATCGGGGCGATGGGTCTAGGAGCTATTGCAAATGCCTCTTCCTATGCGTTGATGTATCGTTATTCAGCTATCATGACAGTCAGTTTTCTGGTGGTTTACGGTTGGTACTTGGTTAGAAATAGAATGAATGTATAAATTTTTTAGAGCGTAAGCCCTACTTTAAGTAAAGTAGGGCTTACTTACTGTTTGTAGACTAAAAAAGACCAAATTGGAAAAGCTGATTGTTAAAATCAAGCATCGATTTAAGAGGGTGGGTGAATGCGTCTATTTCGAAAAAAGTCTAAACAGAATCAAACTAAAGAGACTGTTCCAGTCGAGCAGTCTGCTGCTGAACCTATTTCTTTATCTACGCATTTTAGTGAAAACATTCAATATTTTAAAAGGGTCTACCAAGATTGTGATGACGTCGTTTTCCGGTCATTTTTAGTCGGGAATCAAACAGAAGCGACTATTATCTACATTGACGGGCTAGCAAATACAGAAGAGATCGATGCTCGAGTGTTATCTCCGTTGATGAATGAACAGATCGATCCAGAAGCAAACCGTTTGTGGCTACAACAAAAATTAGCCGTGGCTAATGTAACTGAGCTTGGTTCAATTAGTGAGTGTATCGAACATATTTCAGCAGGCAGTCCCGTGTTAGTGATCGCGGGTGAAGAAGTTACCTTCTCGTTAGGACTGACAAAATGGGAAAGACGCTCAGTCAATGAGCCGACGGGAGAAGCGGTCGTGCGCGGACCGAAAGAAGGTTTTACGGAATCGATTGGAGTCAATACCGCCTTGTTGCGTAGAAGAATTAAGAGTCCAAAATTAAAAATGAGAAATATGAAAATGGGGCGTTTGACACAAACCGATGTTGTTTTAGCTTACATCCAGGGAATTGCTGATCCGATTTTAATTGATGAAGCAACCGTTCGTCTCGAGCGAATTGATATTGATGGCATTCTTGAGGGTGGCTACATTGAGGAGTTAATTCAAGATCACCCCGTTTCTCCTTTTCCGCAAATTCTAAATACTGAACGAACGGATGTCGCCGTCTCTAGCTTGTTAGAGGGGCGCTTTGTGATTTTAGTCGATGGCACTCCCTTTACGCTTGTCGCTCCAGTGAGCCTGTATTCGTTTTTACAATCGAGCGAGGACTATTATGGAGGGTTTTGGTTAAACACGGCTGTCCGTTGGTTACGGTATTTATTTTTGGTCATTTCACTTCTATTCCCCTCATTGTATGTTGCGGTCCTCACTTTTCACCAAGAAATGACGCCGACTTCTTTATTAATCAGTATCGCCTCGTCTAGGGAACAAGTTCCTTTTCCTGCCCTTATAGAGGCGTTAATTATGGAGATTACGTTCGAAGCGTTGCGAGAAGCGGGGATTCGTTTACCGAGCCAAGTAGGGCCAGCTGTTGGGATTGTCGGAGCCTTAGTTATTGGTCAGGCAGCGGTTCAAGCGGGAATTGTTTCGGCGCCGATGGTGATGGTTGTAGCGATTACGGGAATTGCCTCCTTTGCTATACCTCGCTACGCAGTGGGAATTACGTTCCGCTTGCTTCGATTCCCGATGATTTTGTTAGCGGGCACGATGGGTTTACTTGGAATTATGCTGGGGATCATCATGATCATTATTCATTTATGCTCACTGCGTTCTTTTGGTATTCCATACTTGGCTCCAATGGCTCCCATGCGATTTCGTGAAATGAAAGATGTTCTAATAAGAGCTCCGTGGTGGATGCTAAATACCCGACCTGATCTTACGGATGGCCCCTACAATAAATTCCGTCAGATCCCTAGACGGAAATCGGATACGAAGGAGGAGAAAAGATGAAACAGCTTTATCGCATTCTCCTATTATTTAGTTGGTTGCCATTCGTAGCAGGGTGTTGGGATCGAATCGAAATCAATGATTTGGCGATTGTTGTTGGAGCTGGTGTAGATAAAAAAGGAGATGAGGTGGAAGTTACGGCGCAAATCATCGTTCCTAAAGTATTAAGCGCCGAAGGGGGCGGAGCGGGAGATGAAACGATGGTCCGAACAGGAAGGGGAGCAACGATTACCGATGCTGTGGCTGATGCGCAAACGAAATTTTCTAGAAGAATTTTTTGGGGCCATACGAAAGTGATTGTATTTGGTGAGGAATTAGCTAGAGAGGGAATCAGTGAATATGCCGATTTTTTTGCGCGTCATCCAAAGGCCCGTTTACGTAGCCATATGTACGTCAGCAAAGCATCCACCGCAAAAGAAGTGTTGATGCTTCATCCCGCTTTGGAAAGAAGCTCCTCAGAAGTAATGCGTGAAATGTCGAGATCTCCTTTTCAAATGGATGTTACTTTAAAAGACTTATTAGAAATGTTGGAATCGGAAGCGCATGCCGCTGTAATCCCAGCTGTTAGTATTCTCCCAGTTGAACAAGGTCAAGATCCGTTACAGACAGCCGCCTACATTAGTCACACCGCAATCCTTGGAGGAGATCAAATGATTGGAATGGTAGATGAGCAAATGACGAAAGGATTGCTCTGGTTTACGAATCAAATTGACGGAGCCACTGTAACAATCAAGGTAGCTGAAAATGAGTTTATTTCCACAAACATTTTGCGGGCGGAAATGGAATTGGTTCCAGAAATAGAAGGAGAGAAGTGGAAAATGACTGTAAAAGGAAGACTGGTGGATGAGATCATTATGAATCGATCAAGTTGGGATGTAATGAATCCAGTAGATATTCGGAAGATTGAACAAAGAATGGAAGAAGAGGCAGAAAAGCAAATGGAGGCGGTCCTTAAGCTTTTACAGAAAAATTACAAGGTAGATGCGCTTGGCTTTGCGGACGCTTTCGAACGGAAGTATCCGCAGCAGTGGAACCAAGTTGAAGGTAATTGGGTTGATATTTTCTCAACGGTCGAAGTTCACTATGATCTAAAAGGAAAAGTGAAGCGGCCCGGCATGTCGACAAACTCACAAGGGATGTAAGTGGAAAGGTGATGCGTAACGAATGAAAGGGTTTGCTATTATCGGGATTGTATTATATTTTGCAGTCCTGACGTGGTTAGAGTGGTCAAGTCTAGTCAGTAATGGCGTAAGGGATTTGATCGCCTATGCTTGTTTAGTCGGACTAGGTTGTTTTCTCGGTATTTTACTCGTTTTGTTTCCTGATTTAAAAAGTCCGTTAACTTGGGTCGATAAAGTTTACAAACCTTTTAGCGCGATGCTTAAATAGTAGCAAGAGTTCTTAGCAAGGACCATAATGAATTGGTCCTTGCTTTTATTGAAGTCTGATTTTATGATGATAATAATGTTCTGCGAATGATCAGCGTAAACAAGAGGATGGCAGGAATCATCATTTCGAACGTGAGGTTGACAAAAGGAGAGACTGATCTTAAGAATTGAACAAGTTCTTGAAAGTTGGGACTTACCCAAAACGATAAAATAATGATCAGCCCAGCCAATGGGAACACAGTGGACCGCTCGTTTGAAAGATTGAACACTTGTTTAAAACATAGATTAGCAATGTAAAAGTAAAGTGAGATTTTTAGAAAGGCGCCCGTTACCCATATCGCCATGATAACGGACTCGAGATGTTCTAGAAATTCTGCGAAACTGATGTAACTAACTGCGCTCATCACGGGATACATTAAACTTGGCGTAATGCGTCCAAATACAAACAAGGTAGCGAGATTAATGAAAAAGAGTGTTAGGAAGATACCAAATACGGAGATCATTCCCCACTTTAGCCCTTTTTCTTGATCGGTTACAGATGGAAGTAAAAAAGCGATAATCATCACATGCGTATACCAGCCTGCTGGTGGAATAGCTCCCTTTATTACTGGGAGGAACCCATTTGCCATTAGGGGAGTGATGTTTTTAAAGTTCATATCCGGTATCAGCAAGAGAATGATTAGGATCCACAGTATAATAATGATCGGCACAAACATCTCAGCCAGCCTTGCTAACGTTTCTAGGCCGGCTTTGACGGCGCAGGCGCAAATGAGAACCATGCTGCCTAAGATGAAGAACATCGGCGTCTTTGGCAGAAAACTACCTGCAATAAATTCGCCATATTGTCTAACAACGGTAGCGTTGTTAATTATGAAGTAACTTAAAGTAAGCAAACCGGCACATTTTCCAAGTGGTTTACCTAAGATACTCTCCATGTATTGGATATAGGTTAGCTTTGGATATGCCTTGTGCAATTGGTAGCAGATGTAAACGACTATAAATCCAATGAATGACGAGAGAATGACAGAGATCCAAGCGTCTCGATCCGCATGATGGCTCATCACAGCGGGTAATAAAAGGTCACCCGTTGCTATTACCATCGGAAAGATCAGGATCGCCATTTGCAATGAGGATATTTTTGAATTGTCTAGCTTCATGTATATCGACCCTATCTTGATTTTAATTACAATTGATATTTATTAACGAAATCGCTTAATTATATACGTCAAATTACACCTCCTATAGTAAGACGATTAATTACTTTCGATAAGAAAAATGAGGGGGAAACGCTTTGAACCTGAGAGATATCGATGAGACTGATATGGAGATTTTAAGATACTTGTCGGATAATGGTCGAATGAGTAACGCGGAACTGGGTAGAATGTTAAATCTTTCAAGAGCTGCGGTGCGTGAACGGGTTAATTCACTTGTGGAAAAAGGTGTAATTGACAGATTTACAATTATTGTTGATCCACGGAAAGCGGGTACTCTTTTATCGGTCTATTTAAATATTGAAGTTGAGTGGTTAAAGCTTGAATCTGTGGCGAATGAAATTTCAGAATATGCGGAAATTACGAATGTTTATCAGATGAGCGGTAAACCGCATTTGCATTCGCATGGCATGTTTGATGATCCCGATCATGTTGGGGAATTTATTAATAAGTTACAGGAGATTGAGGGAATCACTCATATTACAAGCGAGTTATTGCTGCGTAGGTTTAAGGAACAACATTCGATTCTTATATAAGTTAAAAAACCCCTTGTTACAAAATTGAATTGTACCAGGGGATTTTTTAGATCCGCAGCTTCGGTTTAATAATTAAAAAAGTACGTGGCAATGGATAAAAGGATGGAAGTGAAGGTCATTGCTAACAATGGACGGAAAGCCTTTGTTAGAGCATCATGTAAATTAACATTGAGACCTAAGCCAGTCATCGCCATTGTTAAGGTGAAGGTCGTCAGTTGAGTCATTGTAGCGTTAAATGTAGGCGAAACAGGAATATAAACGCCTAATATATAGCTGCCAATGATACTCATGATGATGAAACCGATTAGGAACCATGGAAATGAAATCTTTGATTTCGATGTGGCGGATACGCTCATCTGATTTTTATTCATCCAAAACATTAAAATGAAACATAAGGGAATAAGCAAGAAAACACGCCCCAGTTTAGCCAGTAGGGCGATGGCTAAAGGATCCTGCCCCGCTGGCGCAGCAGCTAATACAACATGGGCTAGTTCATGCAGGCTGACCCCCGACCAGATTCCGTAATGCAAAGGTGAAATCGGAAGAAAAGGTCTAACGACTGTATAGATAATTGCAAAGATCGTTCCAACTAAAGCGATTATACCGACACCAAGCGCGGTGTCCTCATCTTTTGACTTTAAGATAGGTGAAGCCGCTGCGATTGCCGCGGCGCCGCATACGCCAGTTCCAATAGCCAGCAGTAAAGAGAGGGAGGTTTCCGCCTTTAAGCGCTTGGCAAGTAGCATCATCACTATAATGACTGACATGATAATGATGGCGTCTTGAAGCAAGAGTCCCAATCCTTGGCTCAAAACCAATCCGATGTTAAGTTTTAAACCGTATAACACGATTGCCAACCTCAATAACACTTTCGATGAAAATTGAATCCCCGCTTGAATTTGGCGCGGATAACCAAAGATTTGTCGATAAGCAATAGCGAGGATGATCGCGCAAGACATTTGTCCGAGACGATTGAACCCTGGAATAAAAGCCAAACCATAGCCGATCAAGGCAATTAAAAAAGTAAATAAAACCCCGCCTATCCATAGTAAGATTTTATTAAAAGAATCATTCATTCGCATCACCTCTTCTATGTCGTTTACAATGAATAGCATAAATTTGTTTTAATAATAAGTAAAATAATTTGTTGTTATATAAACTATAATTATTCACTTATAGATAGGAGCCTTGAAAGGATGTGATGGCGTGAATCAGCATCTCGTCGTGTTTGTGAAAGTAGTGGACTTAAAAAGTTTCTCGCAGGCGGCAGAACAATTGCATATGACGCAACCCGCAGTAAGCCAATATATACAATCCCTTGAGAGATTGATGGGCGTAAAGTTGTTGGATCGTACAAGTAAAATGGTTCGCCTAAATAAAGCGGGCGAAATTGTCTATCATCATGCGGTAGAAATTTTGGGGCTTTACTCGCGTATGCAAAGTTTAGTTGATGATTTATCGAATACAGCCAGCGGGACCCTTTCAATTGGAGCCAGCTATACATTTGGCGAACACGTACTGCCGCACATCATTGCCAAGCTAAGCAAACAATATCCGCATATTAAACCGACGATAACGATTGGTAATACGAAGGAAATATCTGATTTAGTTCGAAATCACCAACTAGACATTGGTATTGTGGAAGGGAACTTTAATCAGAGGCAGCTATCGGTTGAGAATTTTGCTGAAGATTTAATGTATATATTTACTTCTGCTGAGCATCCTTTTACGCAACTCGAGATGATCACCGCAGCTGAACTAAAAGAGGAAACATGGATTGTTCGTGAAGTGGGCTCAGGAACGCGAGAAGCCGCGGAGAAGATGTTTGTGTCTTTTGGATTTATACCTGTGAAAGTGTTGGAATTTGGAAGCGCCCAACTGATTAAAGAATCGGTTGAAGCGGGCCTAGGGATTACATTGCTTTCTCAATGGGCAACGCAAAAGGAACTTTCGTTGGGCACCCTAAGTATTGTAAATATCCAGGGTATGCCTATAAGGCGTAAATTCTCCATTGTCACCCATTCTGCTACATTTCAAACTAAAGCAATGGAGGTTTTTAAAAAGATTGCGCAAACGAGTATTGTGTAGAAAGGATGGAATCTTTGTTAAAAGGCATCCATCCTTTGATACTTCATAACGTATATCTGTGGCCGATCAAGCTAAGCTATATAACTATAATAAACAGTTTAGGCAACTTTAGTATCACCAGTTATAAGTGTTGCATTTGGATCATCAATTTTTGTTGTAAACGAAAATGAAATTCCACCCAATATTATCAGTATTGCCGATAGATAAAATCCAGATGTTAAAGTTCCTGTTACCTCCGCCAACCATCCATTGACAGTTGGCGCAAAGACGGAGGACAATACACCCGCAAAGTTAAAGAAGGCAAATCCTTTAGCGTACACAACTTTAGGTGTAATGGAACCAACATAGGAGATTAAAACGGGATCAAGCGCTAACTTTCCAATCAGTCCGTATAAAACAAGCCCCACGATCATCAAACTATAATTCCCGACATATGGGATCATAACTTGACAGATCGCGGCTGCAAAAGCTAGACTGATCACCAACTTCTTCTTATCTTTCATTTTATCTGAAATATAACCAAAGAAAATGGCTCCCGGTATCGATGCTAAAGGTACTAGGGATGCAATAAATCCTGTTTGTGACGCTGCCAATCCTCTCACCTGTTGTAGGTAGAGTGGGAGCCAAGTTAACATGCCAAAGAATCCATACAAGGAACAGAAGATAACGACATACGTTAGGATGTGGTTACGACTAAATAACATCTTAACGGATGCTTTTGGGGCGTTTGGGTCCACTGTTGTCGAATCGGTATCCGGAGACTTATCTTTAACAACAAATCCAATGACAATAGCAAGTACAATGGCAGGGATAGCTAAAAGAGTAAACGGGAATTGCCACTGTTTACCTGCAGTGTAAGTGAAATAACTAGATGACATTAAGCCTAAAGCTACCCCAAGAGCCATACCACTATTAATGATTGCTGAGGAAAGACCGCGGATCTTTGTTGGAATGACACTCGATGAGATCGCATACTGCGTGCCGTAATAAGTTGCTTCTCCAATTCCTGTAATTAACCGAACTACTAAGAAGGCGGTAAATCCACCAACTATCCCACTGAAGAATACTCCAACACCAAATACCAGCATGCCGATCACAAGGACTTTAACCCTTCCAAATTTATCGGCAATGATTCCACTCGGAATTTGCAATGCGGCATAGCCTGCAAAGAACACGGTGGAAAGAAGTCCGAGTTGTGATTTATTCAACCCCCACTCTGTTCCAACAGTACCTAGAACAGGTCCCAGGATATTTCTGTCAGCGTACATCAATGTCCAACCAAGTGTAAACAAACAAACCATTAAAATTAATCTACCTTTTGACATTATCTTCATTCCTTTCTTCATCTATTGGGACTAACTGCTCATATTGTGATCTAATTACAATTAAGTTAAACTTGGGAATTTATGGTTCAATTCAATTGTTTAGATCAAGATACTTTGAAATATTGAATTTACCGTAGAAATAATTTGATATTATTATATATTTCAAGTATTTGCTTAATTATCATTAAAAATCAAAGTTGATATTATTCTTTGATTTTCCTATCATAATAATTGAAAGTTAGCGCTCGACAACATAGAGTGCTAACAAAAAAAGATAAAGGAAGGTGACACAAACCGTCATCTAGGTTCGTCCCCATAACTTAATGTTGTTGTTTGCTTAATTTAATTCAGGGAGATAGAGAGACCAGCATGTTCTTTATCTCCAGTTGGTGAATGATTTACCAAAATTTTAAATTAGGAGTGATTTAATCAATGACATTGCCTTTAGAAGGTCTTAAGGTTCTTGATATGACAGGGGTTCAAGCAGGTCCAGCTTGTACACAAATGTTAGCCTGGTTCGGGGCGGACGTGCTTAAAATCGAACGTGTTGGAGAAGGGGACATCACGCGTAGGCAATTACGTGATATTGATGGTGTAGATGCCCTTTACTTTACACAATTAAACCATAATAAGCGTTCCATGGAATTAAACCCACGAACGCCAGAGGGTAAAGAAATACTTGAGAAACTAGTTAAGAAATCTGATATATTAGTTGAAAATTTCGGTCCGGGAGCGTTAGACCGCATGGGCTTTTCTTGGGAACGTCTACAGGAGCTAAACCCAAGATTGATCTTTGGCTCAATCAAAGGTTTTGAAGAAAACTCTCGCTATAATGACTTAAAAGTATATGAGAACGTTGCCCAGTGCGCGGGTGGTTCCGCTTCTGTAACGGGATGGTGGGATGGACCTCCAACAGTATCCGGAGCTGCATTAGGTGATTCCAATACGGGAATGCACTTAGTTATTGGTTTGATTGCGGCAGTTAGGCAACGAGATTTGACGGGGAAAGGTCAAAAAGTGGCTGTTTCGATGCAAGCGGCTAACATCAACCTGAACCGCGTTAAGCTTCGTGACCAAATGCGTCTGGAAAAATTGGGGAAATTGGAAGAGTACCCGCAAGAAAGCCTAAATCTTGGATTTGACGAAGCAGTTCCACGCGGTGGTAATGCTGGCGGCGGTGGCCAACCAGGTTGGATTTTGAAGTGTAAAGGTTGGGAAAAAGATCCGAATGCTTACATTTACTTTACGATTCAAGGACAAAACTGGAAGCGTACAGCTGAAGCGATTGGTAAGCCTGAGTGGATAGAAGATCCTGAGTATGCTACAGCGCAAGCTCGACTACCGAAAATCTTTGATATTTTTAAGTACATTGAAGACAATGTTTTAAAAGATATGACGAAAGACGAAGCGGTTGATTATTTCCGCAAGTTTGATATTCCATGCGCGCCAGTTAAGAGCATGAAGGAAATTGCTGAAGATCCAGATCTGCGTGAAAGCGGAACCATCGTTGAAGTTGACCACAAAGTTCGCGGTAAATATTTAACGGTTGGATGCCCAATCAAGTTTACAGCGTTTACACCTGAGGTCAAAGAGTCTCCTTTACTAGGCGAGCATACGCGTGAGGAATTAAAGGAGCTAGGATATACGGATAAGCAAATTGATGAATTAATCGAGAAGAAAATTGTCGGCGAAACGATCCATTTGCAGCTGGAGACAACGATTTAGCCATTTTATAAAATAGATATATAGACAAACCATAATAGAAAACTAAAAACTCCTAGAATTTAAGATGGGAGCTGATTCTATATAGAGTCAGCTCCTTTTATTTATATACAACATAGTTAAAAAGAAGTTGATCTGGTAAGTGAAGGATTCGATAGTTAACAGGAGATAAAGTGCAAAATAATGCAAATATGGACAAAAAACGCCAAAATACAAGTTTGCTCAAAAAGTGGATGTCCTGTATATTTGAATTAAAGTTAGCGCTTCGGAATTCCGATTGCTAACTTTACCATCAAGACCGTGACTGGATTTCAGCAAGTGAATTTCTTATGTGTTCGTTTTTTAGAAGACTTCGCTCTCATATGAAAGCACTTACTGATTATACAGTCATTGAAGTTTGACTCTTGGTGAAGCAGTGGACACAGTTCAAGCGATTTACCAAAATTCAAATTAGGAGTGATTCTTGCATGTCATTGCCTCTAGAAGGAATTAAGATTATTGATATGACAGGTGTTCAAGCTGGTCCAGCATGTACACAAATGTTGGCTTGGTTTGGCGCTGACGTATTGAAGATCGAGCGTGTTGGAGAAGGGGATATCACACGTAGACAATTACGTGATATTGAGGGTGTTGACGCTCTTTATTTCACGCAACTAAATAGTAACAAAAAGTCTATTGAGTTAAACCCAAGAACACCAGAAGGTAAGGAAATTCTTGAAAAACTAGTTAAAGAATATGATATCTTAGTAGAAAACTTCGGTCCAGGAGCTCTAGACCGCATGGGCTTCACTTGGGAGCGATTACAAGAGTTAAATCCAAGATTGATCTTCGGTTCGATCAAAGGATTTGAAGAAAACTCCCGTTATAATGACCTGAAAGTATATGAAAACGTTGCTCAGTGCGCGGGTGGATCCGCTTCTGTAACTGGATGGTGGGATGGACCTCCAACAGTATCTGGAGCTGCTCTAGGTGACTCTAACACAGGAATGCACTTAGCGATCGGTATCCTTGCTGCTGTAAGACAACGTGACCTAACAGGTAAAGGTCAAAAAGTAGCAGTTTCGATGCAAGCTGCTAACATCAACCTAAACCGTGTTAAGCTTCGTGACCAAATGCGTTTAGAAGCAGCTGGTAGATTAGAAGAGTATCCGCAAGAAAGTCTAGGAATGGATTTCGACGAAGCTGTTCCTCGCGGCGGTAACGCAGGCGGTGGCGGACAACCAGGTTGGATTTTGAAATGTAAAGGTTGGGAAGAAGATCCGAACGCTTACATTTACTTCACAATCCAAGGTCAAAACTGGAAACGTACAGCTGAAGCGATTGGTAAGCCTGAGTGGGCGGAAGATCCTGAGTACGCTACAGCGCAAGCTCGTCTACCAAAAGTATTCGATATCTTTAAGTACATTGAAGATAACGTATTAGCGGATAAGACGAAAGACGAAGCGGTTGACTACCTACGTAAGTTTGATATTCCAGTTGCTCCAGTTAAGAGCATGAAGGAAATCGCTTATGACGAAGACCTTCGCGAAAGCGGAACCATCGTTGAAGTTGACCACAAAGTTCGCGGTAAATATCTAACGGTTGGATGCCCAATCAAATTTACAGCGTTCACACCTGAGATCAAAGAATCTCCTTTACTAGGTGAGCACACGCGTGAAACTTTGAAGTCCCTTGGCTACACTGAAGAACAAGTTAACGAATTTATTGAAAAGAAAGTCGTTGGCGAAACCATCCATCTAAAATTAGAAACAACGATTTAATAAGCAAACCTTTTACAATAGGCAAACCAAAAAGGTAAGCAAACTAAAACTTCTGAACATTAAATACTCCTAGAATATAGGCGAGCTGATTCTTAATTAGAATCAGCTCGCTTTGTTTTCTCTTAAATATCCCTGTCTGACTATTGAAATTAATCTGTTATAAGCTAATTTAATAGAGTTTAAAAGGTAGAGAAATTTAATCTTTTCAAAAACTGAAGCATTTTAATCATAATAGGAGAAAAATGGAGATAAGTTACAGTAAAGGGTAAAAACAGAGAGAATACGGATTTGATCTATTTTTATCTATCCTATATATTTTAAGTAACGTTAGCGCTGGGCATTGAAAAGCGCTAAAGTTATGATCTCCATGTAAAGGATGGTGAAAATGGATTAAGCGAATGAATTTCATATGATAACAGCCGATCTTAAAATGAAATTAATAGCTAACCACACCGCCTTTTAAATAATCCTTTTGAGCTGTTAAAATAGAAAGCGCTTTCTTACAAAAAAGGAAGCGTTTACTTTGGGCAGTCAGTTATTAAGAAGGAAATGGAGAACGCTGTCGAAACTGTCTTTCCTTGGTAAATCAATGAACAAAGTTCAAACCGATTTAAATTAAATCTAGGAGTGATTAATCAATGAAGTTGCCTTTAGACGGGATCAAAATTATCGACATGACTGGGGTTCAAGCAGGACCTGCTTGTACTCAATTATTAGCTTGGCTGGGAGCGGAAGTACTTAAGATTGAGCGTGTTGGAGAAGGGGATATCACACGTAGACAATTACGTGATATTGAGGATGTAGACGCCCTTTATTTCACGCAATTAAACAGTAATAAGAAATCATTAGAACTAAACCCTCGAACGCCTAAAGGGAAAGAGGTTTTGGAGAAACTAGTACAAGAATATGATATGTTAGTTGAAAACTTTGGCCCGGGAGCTCTTGACCGTATGGGCTTCACTTGGGAGCGCTTACAGGAGTTAAATCCAAGATTAATCTTTGGTTCAATTAAAGGATTTGAAGAAAATTCTCGTTATAACGATTTGAAAGTATATGAAAACGTTGCTCAGTGCGCGGGTGGATCCGCTTCTGTAACGGGATGGTGGGATGGACCTCCAACAGTAGCAGGCGCCGCTTTAGGTGACTCCAATACAGGGATGCACTTAGCAATTGGATTGATCGCTGCTGTAAGACAACGTGATATAACAGGTAAAGGTCAAAAAGTAGCGGTTTCGATGCAAGCTGCTAACATTAACCTGAACCGTGTAAAGCTTCGTGACCAATTGCGTCTTGAAAAGTTAGGAAAACTAGAGGAGTATCCGCAAGAGAGTCTAGGATTAGAATTTGACGACGCTGTTCCTCGTGGCGGTAACGCAGGCGGTGGCGGACAACCGGGTTGGATTTTGAAATGTAAAGGTTGGGAAACAGATCCGAACGCTTACATTTACTTTACGATTCAAGGACAAAACTGGAAGCGCACTGCAGAAGCGATTGGTAAGCCTGAGTGGGCGGAAGATCCTGAGTACGCTACGGCGCAAGCTCGTCTTCCGAAAGTATTCGATATTTTCAAGTACATTGAAGATAATGTCCTAGCCGATAAGACGAAGGACGAAGCGGTTGACTACTTACGTAAGTTTGATATCCCTTGCGCTCCAGTTAAGAGCATGAAGGAAATCGCTTATGACGAAGACCTTCGCGAAAGCGGAACCATCGTTGAGGTTGACCATAAGGCTCGCGGCAAGTATCTGACAGTTGGATGCCCAATCAAATTTACTGCGTTCACACCTGAAATTAAGGAATCCCCTTTATTGGGTGAGCACACACGTGAAACATTAGCCCTTCTAGGTTACAGTGAAGAGGAAATCGAAGAAATGATTGCTGAAAAAGTGGTTGGCGAAACCATTCATCTTAAACTTGAAAGCACTATCTAAGATTAGAAGCCTATTGGTTTCATAATATAGTAAGAAACAAGCTGATCCTCAATCGGATCAGCTTGTTTTCGTTTGATATAATTTACATATAGATATACAATTATCCATATATTTTTTATAAATAAAGGGGTATTGGTATGGATCATTTACAGATTGGCGACTTTCGCCTTGTTTGGTTAAATGGCGGTAAGATTTTATTAGATGGGGGAGCGATGTTCGGGGTTGTTCCAAAATTTATGTGGAGCAAACGATACCCATGCAATGATTTGAACCAAATTAAAATGCGGGTAGATCCTATCTTAATTCAAACGGATGAGAGGAATATATTAATTGATACAGGTATGGGCAGCCGCAAACTAGATGAAAGTCAAAAGAGACGGATGGGGCTAGTTGAAGAATCAACAGTTGAGCAGTCATTACGCGCCCTTGGCCTGACCCCGCAAGATATTGATTATGTGCTATTAACACATCTTCATAATGATCACGCTGCGGGTTTAACTAGAAAGAAGGACGATCGATACACAGCAGTCTTTAGCGAAGCGAGACACTATGTAGAAGCAACTGAATGGCAGGAAGCGCGTCACCCTAATATCCGAACACGCAATACGTATCTCGAAGAGAACTGGCAACCAGTTGAAAAAATAGTACAGACTTATAATGACCGTTATGAAGTCCTGCCAGGTGTAGATCTTATTCACACAGGCGGACATAGCGCGGGGCATGCTATTGTAAGAATCGAAAGCAAAGGGGAAGTCGCTTACCACTTATCGGATATCCTGCCTACCCATGCTCACAGAAACCCTTTGTGGGTCATGGCCTATGATGACTATCCGATGGATTCAATTTTTGCAAAAGAAAAATGGATACAGAAAGCGATTGAAGAAGAGGCATGGTTTGTATTTTATCACGATTATTTCTATCGAGCGATTAAATGGGATTTAGATGGAAATATAGTAGGGGAATTGAAGGCGCCAATAGAATCATAGATTGAATGAATGGAGATAGAACCCTTACTGAATGAAGCGCAAGATCCACTTGGATCTAGGGTTCGGGATCATCAGAAAGGGTTCTATTGCCTTGATGAGTGGCGCTCGTGTTAAGGTTCGAGGTTGCTTTATCAAGGCGGGGCAACAAGATAGAAACCGTTGTCCCTTTTTCTAACTGACTTTTAATTTTTATTTTACCGTTGTAGGATCGGATAATTTGAAACGTGATCATCATCCCTAGACCTGTCCCATTTTTCTTTAGGGAATAGAATGGGGTGCCAAGGTTTTCAATTTGTTCCTTTGTCATTCCAATTCCTTGATCCGTAAATTTTATTTCAATATAACCGTGTTTTGTCGGAGCGCAACTTACATTGATTTGACCGCCATTAGGCATTGATTCAATTGCATTTTTTAGGATATTAATGAAACATTGATCCAGCCTTTGTGGATTAGCCAAAACCCAACAGTTGTCAGTTAAGTTTGTTTCGATATCTACATTTTGAGTGTTTGAAAACGTATGCGTAATGTTGGCTACTCGAAGCAATTCCGATTTAATGTCGACTTCTTTTGATTCGCCCGTTGTTGGCTTTGCAAAGGTCAAAAAATCGTTAATAATCATATTGGCTCGATCTAATTCTTCAATTGAAATTTTAATGTATCCTTTATTACTATCCGGTAAATTGGATTCGTTTAAAAGTTGCAAAAAACCACGTGTCACCTGCATCGGATTCCGTATTTCATGGGCAAATATCCCAGTTAGGTCGCTTAACAATCGCATTTTCTCTGAGTTTTGCAATTCTTCTTTCATTCTTAACTTCTCTTGAACACTTTCGATAAAACTAATGATAACCAAACTTGTTGTTAAAATAATGACAACAAAGGTAACAAAAACGGAAATAGCCTCTGCGTCGACAAGGATAAAGTCATCAAATACAGAACTAATCAAAAAGCAGAATAAATAATACAGTTTCAAAAGAAGGTAAAGTTTGAGCCTCTTTATCCTCGATGAATGCTGGTAGGTTGTTGATACTAAAAATAAAACAGGGAAATAGAGCGACATATTAATGACAGCGTGTAAGATACCAAAATGTCCGCCAAATAAAATGCGAAGCAGCAATACCCAAGCAAAGAGTAAAATACCTGCTTTGTGGCCGAGGTACAAATAACCGATCGTTAGCGGGATGACTCTTAAGTCAAAGCGATGTTCATAGTCGCTATGAATTGGAAAGAGCATACAGAGCGCGATCGTAGTTGCGTAAAAAATAAAGGAGATGATTTTCCCTTTTTTTGACTCGGCAATTTCGCCTTTCTCAATCCAAAACAATTGGTATACTGAGATGGGAAAAATGACAATGAGGATTTGAAACAGCAGGTCATTGATCCCGAATAGACCATTTAAACCAAGTAAGTTATTCATCGGTTTCCTCGAATCACAGTTTTATCCCTGCTTAAATAATTCGGAACAAAACATAGGTAGTATGATGGATTGTGTTTTGTTAAGCTTACAACCTTAAAAAATCTCTTCACTCAGTCTCAGACCTCATTAAATTGTGATTTTAGCCCCTGTTCCTTTGCGCAGGGGCTAAAAGTTCCTCTTAAATTCAGAACGAACATTGTTTTATAGTTGTTGTTTTACTTTTTCAAAGCAGTCGATGATTGCTTCATGCGCCCGATACTGGAAGAGATGATCCATTTCTGTTGGATCCATATTAACGAGCACTCTTGCTGCTGATTTTTTCGTATAACGAGGTAATTGGTTAACCGGTCCGACTTGCAAAGACGTACCTAGAGCCATAAACAGATCTGCTTCTTGTGTTGCATTGTAAGCTTCTTCAAATCCTAAGATGGGTTCCTCAAACATAACCATCCCTGGTTTGATGACAGCGTTATCTTTTTCACAACGAGGCACAACCTCTTTATTAATATATTCTAGATCATAGATCGTTCCGCATTCAGGACAACTGGAATGTTGAGCATTTCCATGAATTTCAATCACATTTGTGCTCCCTGCTTTTTGGTGTAGGGAATCAACATTCTGGGTTACAATCGTTACGTCTTTCCCCATTTTCTCCAACTCAGCTAGGAAAAAGTGTCCATCGTTTGGTTCGTAAGTGTCCTGTAGTTTAAGTTGAAGCAAGTCTTTATAAAATTCCCAAAACTCTTTTGGTTCCTTGCGGAAATAAGTTACAGATAGATAATAAGGGATGTTTTCTTCTTTTCCGGCGTATAAACCAGTTGACGATCTGAAATCAGGGATTCCGCTAGGAACGCTAATTCCTGCGCCCGTAATTACGGTAATTTTTTTTGCCTTTTTTATTTCATCAGCAATCTGGGAGTATAATTCCATTTGTCTTTCCCCTTCCTTTTCTTTTCAAAACAGAAAACTACATTAATATAGTTACCTCTAATAACATTCTATCATGTTTTGTCCCAATATGCTCAAGGAATGTCCTGAAAAAGCGTGTATTCTACTACCATTTATAACGTATTTGCGCAGCTTTTATCTATGAGGGAAAAAGAACGGATGAAAGGAAGCAAAATGTTACAAAATAACGCATGTTTTCTTGAATAATAACAACTTAAATTGTATTATGGATCTAATTAAGATGATAATTAATTATAGTTTTTAACGATAGATTACCTAATCCATTCCATCTTCCCCAGCATGCTCTTTTCGCATCCACAAGGCCATTTGTAGCGTGGCCGCATCATGAAAGTGTTGGGGGTTGTAGCCCGTCCGTTCCTTAATCCGAGTCAAACGATACATTAAGGTGTTTCTATGAATATACAGTTGTTTCGCTGTTTCTGATAAATTGAGATGGCAAGCAAAAAGTTTTTCGAGTGTCGATAAATCTTTAGACGATAAGGATGCCAACGTCCGTTCACTAAATTTTTTTCGGTACTTTGCGCCAATTTGTGAGAGAAGAAACTTGATTTCTATGTCAGCATAAGAAATAAGTGATTGTTCCTTTTCCCCAAGTTCTATGGCGAGTTGGGCTTCTTGAAATGAAATGTAAGTATGGCGTAATTCCGACACTTCTGAACCGAGCCCCATTTGAAAATCCATTCTCATCTGTTTCAATATTCTTTTTAAGGAATTTAATTTTAGCAAGACTTTCTCTTCTGATAAGCCGTGCGAGAGGATAAACAAACAATGAACATGAAGAAACCCACAGACCATTTGTTTTAAATTTGTATTTTCACGAATGGTTTTGAGTAAAGAACTGTTGGGAATAGACTTCTCACTGATCTCGATGAGGGCGACTTGATACGGCGCGTCTAGTTTAAGTTTAAGTAGTCGTAACCGTTGATCTAAGGCATCTAGATTAGGATTTGGTTGAATTAATTCAGTGAAAATTAATTCCTTGATTTGTTGTCTCCATTCTAGTTGGGTGGCGATAAAGGCTTGTCTTATCATCATCTCTGTTGTCATTTTAACTAATTCAGCAATCGGTTGGATTTCAAGAGGATCGCCCGTAATCCCAATTACCCCCACCAATTTTTCGTCAAATACAATCGGTAAATTGACACCAGGCAAAGCTCCTTTCCACATAGAAGGATGGTCAATAATCAACGCGTGATTGCTTTTGATGACTTCTAGGGCGCCTTCATGAATTTGGTCTACCCTTTTTGCATCGCCTGAAGCAAGGATTCTGCCATGTTGGTCAATAATGTTGATGTTTTTATTGAGACGCTGCATCGTTTCCTGGACGATTTGTTGGGCAATTTCCTTTGTTAACATGACAACCTCCTTAGATTCCTTTAGTCTATTTTACACAAAAACACTGTAGGATTCAGCCTTAACTTTTGTGCATTTTTTATGAGGAAATCTTTTGTTTGGTTTTTTATAATAAAAGGTAGCAGAACAGACTCGATCGATTTGGAAGGGGGAATAAGTAGTGAAAATTATTATCGCGCCAGATTCGTTTAAAGGGAGCGCATCGGCGCCAGAGGTCGCTGTTGCGATTGAAAGAGGAGTTAAGAACGCGTTGCCGCAAGCAGAAACAGTGCTTGTTCCTGTCGCTGACGGCGGGGAAGGCACAATGGATAGTTTAGTTTCGGCCACAGGCGGGCATTTTGTGGAAGTTACTGTGAAGGGACCGCTGCAGGCGCCTGTTCAGGCGGCGTTTGGTGTGCTAGGCGATGGCGTTACGTGCGTAATAGAAATGGCGAGCGCTTCAGGACTGTATCTTGTTTCCGATGCAGAGAGGGATCCGCTCAAAGCGACAACCTATGGAACAGGAGAATTAATTAAAAAGGCGTTAGATGATGGGTATCGTCGGTTTATATTAGCGATCGGCGGCAGCGCTACCAATGATGGAGGCGTCGGTATGTTGCAGGCGCTTGGATTGCAAGTTTTTGATCAACAAGGAGCCGCGGTTGGTTATGGCGGTGGCGTCCTCGATCAGATACAGCAAATCGATCAAAGTGGTTGGGATCCAAGAATTGCGAAAAGCGAGTTTTTAATTGCGAGTGATGTGCAAAATCCGTTGGTTGGTCCCGACGGGGCATCGTATGTATTCGGACCGCAAAAAGGGGCCACGCCAGAAATGGTCAAGCAGTTGGATCATAATCTGAAACATTGGGCTGATCTCGTTGAGCGGGAAAAAGGAGTTCGACTGCATGATTTGCCAGGAGCGGGAGCCGCGGGTGGGATTGGCGGCGCATTTCAGGCCTTTTTCCCTTCGGAAATGAAACGTGGGATTGATATCGTTATTGAATTCACGAAATTAGAGGAAAAAATGCAGGGTGCCCATCTTGTGTTTACAGGTGAGGGTCAGATCGACTATCAAACGGCTTCTGGAAAGACGCCGATGGGTGTAGCCCAAGCGGCCCAAAAACAGGGGATTCCTGTTGTCGTGATTGCCGGGTCAATCGGTGAAGGAATTGATACGCTTTATCAATACGGGATTACAAGCATTCACAGTCTCGTTAACGCGCCAATGTCATTGGAAGATGCAATGACCCGCGCGGAGGAATTACTTGAACAAAGAGCGGAACAAATCATTCGTACAGCCGCTTTATTAGCTCCAAAAGTATAGTAAACATTTATCCCCTGTTGTTTAACGATGGGATTTTAACGATAATGTATAAAAGGGTAAAAATAAGGAGGTAGCTATGAAGAAGACTGCGTTACTTTACGGTGAAGGTGAACTGCCTTTAGAAGTTCCAAGTGGATCGGTCATTGTGGAACCTAACAATCTACCAGAATTAGAAGATGATAAAGCTGCTGTGCAAGCTGCATTAAGGGATCCTATCGGAAGCGCGCCGCTTCGCGAGCGTGTGAAAGAAACAGACACTGTCGCAATTGTAATTAGCGACATTACTCGACCGACTCCGAATCATAAGCTAGTGCCATGGCTTATTGAGGAGCTGTCTCATGTTCCTTTAGAAAACTTCGTTGTTATTAATGGCACAGGCACGCATCGGGATCAAACAGAGGAAGAGTTTGTACAAATGTTGGGACAGTGGGTTGTCGATAATATTCGTATCATCAACAACCAGTGTCATGATAAAAATCACTTGGTTAAAGTAGGAGAAAGTCAGTTCGGCTGTGATGCTTACTTAAACAAAGATTATGTGGAAGCCGACTTTAAAATTGTAACGGGTTTTATCGAGCCGCATTTCTTTGCAGGCTTCTCCGGCGGGCCGAAAGGAATTATGCCTGGAATAGCCGGTATTGAAACCATTTTGACCTTCCACAATGCGAGGATGATCGGAGACCCACAAGCGACATGGGGGAATATGGTAGACAATCCTGTCCAAGACATGGCGAGAGAAGTCAATCGGATGTGCCCGCCAGATTTTTGTCTGAATGTTACGTTGAACCGGGAGAAAGAAATTACGGCTGTCTTTGCGGGAGAATTATTTGAAACTCACGATGTTGGATGCGCGTTTGCAAAAGAACATGCGATGATTAAATGCGATAATCGTTTTGATGTTGTTATTACGTCGAACTCAGGTTATCCGTTAGACCAAAATCTATACCAAGCCGTAAAAGGAATGAGCGCTGCTCATAAAATAGTAAAAGAAGGCGGAACGATCATTTGCGCAGCAGAATGCTCAGATGGATTGCCCGATCACGGAAATTACGCCGAAATTTTAAAAATGAGAAAAACACCTCAAGAGATCCTAGATATGATCAATGATCCATCGTTCCAGATTTTTGATCAATGGCAAGTTCAAAAACAAGCGGTTATCCAAGTGTGGGCCGATGTCCATGTTTACTCATCATTAGACGATGAGACAGTTAAATCTGCGATGTTTGAACCGTCAAGCGATCTGCAACAGACATTAGAAGAATTGAAAAAGAAGTATGGGGAAGATATGTCTGTAGCCGTATTGCCACTTGGTCCTCTAACGATTCCTTACGTAGAAGAATAGGGAGTTGTTCTCAATCTTGTTGTTGAATTTGAGCAACGGTAGAGAGCAGCGCGGCGGATTGGTTGCGCATTTCTGTTATAATAAGTTAGAGGGTTAGATTGAAACTATGGTATACACGGAGGCTTGGGATGGAGCAAAAGTTAGAAAAGCTAAAGAAAAATCTGAAGGAAATGGGTAGTGTGCTGGTAGCCTTTTCGGGAGGAGTCGATAGTACCTTCTTGTTAAAGGTTGCATATGACACTTTGGGTCCAGACAACGTGCTGGCGGTGACCGCGGATTCAGAAACGATCCCTTCTTCCGAGTTAAAGGAAACGAAACGATTAGCTCGTCAAATCGGAGCTCGACATATCGTAATGGAAACCTCAGAGTTAGCTATCCCCGGTTATAAAGAAAATGATCGTAATCGCTGCTATTTTTGTAGGAAGGGATTGTTTGAAGAATTAGGGCCGATAAAGGAACAGCACCAGCTTAATGCAGTCGTGTACGGGTTAATCGCTGATGATTTGAGCGAGTACCGCCCCGGTTCCAAAGCTGCGGTAGAACACGGTGTGCGTGGACCGCTGCAAGAAGTGGAACTTTATAAAGAGGAGATTCGCGAATTATCGAAGCAGATGGATTTAGATACATGGAACAAACCATCATTTGCTTGTTTATCATCACGAATTGCCTATGGTGAAGAGATTACACTAGGAAAGCTATCTTCAATTGATCAGGCGGAGGCATGGATACGAAATTTCGGCATTCGACAAGTTCGCGTGCGTCACCATGATCAAATGGCGAGAATTGAAGTGGAAGAAGGGGATTTTCCGCGTTTAGTTGAAATTCGCCAACAAGTCATTGAAAAATTGAAAGAGCTGGGCTATCAATACGTTACGTTAGATCTTAGTGGTTATCAAAGCGGGAGCATGAACAAATTGCTCGACGCTCAGTAATTATAGATGGGGTTGTCCTTAAAGTTGGTTCAAACTAACTTTAAGGACAACCTTTTATTTTATTAAGGCGGTGAGAGGAGGGGGGCCCCTCGTTGTTTACTTCTACTGTAAAGGCCGAAACTTCCGCTACATTGTTAATTTCATTGATTTTCCTATCTGTAGAGGTCCCAGCTCCCGTTACAGATGCCAGCCCCAATACTATATAGTAAAAGAGGAGCATCCTCCTTCAACGATAGTTGACAAAAGTCCATCTATCCCATCCCCGTTTTGAGTATTATCGATCCAGTTGGACTTTTGACCATTAACTCTCTAATCCCTCAATCCTCCCCAACCAGCCACTGTCCAAGGTCATTTCCCTATCCAATCATGATTTTTTCTTCAACGTATCGAACCTTACTTTTCGTTTTAGACATCAAAGCAAAAGCCATTGTGAGTGGACCGACCCGCCCGATAAACATTAAGACGGAAATCAAAAACTTACCTGTAAAAGAGAGATGGGCTGTGATTCCAGTGGATAGGCCGACCGTTCCGAATGCGGAAATCGCTTCAAATAAAAGATCAGACATTGGAAGATTTTCAGTAATGGTAAATAAAAAGAAAATAAAAAAAATAAAGATGACAGCGGTTAAAGTGATCGTGAACGCTTTATGGACAAGATCCCATGAAATTGTTCTTCTAAAGATTGATACATGGGTCTTGTCCGATAGAAAACTCCATACAGCTAAGATGATCAGACCAAAGGTTGTGATTTTTATCCCGCCCCCCGTCGAAGCTGAGCCCGCGCCAATAAACATTAAGCCCATCATCAGGACCTGTGAAGAGAGCGTCATCTGTCCAATGTCTACCGTGCTAAACCCGGCTGTTCGCGTAACGACGCCTTGGAAATAAGAGGCCCATAGTTGATCTGACATACCCATCGATTCCATCGTCAGTGGATTATTATGTTCTAGAAAGAAAATAAGTGAGCAAGCCATGATGTTGATGATCAAGGTCAACAACAAGGTTAGTTTGGAATGAAGCGATAGCCTTTTAAAAGATCTCGTTCGAAGCAAGTCCATAATCACTGTAAAGCCGATTCCTCCAATGATAAATAGGGAGGTTATAATGATGTTGATGGTGGGATCGCCAACCCATTGGATAAGATTATCCGATTCCAAACCAAAGCCGGCATTATTAAAAGCGGAGATGGAGTGGAAAACCGCATAATAGATCGATTGACTGACCGACATCTCAAATGACCAGCGGACAGCTAATACAAAAGCGGCGAGACATTCGACAATTAGCGTGATGGCAATAATCCGTTTGACTAAAGTGACAGCTCCTTGCAGAGTAACTTGATTTAGTGTGCTTTGAAGAAGAGCCTGTTCCTTTAAACTAAGCTTTTTCCCGAGTAGAATGACCATAAATACACCTGTTGTCATAAATCCCCAGCCCCCGACTTGAATCAAAACAAGGAGTATGATTTGTCCAAAAAAATTAAAGGTTCCACCTGTGTCAACGACAGCTAAACCTGTAACACAAACAGCGGAAGTCGCTTCAAACAAGGCATCTATAAAAGAGAGTCCTTGCCCATCAGTCGTTGAAAACGGCAGCATAAACAAGAGTGTTCCAACAGCAATTAAACTTCCAAATCCTAAAATTAAGATATAAGAGGGCTCTAATTCAATCAGTCTAATTTTTTTCTCACGCATTAAACAACCTCCTGTAAGGGAAACGATCGAAAAGATAGCGCGATATATAAATGTATAATTTATCCTTTTTCCATTCTATTTATATCCCAATCTTCATATCATATTGATGGGTTTTAAGTTATAATTAAAGTAACCAGTGTGTTCGGTTAAAATGTATAACATGTAGAGAAAGGATTGTTAGATGAATATTGCCTTTTTTCTCTTACCAAAAAATGAAGTTGCTTTTTTAACCCCTAATTCTACGATGAGGCAAGCTCTTGAGCGTATGGAATACCATAGATATACGGCTGTCCCGTTGCTTGATGAAGAGGGCAGATATGTGGGGACAATTACGGAAGGTGATCTTTTGTGGAAATTGAAAAATACAGACGGTTTAAATTTTGAAAATACGCATAAGACTTCTTTAAAGGATGTCCCGCTCCGTGTTAATAATCAGACCGTTCGAATTGATGCTCAAATAGAAGATCTTATTCCTTTGGTTACGATGCAAAACTTTGTTCCCGTTGTGGATGATAAAGGTGTGTTTATTGGGATCGTTAGGAGAAGAGAGGTAATTGAATATTGCGCCAATATGTTGTTAGAGTATCGAAACGAGATTAAAGGTCCTTAAACACGAAGGGCTTTTTTTTTTACGTTTATTATGTTGGAATAGACTATGGTTCATAAAATCTTTACATAATCTTTACAAACTTGACGGAGACTTAATATTATAATTAAAAATGCGTGGGTTTTTTAAAATAGTACATAGGTTTTTTAATTTACTGGGGGTAGAAGAGAATGGCTTTTAGACGGAGAGACACTTTTTTAGAGACACTATACGAAATAGCCGTTAATGTCCATGAATGCGCTAAATTCTTCAATCAATATAAAATTGATTCGCCCGAAAGTGTTGAAGAGTTCGCTAAAAAGGTTAAAGAGTATGAGAACAAGGGAGATTCATACATACATAGTCTTATACGGGCCTTAAACAATACGTTTATAACCGCAATTGAACGGGAAGACATATTAACGTTAGCTGGTAAATTGGATGATGTGCTGGATGGGATGGAAGCGTGCGCTTCACGGTTTTATATGTACGACGTCTGTGAGAGCGATAAATATATGGCGCGTTTTGGGGAAGTCATTGAAGCCGCCAGTAAGGAAATTTTAAATGCGATGGAATTGTTGCGTGAGAGAAAATTATTGCCGATTCGGGAATTTACAATCAAGATTAATGATCTTGAATCAGTCGGGGACGAACTTCTTCGGACAAGCATTCGCGAGCTGTTTCAAACATCGAAAGATCCAATTCACATCATAAAATATAAAGAATTATATGAGATACTGGAAAGTGTGACAGATAGCGGCGAAGATGTGGCGGATACGTTAGAAACCATCATCATGCGTAACTCCTAAATAGGGTGGAATTTATGGATACAAGTTTATTAATTATTATTCTTGTTGTTGCCTTAGCTCTCTCCTTTGATTTTATCAATGGCTTTCATGATACGGCAAATGCAGTAGCAACGTGTGTTTCGACGAGAGCCTTGCCGCCGCGCGTTGCTATTTATATGGCTGCTGTCATGAACTTTATTGGAGCGATTAGTTTTACCGGTGTCGCCAAAACAATCGGCGGAGCAATTGCCGATCCCGCCGATTTGGAACATGGAATGATTATCATCATTGCTACGTTGATCGCCGCGATTATTTGGAATCTAGTTACGTGGTGGTACGGGATTCCAAGCAGTTCTTCTCATGCCTTAATTGGAGCGTTGGTAGGCGCTGTTATTGCCGCCGCGGGTTTCAATGCGGTAAATTGGAGTGGTTTTACTGATATTTTAAAAGCTCTTCTTGTTTCGCCGATCATAGCTTTGACGGCAGGGTTTATCATGATGAGCTTATTCCGTTATATATTAAGTTTAGTGCCTGCTCCGCCGCATAAAGTAAATGGCGGATTTAGAACGTTTCAGATTTTTACAGCTGCTTTACAAGCGTTTACGCATGGTACTAATGATGCCCAAAAGGCAATGGGGATTATTATGTTTGCTTTAGTAGCCGGGGGGTTCCATCAATCTGTTGATGAAATTCCTTATTGGGTGCGTATTTCGTGCGCCTTGGCAATGGGCTTAGGGACTGCTGTTGGGGGATGGAAGATTATCAAGACTGTCGGTGGAAAAATCATGAAAATTGAGCCGGTTAACGGGGCGGCTGCTGATTTAACATCCGCGATCATCATCTTTGGCTTTACGAAGTTAGGTTTACCGGTCAGTACAACACATGTTATTTCTTCTGCGATTATGGGTGTGGGGGCTGCCAAACGGGTAAAAAGCGTGAAGTGGGGAACCGCCCAAAAAATTGTAGTAACATGGATAATTACGTTGCCGATTTCTGCGGTACTTGCCTCATTATCCTATTGGATAATCGGGATTTTATAATGATGAAGGAGCTGAGTGGCCTAAATTCAGCTCCTTTCTTTTTATTTTGTGATTATTGATGATGAATAGGATGATGATCGATGAACCAAGATGAAGAATTTATGAAACTTGCCTTAGAACAAGCAAAGATAGCAGAAGCTTTGGGAGAGGTTCCGATCGGCGCTGTAATTGCGCAGGATGGTGTTGTGATCGGAAAAGGGCATAACCTCCGCGAAACAAAGCATGATCCTACAGCCCATGCTGAACTACAAGCGATTCAAATGGCTAGTGAAAAGCTTGGAGGGTGGAGACTACTAAATAGTGTCCTTTATGTCACGTTAGAACCTTGTCCGATGTGCGCGGGCGCGATCGTTCAGGCGCGGATTGATCGCGTTGTATACGGTGTTGCGGATCCTAAAGCGGGATGCGCGGGGACTTTAATGAACTTGCTGCAAGAAGATCGGTTTAATCATCAAGTTGAAGTTCAATCTGGGGTTCTTGCTGACGAATGCTCACACATTTTAAAAACGTTCTTTCGTGATTTAAGAGAAAAGAAGAAGGCGAAAAAACGCAAAAATGACGTTTAAAAACGAGTTGATAAAAACTTGATTATTACCAGGGAAACATTATCAAAGTTGATGATACTAATGGGTAAAATGATCTCCCTTTTTTTACAAATAGTGAGTAGCCGTTGAAGGGGGAATCCTTTTTAGTATAGGTTAAATTGACTTTGAAAGGGGTAGCGTTCGTTGGTGACAGGTCGGAACAAAATGACATCAGCAGAAGTATCGCAAATATGGTCTGCATTTGTGGTCAATATGATGTTTAAAGCGCATTTGGAATACTTCTTGGTTCATTGTAACGATCTCGAAATTAGATCTGTATTAGATAGCGCATTACAGTTTTCAAATAAAATTACAACTGGAGCTCGGGCTTTTTTAAACGAGGAAGATTATCCTACCCCGATTGCTTTTACGGAAAAGGACATACATTTGGATGCGCCACGGCTATACACAGATCACTTTTATCTCTACAACATTCAAAATTTGTCTCAATACGGTATGCTTGGACATAGTCTCAGTCTATCTGTTTCGGGAAGGGCGGATATTCGTGAGTTTTTTTCAAATTGCGTCAGAGAAACGGTTGAATTATATAATAGGGCAACGGAAGTATTAATAAAAAAGGGGTTATATTTAACGGCGCCGACAGTGCCGATCTGTAAACAAATTGACTTCGTGAAAGAAAAGAGTTTTCTAACAGGCTGGCTCGGTGAACGAAGACCGATGACGGTTCTCGAGATAAATTACATTGTAGCCAACTACTTGGGCACTGCAATAGGGAGAGCGGTATGTATGAGTTTTAGTCAAGTGGCTAGATCAAAGGAAATTCGGGCTTATTTCTTAAGAGGGTCACAAATTGCTCAGCAGCACTTAAGAGCCTTTCAGTCGATGTTATCGGAAGCGGGTCTCCCTTCGATTCCTTCTTTTGAATCGGAAGTAACAAATTCAACGATAGCTCCTTTTTCCGATAAATTGATGATGATTAAAGTCGTATCATTGGGTGTCATTGCTAGCGCGAGATACGGACAGGCGCTTGGCGAAGGCGGAAGACATGATATCGGCGCCAATTATGCAAAGATGCTAGCTGGCACATTGAAGTTTCAAGAAGAAGGGGCAAAAATTTTAATTGACCGTGGTTGGTTGGAGCAACCTCCAACAGCCGTTGATCGTAAGGCGTTAGCGAGGGTTTAAATTAGAAAGAAGATTTTCTCGTTGCCAAGCTAGAAATCGGTTTTCAGGGAACGCGAAATATTGGTCAAATAAATGCTTTGGATGCGCTAGGCGAAGAACTGGATCAAGTATTTGCGAATAATAAATCGATTGACGAAGCGTTAAAAGCTGCCCAAGAGAAAGGGGAAAGAGCAATGCAAGAGGCTAGAAAGAATTAAACTACAATTCAATTCTTTGGAGGTAATTTTTCTACACATATTCTGTATAGCGCGCAGCGAATTGAGATATAATAAACTCACATAGGCAGAGAGGTTCAATCCACTACAGAATAGTTTTTTGGAAGAAGTCGGCGAAGAAACAGATGTTTCTTTCGCCGACTTTGTTTGTTAGTTGAAACGATGTGGTCAAATCGGATCCTACCCATTATTTTCAACTCTGTTTAACTTGATATCGTCGTCAGATCTGTGTTATAGTAATAAAGCAGTCGAGATAAACTGCATCTAACGTAGTGTATAACTTTGTCGCGCTAGATGGGGAGTTGGCGGTGCCCTATAACCCGCAATCCGCCTTAGCGGGGTTGAATTCCTATTAGAGGTGCGATTCATGTAAGGTCTGCCTTGTATAAGTGGTGTTGACAATTGGGTCCTGCGCAACAGATAGCCGTGAACCTGGTCAGGTCCGGAAGGAAGCAGCCATAAGTGGTGTCATCTGTGTGCCGTAGGGCAACCTGATTTGAGCTAACTACACAAGTAACGCTTGGTTGGTCGTATCGATAATAGGTGCGCGGCAGTAATTTTACAAAGCCCCAATGGTAATTCCATTGGGGCTTTTTTAGTATTCGTTTGTGAAATGAAAATGAGCTGTAGTATACTTATGGTAATAATGGAATAAGAGGATTGGGAGTGTCGATCATGGCCTATCGTGCTTTATATCGTGTATTTCGTCCTCAAATTTTTGGTGATTTGGTAGGACAGGAACATATCACCCGAACTTTACAAAATGCGTTAAAAGAAAAACGCTTCTCCCATGCATACTTATTCTCCGGTCCGCGAGGCACGGGGAAAACGAGCGCGGCGAAAATATTGGCCAAGGCGATTAACTGTAAGCAAGGTCCGGCAGCTGAACCTTGCAATCAATGCTCGGCTTGTGAGGGTATTACAGAAGGTTCGGTTGTCGATGTCATTGAAATTGATGCGGCGTCAAATCGCGGTGTAGAGGAAATCCGAGATGTCCGCGATAAGGTGAAGTATGCGCCGACTGAGGTTGCCTTTAAAATTTATATTATCGATGAAGTTCATATGCTGACGACGGAAGCTTTCAACGCGTTGTTAAAGACATTGGAAGAGCCTCCGCAGCATGTCGTGTTTATTTTGGCGACCACAGAACCGCATCGATTGCCCGCAACAATTATTTCTAGATGTCAACGTTTTGATTTTAGAAGCATCTCGGCAAAAGCAATGATGGAACGCCTTTGTTTTATTGCCGATGCGGAAGACGTTAAGATCTCGAAACAAGCCTTGTCCCTCATGATACGGGTTGCGCAAGGCGGGATGAGAGATGTATTGAGCTTATTTGACCAAATCCTTTCTTATGCGGGGCAGACGATTGAGGAAGAAGACGTCATCATGGTGACCGGTGTCATTCCTCAAAGAGCATTATCGGAGATATCTCAAGCTGTATTAGACGGTGATGCCGCTAAACTAATGGAATTAGTACACCAGTTAACGTCAGAAGGGAAAAATTCAGAACAATTTTTGGATGATGTTCTCATTTATTTTCGTGACTTGCTCGTCTATAAGACAGCGCCTAACCTGGAGGAAATTCAACATCGCATAACAGGGGATGAACAATTTGTTGAAATTGCTCATACGTTTGATCATGAATCATTATATTTAATTATCGAGAGTCTGAATAAGTCGCTTGCTGATATGAAATGGGCTACACATCCTAAAATCGCGTTAGAGATCGGTCTAATTCGCTTGCTTGAATTGAATCGATCCCAACCTCAAAAAGAGGTACTGACGACGGAGGCGCAGCCTGAGTTGGATCAATTGCAAAAGCGACTGACAGAACTAGAAAATAAGCTTCAGCAGGTGACTCAACATCGTTCAACGGCTTCAACATCAACAACGGGAAGCGGGCAAGCGCGACGGGTGGAGGCCCCGCGAAGGGCTTCTGTTCCACCTACTGTAAAAATTAATGAGCATCGCATCCAAGAAATACTGGCTACAGCTAGTCGAAGCTCTTTACAAAAGTTGACACAGCAATGGCCTGATATTCTAAATCAGATTAAGAAACAGAGGATCCAAGTTCATGCTTGGCTTATTGACGGGGAACCTGTTGCGGTCGGTGAGAGCGGCGTCTTAATTAGTTTTAAAAGCGCGATTCATCGTGAAACAACGGAAAAAGAACAGCATCGTGAGATTATTGAAGGTGTTATTCAATCTGTCTTAGGCCAACCAATGGAAATGTTGACCTTAATGGAAAACCAATGGAAGGAAATCGCGTCTGAGCTAAAATCTGAACAAGGGCAGGAAAGAGAAACTTCGGAGCAGCGCGAAGATGCAGATCCTTTTTTGGAAGAAGCGCTTAAGTTAGTAGGCGAAGAGTTATTGGAAATTAAAGACTAGACTAGGAGGCATGGATATGCGCGGCGGAATGAATATGAATAACATGATGAAACAAATGAAGAAGATGCAGGATCAAATGGTGAAGGCTCAAGAGGAACTAAAGGAAAAAACAGTTGAAGGGTCTGCTGGCGGCGGTGTTGTAACGGTTGTCGTAAATGGTCATAAGGAAGTTAAAGATGTCATCATCAAACCAGAGGCTGTTGATCCAGATGATGTGGAGATGTTACAAGACCTGGTGCTTGCCGCGATTAATGACGCGATGAAACAGGTTGATGATTTAACGAGTCAATCAATGGGTAAATTTACGGGCGGTATGAATATCCCCGGGTTGTTTTAGAGGGATCGATCGTGTATTATCCAGAACCGATCGCAAAGTTAATAGAGGGATTTACAAAATTGCCTGGGATCGGTCCGAAGACAGCAACGCGGCTTGCGTTTTTTGTTTTGAAAATGGAAGAGGAGGATGTGCTTGATTTAGGAAAGGCTCTCGTAAACGCAAAGCGCGACTTGCTTTTTTGTTCCCAATGTCAAAACATTACCGACACAGATCCCTGTTATTTATGCAATGACAAAGCAAGGGATGCTTCCTGTATTTGTGTTGTGCAGGAACCGAAAGATTTAATTGCAATGGAACGAACAAGGGAATTTCAAGGCGCATACCACGTGTTGCACGGCGCAATCTCTCCAATGGAAGGGATTGGACCAGAGGATATTCGATTACCTGAGTTGTTGAAGCGGTTGCAGGATGAGCAGGTGCAAGAGTTAATTCTAGCGACAAACCCAAATATTGAGGGAGAAGCAACAGCCATGTATATTTCTCGACTTGTCAAGCCGTTTGGTATTCGTGTTACAAGAATCGCGCACGGGCTGCCTGTCGGCGGAGATCTTGAATACGCTGATGAGGTTACGTTAACAAAAGCTTTGGAAGGTCGAAGAGAATTATAATAAGCAGCGCTTAACTAGCGCTGCTTATTTTTTGTGGGGCAGTTTGTTCTTTTTTAAATAAGACAAGCGTATGTTTTTAACGGAGGGATAAAGTATGATAAAACGGATTAGAAGTGAACAATCTACGAACTGGCAAGTGTCAAATGAACGGAGAAAATTGATCGAAGGCGCCCATCTCGCAATGGTTCAATGGCAATATAGCCTGTCTGGCGAAAATGAGAGTGATGTTATGGCAGATATCTTGGAGAGAAGGTACATGTTTCTATATGAAACCGCTAAGAGAAGGAAAGTTCATGCTTTAGAATAAGGGGGATACAGATTGACGACGGTTTTATGGGGAATCATTGCGATTGGTTTATTGTTTTTCGTTATTGTCTTAAGTCAAATGACCTGGTTGAAACCGATTCGTTGGGTTGCCTATGGATTATTTAAACTTGCTTTGGGAGGCGTATTACTATTTTTATTTAACAGTGTTGGCGCCCATTATGATTTTACTATCCCGATTAATCCGATTACCGCAGCCGCTTCAGGATTATTAGGTTTACCTGGACTGATTGGACTTGTGGTCGTAAAAGCACTTGTTATCGTATAAAAAGGTTGACTCCAAATTGGAGCAACCTTTTTTTATGTCATGAAATCATGCTGTTTGGGCACAATTTTAGATGAGGAAAAAAGAAAGTGACAATTAGGATAGGAAGGAACGCGTGGATCATGAAATTTGGTATTTTGCATGGGGAAAGGATAGATTTAGCGATAACGATTGAAAGCGCGTTGCATGGCTATTCGGTGACACGTTTAGAACCAAATTACCAAGGACTATCAAAAGTGGCGGAGCTTAGTTATGTTTTCATTTGTGTTGATGAAATGATGGAAAGCGAGCAACTATGGGCGATCATTGAACAACTTGGTCCACATCTATCTGATCAAATCGGTCTCATTTTGGCAGGCTCAGCGCCTGTCGGCAGCGGCGACTTCGTTCAGGATTGGTTTGACCAGGAGCAGCAGTCAATCGCAGTCATTTCATGGACACAAATTTTATCGTCAAAAAGTTCTATTCAAATTATTCTTGGCGGGGATGGGGGACATCCAACACTCATTCGGCTGAGACGAGCCCTAGCCAAGCGATTTGCTCCAATGATGGTGACGACGCGTAGAAATACGGAAATGATCCATTTTGCGGCTCATGCCTTCATTGCGACAAAGATTTCATTTATGAATGAAATTGCTTCTCTATGTGAAGTGTTAGGAGCGGAGGCGCAAACCGTTGGTTGCGGAATTGGGATGGACCCGCGAATTGGACAATCCTATTTTGAAGAAGGATTCGGGTTTGATTGGAAAGAAACGCGACTTGAACTAAGTTCATTAATCGATCAGGTGATTGCAAATAACGTTGATTTGTCGTTACTTGAGGCGGCGCGCAGCGCATATGAGCGACAGGTTGATTGGGCCTTAGATCAGCTAATTAAAAAACTGAAGCCATTAGCGGGGAAAACAGTTGGTGTTTGGGCGGGGGAAAGCGAGCTTTTTTCGCCGCTAATTAAAAAACTAACGGGGTATGGAGTGACCGCTCAAATTTACAGTCCATCTTATTTACTTGCGCAATCTGAGGAAGATGTTTTAAATCGCAACTTATTTTACCCGAACTTATGGGCGGCGATCGATTCGGTCGATGCGCTCCTAATTTTAGCGGGTCACCGTGAATTTAGAGAAGTTGATCTGGTCAAGCTAAGTGAGCGACTTATTCCTTCGCTAATAATAGATGGAAGAAGTTTGTTTCCCGCGCGGATGATGGAACGACATGGTTTTGAGTATATTCCATTTGGTAGAAAAGTCTGAATTGGATGTATATGAATTTCATTTGTTGTTAATAATAAAAATATTACTAGAAAAGTTAGGTGGTTTGGATGGAAAATCAATTAAAAGATTGTACTGTTTGTGGAACGCAAACAGAAGAAGTAGCTATGATATGGAATTCATTTATTTGTGAGCCATGTGAGCGTGAAGTGGAGAACAGTAATGTCTTGGCCGATTAAAGGTTGTATCGTTTGTGGGGATACGGAACAAAAGGGAATCACCATCTGGCAATCATTTATATGTGAATCATGTGAACAGGAAATGGTGAATACGGACGTAAGGGACACAAAGTATCCCTTTTTTGTTGAAAAGATGAAATTGATCTGGAAATTAGACGCATAAGATAGGAGAAGCCGTTTTGCAGTTGCAAGACGGCTTCTTTTTTTTTACACTTGGGGAAATGAGTGAGGAGATGTTTATACTTGTTTAATCAGCGGCAAATGCCGATTATTGATGCGATTAAAAAATATACAAAGCAATATCCTGTCCGATTCCATGTGCCGGGACATAAGGGAAGAACAAATAATCCGTTTTTTTCCGCCATCTTTCCCAATGATTTGACGGAGATACCAGGACTTGATGACTTGCATCAGGCGGAGGAAGCAATTCTTCTCGCGCAACAGCTTGCCGCGCAAGTGTTTCATGCCGAAGAGACATTTTTCCTAGTCGGCGGAAGCACGGTTGGGAATTTGGCTATGTTGTTAGCCACTACGCAAGCGGGTGATTCCGTAGTGGTTCAGCGGAATGCGCATAAATCGGTTATGAACGGCATCACATTGGCTCATGCGAAGCCGATTTATCTCTCGCCTGAATTTGATCAGCAAACAGGTCTTGCATTGACCGTTTCCATACAGAAATTTGAACGGATATTGCAGGAAAAAAAACCGAGAGCGGCTTTTCTAACTAATCCAAATTACTTTGGAATGACAGTTGACCTAGAACCTTACGCTAATTTATGTAAACAGTATCGAATCCCGTTGTTGGTGGACGAGGCTCATGGGGCTCATTTTGGACACCATGAATCGCTTCCGCCAACAGCTATGCAAGCGGGGGCATCCGCCTCTGTTCAATCGACTCACAAGATGCTCCCCTCTTTAACGATGTCTTCGATGTTACATATTCAGGGGGATTTGATTGATCGGGCTCGATTGCGTCGGTCTTTAGCGATGGTGCAATCAAGCAGCCCTTCCTATCCATTATTAGCATCTCTCGATTACGCCCGACATTATCTCCATCATCAAGGGGGGCAAGATCTAGCCCGTGTCATTCAATGGGTCCAACAATTTTATAGGAAAATAGAGGTTGAATCATTCCCGTGGCTGCAATTCGTCACAGCCAGTCCTTCCTACGACTTTTTAGATCCATTAAAAATTACACTGCGAACGAGGTCTGCTCATTTTCATGGTTTTGCTTTAAAGGAATACTTGGAACGGCATGGAATTTATGCGGAGCTGGCTGATGAACAATTTGTTTTGCTCGCTTTATCCCCTTTTACAGAGGAGCAGGATTTGCATCGGTTACTAGACGCGCTCCGGGGAATAGAAGTAGAGGGCATGGATGGCCTAGACAGTTCCTCTAACGAAGAGCGGTTTCCTTCGTATACGTTTGCTCAGGAGGTTGTTCTGTTACCATCTGAAACGCATCGATTTGATACAGAGCGGATTTCGATAACGGATGCGGTTGGACGTGTCAGCGCAGAGAGGGTTACGCCTTATCCACCAGGTGTCCCAGTCATTAATCCTGGAGAACGGTTGGATGCAATGACATTAACTTATATAGTGGAGCTGAAACGGATGGGTTGCCGCTTCCATGACCTATCCGATCTTTCATTAGAAACGATACTGGTCATAAAAGATTATTTATAAGGAGGGGAATCGGCGACATGAGCGAAGGGATTTTTATAACGGTAGAGGGCGGGGAAGGCGCTGGGAAAACAACGATTATTCATAAACTTGAGACATACCTCTTTTCGAAGGGGTGGACCGTGGTTAGCACACGAGAGCCAGGCGGGATTGAGATCGCGGAACAAATTCGTTCTATTATTTTAAATCCGGCCAATACAAAAATGGACGCGCGCGCGGAAGCGCTACTTTATGCGGCCGCAAGAAGACAACATCTCGTAGAGAAAGTGCGACCTGCTTTGGAACAGGGAAAAATCGTGTTATGTGATCGATTTATTGATAGCAGTCTCACCTACCAAGGAATCGCAAGAGGATTAGGGATAGATGAAATTTTTGAAATCAACCAATTTGCGATTGAAAATAACATGCCCGATCTAACTCTATATTTTGATATCGAGCCCGCAGTTGGCCTTGCTAGGATTCATGCCGATAAAACGAGAGAGGTCAACCGCTTAGATTTAGAACAGCTTGACTTTCACGAGCGCGTTCGCGCGGGATATGTTCAGTTAGCAGCGCGTTTTCCAGAACGTATCCGACTGATTCAGGCGCAACGACCCATTGAGCAAGTGTTTGCAGACGTATGCTCCATTGTTGATTCTTACCTAAACAGCGCGGATCATGGTTTGAGATAGGATCGTTGCGCAAATTGCTGTATAATGGAAAATAATGAGGTGGTAAATATGGAGTGGGACGGTTTTGTCGATCAGCCGAAGGTGGCAACCTTACTTAGAAATAGTATTCTTCACAAACGAGTTGCTCACGCTTATTTATTCGTAGGTAGCCAAGGTGTCGGGAAGATGAAGCTTGCCGCACAGTATGCGAAGGCGTTGCTTTGTCAGCAAGCTGAAGCGGGTAACCCCTGCCAACAGTGCCATCATTGTCAAAGGATTGACTCAGGAAATCATCCTGATCTCCATCTAATCCTGCTTGATGGAGCAAGTATTAAGATCGATCAAATACGTCAACTCCAAAAAGCGCTATCCTTTCGTGCTGCCGAGTCTTCGCGAAATGTGTATATTATTGAACATGCCGATAAAATGACGGTTCAAGCGGCAAACAGTTTATTGAAGTTTTTAGAGGAACCTGTTTACCAAATAACAGCCCTTTTATTAACTGAGCATATTCATCAGATTTTGCCGACTATTTTATCGCGCTGCCAGATTGTTTATTTTGATGAACTTCCTTTTGAAAAAAGGGTGGCTACTTTAGTGTCAGAAGGTTTCTTCGAGCCTATCGTTCGAAATGCCTGTAAAATAACGGCTGATTTAGCTGAAGCAAGGGAATTGTGCCAAACAGAGCAGTTTGCGCAGTACCGAAATTTAATGATACAATTATCAGAAGATATCCTTGAAAAAGGGTCTTATGTTTTAGTGACTTTACAGGAGAAAGCGCTTAAAACGGAACAAGGAAATCAAGGGTTACCGTTGATGCTGGATCTACTGTTGTATTGGTATCGAGATGTGTTATTTTTTCAAATAGATCGGAAAAGCGAGCTGGTAAATATTGACCAAATGGAGGCCATCCAGAGGCAAGCGCTGCGTTGCAGCAAATCGTGGATTTTAAAAGGAATAGAGGTAGTNTATTTTTTCAAATAGATTGGAAAAGCGAGCTGGTAAATATTGACCAAATGGAGGCCATCCAGAGGCAAGCGCTGCGTTGCAGCAAATCGTGGATTTTAAAAGGAATAGAGGTAGTTATGGAAGCCAAGGAACGGCTCGGGCGACATACGAATCCTCAATTATCCCTCGAAAGGATGGTTATCCAGTTACAGGAGGGATGAGCTTGGTAGAGGTTGTTGGAATCCGCTTTAAAAAAGCGGGGAAAATATATTACTTTGATCCCGGTGATTTGGAGATTAAAAATAGTTCATATGCCATTGTAGAAACAGCGCGTGGTGTAGAATATGGTCAAGTCGTCATCGGAAAAAAGACAGTGACTGAGACAGACGTTGTGTTTCCGTTGAAAAAGGTGATTCGATTAGCCACCGAAGAGGACTCTAAGCAAGTTGATATGAATAAAGAGATGGCGATCGAAGCGATGAAGCTATGCCAAGAAAAAATTAAACAGCACAAATTAGCGATGAAATTAATTGACGTTGAATATACTTTTGACCGTAATAAAGTCATTTTTTATTTTACAGCAGAAGGTCGCGTTGATTTTCGGGAGTTAGTCAAGGATCTCGCCTTTGTATTCCGAACTCGGATTGAACTTCGACAGATCGGGGTGCGGGATGAGGCGAAAATGTTAGGCGGGATCGGTCCTTGCGGGCGAATACTCTGTTGTTCAACCTTCCTTGGCGATTTTGAACCCGTTTCAATTAAGATGGCCAAAGATCAAAACCTGTCTTTAAACCCTGTGAAGATTTCAGGGTTGTGCGGTCGGTTAATGTGTTGTCTGAAATATGAGAACGATCATTACGAAAGCGCGAAAGAGGAACTGCCGGATATGGGTCAACGTGTGGTAACGCCGATGGGCGCCGGGCGAGTGGTTGGATTGAATATTTTAGAGCGGCTTGTCCAAGTGGATGTTACCGAAGTCGGGAGGATGATAGAATTTACGTTAGAAGAGATCACGGAGATGGAGAAGGTGAAATAAGCCTTCATGCGGGGTGAGGGTTATGGATAATCAGAAAATGTTTCAACAAGCTACTCATATTGAGGAACAACTTGTGGACCTTCTAAAGGAGATGAGCGGTTTACGAGAGCAAATCGTCGCATTGCTGGAGCAGAATAAGAGTCTTTCCATAGAAAATCAGCACCTTCGCTTACAGCTAGAACGGTTGAATTCGGTTCAAGAAGCGCAATTAGGTAAAGACAATCAGACCGATGATAAACAACGAGCAATTGTTGGGGAAGGTTACGATAATTTAGCTCGGCTGTACCAAGAAGGTTTTCATATTTGCAATTTACATTTTGGCAGTCTAAGAAAAGAAGGGGATTGTTTGTTTTGTCTCTCCTTTTTAAATAAATGAGGTAAACAGGGGGCCTGGGAGGCCTCCTGTTTTGTTTACCCTGCAGCGTTAAGATGGAAAGGAAGGGTAATGGATGGAAGTATCTTTGAATCCGACTGAGCGGGTGGACGATTTGCTAACCCACGATTTGAAAATAATACAAAGTCGGGAAGTATTCAGCTTTTCAATGGATGCTGTCTTGTTGGCGAATTTTGTGTCCGTACCGATTCAAAAAGGCAGGATAATGGATTTGTGCGCGGGGAATGGTGTGATCCCTTTATTGTTGTCGACCCGCTCTAAAGCAAAAATTGAAGGCTTGGAGATCCAGCAAAGGTTGTATGAAATGGCGGCGCGTAATGTGCGATTGAATCGACTTATCGAACAAATTGAAGTGTTTCATGGCGATTTAAAAGAAGCCCCGCAACGCTTTGGATTTGGCGCTTACGATGTCGTCACCTGCAATCCCCCTTACATGATTGGAAATACGGGAGAGATTAATAAGAATGAATATGTTGCCATCGCGCGACACGAGATTCACTGTAATTTGGAAGATGTAATCAGAGCGAGCGCGAGTCTCGTTCGTTCAGGCGGGAAAGTAGCCCTCGTGCATCGACCTTCGCGATTTATGGAATTGGTGACGTTGATGCGCAAATATCAAATCGAGCCAAAGCGAATCCGCTTTGTTCATCCGAAACTTGGTTCAGAGGCAAACATGATCTTAATTGAAGGGATACGTAATGGTAAACCTGATCTTAAGCTACTGTCGCCATTAATCGTTTATGAAGAAGATGGTCAATACAGCCAAGAGATCTTTAAAATATATTATGGAGAGGAGGCCAAAAAATAATGTTTATCCAGTCGAGTTTTAGCGCGTCAGTTGATTCAGGGGGGCAACTTTATTTAGTGTCAACGCCGATAGGTAATTTGGGGGATATTACAATACGAGCATTGGAAACATTACGATCGGTAGATATCATCGCTGCTGAAGACACGAGACAAACGAAGAAATTACTCAATCATTTTGAAATTGGAGCTCGCTTGGTTAGTCATCATGAGCATAATAAGCAAGCAAGCGGACAAGGTATTATTCAATCGTTGCAAGAAGGTAAAAAAGTAGCCTTAGTAAGTGACGCGGGAATGCCCGCTATTTCTGATCCGGGCTATGAATTGGTGCGTGATGCGACTGCGCTGGAAATTCCTGTGATTCCGATCCCGGGCGCGAATGCGGGGTTAAGCGCTTTGATCGCTTCTGGCTTGCCCACGAAACAGTTTATCTTTGTCGGTTTTTTTCCGCGGGGGAAAAAACAGTTGCGCGATGAATTAGAGCGCATTAAATTTTACCAAGAAACGATCATTTTTTATGAGTCCCCGCATCGGATTAAACGAACACTTTCCGAAGTTCAGGAGGTTCTTGGAAATCGATCGATATGTATAGCAAGAGAATTAACGAAAAAGTATGAGGAGTTTATTCGCGGCTCGATTAAAGAGGCAATTAAATATTTGAGTGAGCTAAAGCAAATAAAAGGGGAGTTTACCATTATCCTTGATGGAAATGCTTCTGATAAGCCGCTTATAACGGATGATTGGTGGGAAGAATTGGACCCGGTCGCTCACGTTAATCACTATATTGAAGCGGGAGAAAGCTCTAAAGAGGCGATTAAACGAGTCGCTGAAGATCGGCAGGCGCCGAAGCGAGAAATATATCAACTTTACCATCGAAGATTTTAAAAACGAAAAGTAAAAAAGGGGCCTCTAAGCGAGGACCCTTTAGATTTTGCTTATTGGAGCGGGGATTTCGGCTACACAGTTCCCGCAAATTATTTTACCTTTAAAATGGTTTACAGAATCAGCATTTCCGCAGAAGATACAAGCTGGTTCGTATTTTTTGAGAATAATTCGATCCCCATCTACATAGATTTCTAGCGCGTCTTTTTCCCCAATACCTAACGTTCTGCGCAATTCAATCGGGATTACTACACGTCCAAGCTCGTCCACTTTACGTACAATACCTGTGGATTTCAACATCTTCATTCTCCTCTCAAAATCGGATGATCTTATCTATTTGTAGAAATCATCATCTCGTCAAAATTCGACAAAAATATCTTATGTTTATAGTACCAGTATTTCCAGAACTAGTCAACCCATTTTTTCGGTATTTTGGAATGAACTTGAAATTAAATGTAAACATAGGAAAAGTTATTGACAAAATAAGTGAAATGTGTCGAATTATTGCGAAGTTATTCCAGTTAGTGTCACATATTGTCATGGGATATAATTTGATAGGATACTTATGGAGTTTGAAGTAAGGTTTTGTATATTTTGGGCTATCATGAGATAATAGGGAAAGTTTTGATTTCGTGTTTGGGAGGAAAAAACGTGTCGAGTAAACCAACATTTTACATTACAACACCGATTTATTATCCAAGTAACAAATTACATATAGGAAACGCTTATACGACAATTGCCGCGGACGCGATGGCTAGATATAAAAGGCTTCGCGGATATGATGTTTATTATTTAACGGGAACGGATGAGCATGGGCAAAAGCTTCAAAAGCGGGCAGAGGAGGATGGTTTAAAGCCACTTCAATTTATTGATCCTGTTGTCGAATGGATTAAAGATTTATGGGTTCGCCTTGATATTTCGTATGATGACTTCATCAGGACGACAGAGCCTCGTCATAAAGTTGTTGTGCAAAAAATATTTGAAAAGCTTGTTGATCAAGGCGATATTTATTTAGGTGAGTACGAAGGGTATTACTGTTTGCCTTGTGAAGCATTTTGGACAGAGCGGCAAGTGAAAAAGGAAGGGAAGTTAATTTGCCCTGATTGCGACAGGGAAGTTAGCCTTGTTCAAGAAAAAAGTTATTTTTTCCGTATGTCTAAGTACCAAGATCGATTGTTAAAATATATAGAAGAAAATCCGGACTTTATTCAACCCGCCTCAAGGCGCAATGAAATGGTCAACAATTTCTTAAAACCGGGCCTGGAAGATTTATGTGTTTCGAGAACTACCTTTGATTGGGGCATCCCTGTTACGAGCGATCCTGAGCACGTCATCTATGTGTGGATTGATGCTCTTGCAAACTACATAACGGCTCTCGGCTTTATGTCTGATGATGATCGTCTATATCAAAAGTATTGGCCTGCTAACGTTCAGTTAATCGGTAAAGACATCTTGCGATTCCATACGATCTACTGGCCAATTATTTTAATGGCGCTAGATGCCCCGTTACCAGAAAAAGTGTTTGGGCATGGCTGGTTATTAATGCCTGACGGAAAAATGTCGAAATCAAAAGGAAATGTAATTGATCCGAAATTTTTGATAGAGCGCTATGGTTCGGACTCTATTCGCTATTTCTTGCTTAGAGAAATAGCCTTTGGACATGATGGCACGTTTACGCCTGAAGCATTTATTCAACGATTGAATTATGATTTAGCAAACGATTTGGGTAACTTGGTTAGCCGAACAACGGCGATGATTGATCAATATTTTGACGGTGTGATCCCTGCTCCAACAGAGTCAGGCGAGTTTGATGAAGAACTGATTGAACTAGCTCGCCAAACGGTTGGTAAAGTGGAAGAGCATTTGGACAATATGAGGTTTAGTAATGCTTTAACACATATTTGGGAATTAGTTGGAAGAACGAACAAATATATTGATGAGACGACGCCATGGGGGTTGGCGAAAGAAGAAACGAAGCGAGGGCGATTAGCGACGGTTCTTTATAATCTTGCAGAAAGTATTCGCATCACTTCAATTCTAATCCAACCGTTTATGACGAAGACGCCTGCGAAAATTTGGACTCAACTCGGCTTGCAAGTGGGCAGTCCCGAGGTGGATTGGGATCAAGCGGGACAATGGGGCAAGCTCCCAGCTGGATCTAAGATTGATCGGTCGGGCGTACTGTTTCCGCGCTTGGAACTTGAAGCAGAAATGGCGGCGATTGATGAAAAGACAGCTGCAGCCCTTCAACAAGCTGAACAAAATCAGCAGAAACAGGAACAGGAACAACAATCCGCGCAACCAAGCGCGCCAGAAGCGGAAGAAATTACGATTGATGATTTTATGAAAGTGGAGCTGCGCGTCGCTGAAGTCATTTCCGCGGAACCTGTTCCTAAAGCGGATCGATTGCTTAAATTGCAACTCGATCTCGGTTATGAACAGCGCCAAGTAGTTTCAGGTATTGCTAAGTATTACAACCCAACAGAGTTAAAGGGCCAAAAAGTAATTTGCGTAACGAATTTAAAGCCAGTTAAATTACGCGGCGAAATGTCTTACGGAATGATCCTGGCTGCCTCGGAAGGGGATCAACTAAAATTGGCTTCTGTCCCAGAGGGAATGCCAAATGGAGCGAAGATCACATAAATAAAAAGCAGTCTTGCTTAGCTGAGCAAGACTATTGCTTTTTTTCCAACATATTTTGGGTATTAAGGAGATGTTTTAATGCTATTCGACACACATGCGCACTTAAATTCAGGTCAATTTAGCAAGGATCAAGTAGAGGTTATTCAAAGGGCCAAAGAAAATGGTGTAAGTCGTATTGTCAATATCGGTATTGACCGCGCAACGAACAAAACCTCGTTAGCGCTTGCGGAAGAATATGATTTTATTTATACCGCAGTAGGTTGGCATCCGCATAATGCTAAAGAGATGAGGGATGAGGACTTGGATTGGCTTAGAGAGTTAAGTCAACATCCCAAAGTCGTTGCGATTGGTGAGATTGGTCTCGACTATTATCGAGATCGATCGCCAAGAGATACGCAACAAGCAGCGTTTCGTAAACAGATTCAATTGGCAAAGGAGGTTGGGTTGCCAATTATTATTCATGATCGGGACGCGCATCAAGATGTACTAGACATCCTTCGCGAAGAAAATGCAGCTGAAGTGGGCGGGATTATGCATTGCTTTTCGGGAAGTCCAGAGATGGCGCAAGAATGCATAGACATGAACTTCTACATTTCTTTAGCGGGTCCTGTCTCATATAAAAATGCAAAGCGTCCGAAGGAAGTTGCGCAGCAGGTGCCTTTGGAGCGTTTGTTGATCGAGACGGATTGTCCCTATTTAACGCCTGAACCTTACCGTGGAGAACGTAATGAAAGCGGATATGTTCGGTATGTGGCGGAAACGATTGCGAAGCTACGAAATATGGAATATGAGCAACTGTGTAAAATTACCTATGAAAATGCGGAGCGCCTGTTTAAGCTATAGCAGGCTTGACTTTGCGGATTCGTGTAATTTTTCCCCTTCTCTGTTTAACGAACAGACTATTTGACAAAAAATTGAGCGTCTCATACAATGTTCACAGTTTAAAGAGGAGGAAAAATGGAAAATGAATCCAGAAAATGATGTCCAGAGTTCAAGGAATCGTCTTTTAGTTGGCGGAATCTTGATCGCTCTTTTAATTACAGGAGCTTTTATCTGGGTATATCAAGTAAGTCAACCCAAAAAGGTGGAATTCGTTCGTAACAGCGAAAGCTTAACAGTAAAAACAAAGGCAAAAACAGTTGCCCAGTTTTTACAAGAACAAAATGAGCAAGTCAGTTCTTTTGACGAAGTCTATCCTGAGTTAGACCAAAAGATTAAGAATGGACTGAAAGTCACATATACGCAAAAATGGCAAGTTGAGATTTTGGAAGCGGGGCAACAAAAGGTTGTCACAACGAACCGAAAAAAGGTACAAGCTATCTTGGCGGATGAACAAATTGTATTGGGGGAATTTGATCGTGTTCATCCGTCGTTATCTGATGAAGTGTCAGCTGATGGAACGATTTATATAACGCGAGTTGAGAAAAAGATAGAGGAAAAAGAGGAACAAATTCCGTTTAATGAAGTGAGTAGGAAGGATTTATTGTTAGCTGAAGGAGAGCGGAAAGTCATTCAAGAGGGTCAGCCTGGCAAAGCGTTGCAACAATACGAAGTTGTCTTTGAAAATGGTGTGGAAAAATCCCGACAGTTAGTTGGGACAAAAGTGATTGAGCCAACGCAGGATCGTGTTGTTGCCATTGGAGCGTTGGTTACCGTGTCACGGGGTGGGGCGAGTTTCACACCGAGGCGGGTAATTAATAATGTGACGCTTACGGCCTATGCAGCCGGGGCAGCCCATACTGGGAAAGATGCGAATCATCCGGCTTACGCGATTACCGCGTCAGGTAAACGAGCGCAAGAGGGTCGTACCGTTGCGGTCGATCCAAGTGTAATTCCGATGGGCACTTGGGTCTATATTGAGGGAATTGGTTATCGCAGGGCGGAAGATACAGGCGGGGCGGTCAAGGGAAATAAAATTGATGTTTATTTTGAAAATGACCAGCAAGCTAGGAATTTCGGTATGCGTAGAAGTAAGGCCGTGTATGTGATTGGTAAAAACAAACCACAATAAATGTAAACATAAGCTGTGTTTCTTTGAAACACAGCTTTTTACTGCATAGGAGTAAGATGAATGATGATTAAAGAAGTGATTGTTGTTGAAGGGAAGTCGGACACGCTTGCGATTCAGCGCGCTGTCCAAGCGGATACAATTGAAACCGGGGGTTCGGCTTTGTCGAATCAGGTAATTGAAAGAATCAAACGCGCGCAACAAATGCGTGGTGTGATTATTTTTACGGATCCTGACTACCCAGGCGAAAAAATTCGCAAACAAATCAGTCAAGCTGTGCCAGGTTGTAAACATGCCTTTATAACGGAGGACCAGGGGCGGGGAAAAAGAAATTTAGGTGTTGAAAACGCGTCGGATGATGTGATTAGAAAAGCGTTGCAAGATGTTCGAACGGAAGTTTTAGGAGGATTTAAAGAAGAGATTTCATTCCAAGAGTTGCAGAGCGCGGGACTTGTCGGCGGGCCTAATTCGGGACAGAATCGAAAGAAACTTGGGGAATTGTTAGGGGTTGGTTACGCAAATGCGAAACAGTTACACAAGCGATTAAATCAGCTGCAAATTTCGAAGCGAGAATTTGAAGCGGCGGTTGATACTTTGGGAGGAGATGAAGAATGAAAGATATTGCGACACCGTCCCGGACGAAGCAAATTCTTAAACAATATGGCTTTTCTTTCAAGAAAAGTTTGGGTCAAAACTTTTTGATCGATACGAACATTTTACATAATATCGTTAAGGCTGCCGAGTTAGATGATATGACCGCAGCGCTTGAAATCGGTCCAGGTATTGGAGCTCTAACAGAACAATTAGCGCGCGCCGCGGGGAAGGTGGTGGCGATTGAGCTGGACCAGAGGCTGCTTCCTATTTTACAAGATACGTTAGAACCGTACTCTAATGTGGATGTTGTCCACGGGGACGTGTTGGAAGTGGACCTAAGAGCCTTGTTTGCAGAGAAGTTTTTGGGTTATGAAAAAGTAAGCGTAGTCGCGAATTTACCTTATTATGTGACAAGTCCGATTTTGATGAGATTTTTGGAGGAAGAGCTGCCTGTTCAAAACATCGTGGTTATGATTCAAAAAGAGGTTGCTGAACGAATCTGCGCGAAACCAGGCGGCAAGGAGTATGGGGCGCTAAGTATCATCGCTCAATATTTTGCGGAACCTGAAATCGCGATGATTGTGCCGAGTAGTGTCTTTATCCCCCAGCCGAATGTCGATTCGGCCGTCTTGAAGCTAGCAGTCCGCAGCAAGCCACCGGTCGAAGTTGCCGATCGCCAATTTTTATTTAAAGTGATCAAATCGTGTTTTACACAACGCCGCAAAACGATTTACAACAACTTAGTGAGCTCTCTATTTGGGAAAGAACATCGTGAACTTTTGACAGAAATATTAGAGCAAGCGGAAATCGATCCAATCAGAAGGGGAGAGACATTAACGATCGCTGAATTCGCTAGGTTGACCTGCTTGATCGCTGAGGCTGGATACCAAGCAAATGAGGATTAGATAAGACATACACCCTTTTCTTTGCCTGACATACAGTAGCAAGGAGGAGGGTTTTTATGTCAATACGCGTGGGGGACACGGTGACAAGGAAGTCCTATGGCAATGATATCGTTTTTATGGTGTTGAGTATTAACAAAGAGAAAAAAACAGCTACACTGCAAGGTTTAGATGTCCGTTTGGTAGCAGATGCGCCGTTAGATGATGTCATAAAAATCAACTCCGAACGGTTGCGTTTGGAAAAGGAGAAGAGTGACAGTCGTAACCGAGAGTCGCTGCGCCTAATTCAACAGGAACGAAGATTAATGCGTGAAAAAAATCACTGGCTGCAAGCAGGCTATGTCAGTCGGGAAGAAGATGAGCAGTCACTTTCCTTTGAAATCCCTGGTTCGGTGCTGCATCTTGATGGGGACAGTAGATATTTAGAGCGCTGTCTATCTGTTTATCAGGAGCTGGGCGTTCCGGTCAAAGGAGTTCACATGGTTGAGAGTGAGATGCCGCGTCAAATCGGCAAGCTTCTTAAGCAGCATCAACCGAGCGCGTTGGTCATTACGGGGCATGATGCGTATCGAAAACAAGCAGGCGGGGAAGAGGATTCATTAGATTCGTACCGAAACTCACGACACTTTGTACAAGCGGTAATCGAGGCCCGAAATTATGAACCTGATAAAGATCGGCTTATTATTTTTGCCGGAGCCTGTCAGTCAAAGTTTGAAAGTTTACTAAAAGCCGGGGCTAATTTCGCGAGCTCACCCAAACGAATAAATATCCATACGTTAGATCCTGTTTATATTGTTGAGAAGGTAGCCTTTACTTCGATTCGAGAGACGATTAACGTTTTTGAATTGGCAAAAAACACAATAACAGGAATCGATGGGTTAGGTGGGATTGAAACCTTTGGAACGTTTCGCTTAGGATTGCCGATTACGGACCATATGCGGAAGCAAAATAGGTAAAATAAAGGAAAGTTTAAAAACCCACTCTTATGAATGGGTTTTTTTGTTGAAAGTTGTAATACAATTGTCATTGACAGATCGTTAAAGAAGTTGATATAATTAAAAATTTATTTGACATAATAAATGCGATGTGTTATAATCATACATAAGTGAGGTGGTCATATACATGGCAAACAATAATACTTTAATGGATATTAAGCGTGTCTTGGATTCCCATCTTGGTGAACGGATTGTGCTCAAGGCAAATCGAGGTCGACGTAAGACAGTAGAAAGGACAGGTATTCTTGAATCAACCTATCCCTCTATTTTTATTGTAAAATTGGACGAAGATCTTCATTCCTTTGAACGTGTTTCATACAGTTATGCAGATGTACTAACAGAAACAGTGATGCTAACTGTTTGTCCCGATGAAAGTGATGAATTTGAAATAACATTCGATCAGTAGAACCCAACGTTCTACTGATTTTTATTTTGCGCTATATATTGGATAATACATAAGAACATAACGATCATGCTGGTTACACATACTAACCAGCGTTGGGAGAAAACTGATGATAAAAAGGAGGCTACCCATGAGTCGCAGACGCGGGATCATGTCGGAGCAGTTTAAAATGGAGTTAGCCAAGGATCTAGGGTTTTACGACACCGTCAAAAGTGAAGGTTGGGGTGGAATCACGACTAGAGATGCGGGTAACCTGGTCAAACGCGCCATTGAAATTGCTGAACAAACGTTAGCCAATGAATCTCAATCAAAATAGTTATGCTCCCTACCTAAGAAACTGGAGGGTCCTATTGGGCTGCTTCAGTTTCTTTTTTTAGGGGATGTTGGCATCTTGGAAAAAGTAATGCTAATATAATGACATATATTTGTTTGATGAGCGGGTGAAAAACAATGAGGATATCGGTTAAAGCGCCAGCAAAGATAAATCTAACACTCGATGTTGTCGGAAAACGGGCCGACGGTTACCATGAAGTCGAGATGGTAATGACCACCATTGATTTAGCGGATCGGATTGATATCTATCCCCGTGAAGATGATCAGATTACGATTGATTGTTCAGCGTATTTTGTGCCGCTTGGAGAAAAAAACCTTGTCTACCAAGTAGCAAAGATCATCAAGGATAAATTAGGAATTAAACAGGGTGTCCACTTTTATATACATAAAAGGATTCCGATTGCGGCTGGATTGGCTGGGGGGAGCGCGGATGCGGCGGCCGCTATACGCGGTTTAAATAATTTATGGCAACTCGGTTTATCTGTGCAGGAAATGGCTGAAATCGGGTCTAAAGTTGGTTCCGACGTGGCTTTCTGCGTATATGGGGGTACCGCATTAGCGCAAGGAAGAGGTGAACAAATTACAACATTGCCTTCACCTCCGCCAGCTTGGGTTGTGTTGGCGAAACCTCCGATCGCTGTTTCTACTTCAGAAATATATGGAAAGACAAAAATGGGCGAGATTACAGCCTATCCGCGTAGGTCCGAACGAATGATCGATGCAATTAACAATCGTGATTATAACGAGGTATACAAGTCGTTGGGAAATCATTTGGAAACGGTCACGTTATCCTTGTACCCTGAAGTTAGAAAGATTAAGGAGCAAATGCTGAGATTCGGGGCTGATGCGTCTTTAATGTCAGGCAGCGGTCCAACGGTGTTTTGTCTGGTCGATAAGGAATCCCGGGTTGGACGGATATACAATGGATTGCGTGGCTTTTGCAGTGATGTTTACGCCGTTCGAATAATTGGTGAAAGGTCTTATGCTGGCTTGCCAAAAACCGTACAAAAATGATATATTTGATCTTAACATTCGGTTAATGGAGGCGGCTTACATGGGAAGGAAGTTAAGAAGGAGCTCTCGCCTGGTTGATATGACTCAGCATCTGCTAGAGCATCCTTATAAATTAATCCCGTTAACTTTATTTGCGGAGCAGTTTGGTTCGGCGAAATCCTCGATTAGCGAAGATCTCTCTATCATTAAGGAACTCTTCGAATATAAAGGAAGCGGCTTATTGAAAACGGTAGCTGGGGCAGCGGGCGGAGTAAAGTATATTCCTTTATTAAAACGAGAATTGGCCGAAACTGTGGTCCAGGAAATTTGTGTCGCTCTCGAGAAATCCGAACGATTGTTGCCGGGTGGCTACTTATATATGTCCGATATTCTTGGAAATCCTGAAACGCTTAATAAAATAGGAAAGATAATGGCGACTGTATTTGCTGAGCGAGAGATCGATGTGGTGATGACGGTGGAGACAAAAGGAATTCCGTTGGCTTATGCGACTGCGAATTATTTAAATACGCCCGTTGTTATCGTTCGACGTGACAGTAAAGTGACGGAGGGCTCTGTTGTTAGCATTAACTACGTATCGGGCTCTAGCAAGCGAATTCAGACGATGTCCCTAGCGAGAAGGGTGATGCCTGAGAAGTCAAAAGTGCTCATTATCGATGATTTCATGAAGGCTGGCGGGACAGCGCGCGGTATGATTGATTTGCTCAAAGAATTCAACGCTAAAGTAGTTGGGTTAGGTGTATTAGCGGAGGCTGCCGATGTAGAAGAAAGACTAATCGATGATTATGTTTCTTTAGCTAAGATCGCCCATCTCGATGCGAGGAATAGGGAAATAAAAGTAAATCCAGGTAATTTTTTATCTCAAATGTGTCATTAGGAAGGTGGTTAATTATATGGAAATTGTTCAGACTAATAAGGCGCCGCAAGCGATTGGTCCGTATTCACAAGCAATGAAAGCAGGCGGATTTGTGTTTGTGTCCGGAAATATCCCTTTAAAAGCGGATGGCTCGCTAGTGACGGGTTCAATTGAGGAGCAAACGCATCAAGTGTTCTCGAATATTAAGGCTGTCCTTGAAGAAGCTGGGAGCAGTTTGGATAAAGTAGTGAAAACAACGGTATTCTTGAAGGATATGGATCAATTTACAGCGGTAAATGAAGTGTATGGAAGTTATTTTTCCTCCCATAAGCCTGCGAGATCAACGGTTGAAGCGGCTAGATTGCCAAGAGACGTGGCAGTAGAGATTGATGTGATTTCCATTTTGTAGGCAGTGACGCGGTTTTTGTCAAAAAAGATCGAAAAATCGCTAAATGTTTCTAAGCCAGTTTTGAAGGACTTTTTGCCCCTTTTGACGAAATTTAAGGGTACAAGCATATATCTTCGAAATAGGGTGGTGTAACAGATGGAAGTGACAGATGTAAGACTCCGCCGCGTCAACACGGATGGACGTATGAAAGCCATTTGTTCAATAACAATTGATAACGAGTTTGTCGTTCATGATATTCGCGTTATTGATGGTAACAATGGAATGTTTGTAGCGATGCCAAGTAAGCGAACTCCAGATGGGGAATTTAGGGATATTGCGCATCCGATTTCTTCATCTACCCGTGAGAAGATCCAAGCCGCAGTTCTTGCTGAATATGATCGGGTTGGTCTCGAGGAGGAAGAAGAGCACCTTGTAGAAGGGGCCTAATGACCAAAAGAAAGAAGACCTCAGCTAAGAGGTCTTCTTTCTTTTGGGTTGTCCTTGCTTAGGCATTATGTTAGGATACCTTGAAATCATTTTACGATTAAGCTATATTCATAATGGGGTATCATCGGGCGTTCATAGTTGATACAATGTAAATCCGTACATATCGGGGGGAAACCATGGCTCAACAAAAATATGCGGTTGTTTTGGCGGCAGGCCAAGGCACTCGAATGAAATCAAAGTTGTATAAGGTGTTGCATCCTGTTTGTGGAAAGCCGATGGTTCAGCATATCGTAGATCGCCTAGGCGATATTTTAATAGATGAGGTTTTTGTGGTCATTGGACACGGCGCTGAACAGGTAAAGAGTCAGTTGGGCTCAACCGTTCAATACGTTCATCAGGAGCAACAACTAGGAACGGCTCATGCGGTCATGATGAGCAGTGACTATTTGGAAGGAAAGCAAGGAACAACATTGGTTGTTACAGGGGACACCCCTTTAATTACAGATGAAACACTACAACGACTAATGGAACGCCACAACCAGACAGGCGCTTCCGCTACAATTCTTACTTCTATATTAGAGGATGCGACAGGATACGGAAGAATTATTCGTAATGCGGATGGATCTGTGGCTAAAATTGTGGAACATAAAGATGCAACGGATGAAGAAAGAACGGCGCGTGAGATTAATACAGGAATTTTCTGTTTCGATAACGAGAAGTTATTTCAAGCGTTGAAAAAGGTAGACAATCAAAATGCGCAAGGGGAATACTACCTGACAGATGTCATTGAGATTTTGAAGGGCGAGGGAGCGACTATATCCGCCTATGTAACTGAAGATCCACAGGAAGGGATGGGTGTTAATGATCGCGTCCAGCTTTCGCAAGTGGAACAAATTATGAGAAAGAGAATTAATGAAGCTCATATGCGAAATGGCGTGACCATCATTGATCCGTTGTCGACTTATATTGAACCAGATGTCAAAATTGGGGCCGATACTGTGATCCAACCTGGTTGTTTCTTAAGAGGAAATACACAAGTTGGGGAAGACTGTTTGATTGGACCGAACGCGGATCTTGCCGACACAACCGTTGAAGATGGAATTACAATTCGATATACAGTTGTTTTAGAGAGTCTCATTCGAAAGGAAGCCGATGTTGGTCCCTTCGCTTATTTGCGTCCTGGATGCGATGTGGGGGAAGGTGTTCGAGTCGGTGATTTTGTAGAGCTGAAAAACACGCGTTTAGGCAACGGGTCAAAAGTTGCTCATCTTTCGTATTTAGGCGATGCGGAAATAGGTGACGACGTAAATATCGGCTGTGGCACGATTACAGTTAATTTTGACGGCAAGGAAAAGCATAAGACGATCATTGGGAATCGTTCTTTTGTTGGTTGCAACGCAAATTTAATCGCGCCAGTAACGATTGGTGATGAAGCTTACGTAGCAGCGGGTTCCACCGTTACGAAGGACGTCCCAAAACAGGCTTTAGCTATAGCAAGAGAGAGGCAAACAAACAAAGAAGGTTATGCAGAAAAATTTCTTCGCAAGGAAAAATAGGTTGGAGGTTTAAGATTATCATGGCCAATTATCGAGATCCAAAGCTGAAGGTATTCACTTGTAATGCAAACCCGCAATTAGCTAAGGAAATCGCCGATCACATCGGTTTGCCGTTAGGAAATGCTGAAGTCGTTCGCTTCAGTGACGGAGAAATCCAAGTTAAGTTGAATGAAAGTGTGCGCGGAGCTGATGTGTTTATCATTCAATCGACGAGCGCCCCTGTTAACCAAAATTTAATGGAATTGTTAATTATGGTTGACGCTTTAAAAAGAGCCTCGGCAAAAAGCATTAATGTTGTTATGCCGTATTACGGCTATGCAAGACAAGATCGAAAAGCGCGGGCGCGCGATCCAATTACAGCTAAATTGGTAGCAAATCTCTTGGAAACGGCTGGTGTCCATCGGGTCATTGCCATGGATTTACATGCGACCCAAATTCAAGGTTTCTTTGATATCCCGGTTGATCACCTACTTGGGATTCCGATCCTAAGCGCTTATTTCCAGGAAAAAGCATTGGAAGATGTCGTCGTTGTTTCTCCAGACCATGGCGGAGTGACAAGGGCGAGAAAGTTGGCCGAACGTCTCGAATCCCCTCTTGCGATTATCGATAAGCGTAGACCAGAACCCAATGTTGCCGAAGTAATGAATATTATAGGTAATATTGAAGGGAAAACAGCCATTCTGATCGATGATATGATCGATACGGCGGGAACGATCTCATTAGCGGCGAACGCATTGATTGAGAGTGGAGCAAAGAAAGTATATGCTTGCTGCACGCATCCAGTGCTGTCAGGTCCTGCCATTGATCGAATTTCTAATTCCAGCATTGAAGAATTGGTCGTCACCAACACGATTGCTTTATCAGGAGATCGTTTAATTCCAAAGATCAAGGTATTATCTGTAGCGCCTATTATTGGTGAGGCGATCGTTCGTATTCATGAAGAATTATCTGTAAGTAAGTTGTTCGATTAAAAGTAAACTTTTGGGTTTGAGCCCTCAATAAAGAGGGAAAATATAGAGATGAACATGTATGAGAAAGGTGGATATTTATATGGCAGCTTTATTAGAAGCGCAAAGAAGACAATCAAAATCGAGGTCAGGTTTGAATGAATTAAGGAAAAGTGGACGAGTCCCAGGTGTATTATACGGGATGAATAAGGATAACGAAGTGATCCATTTAAATGAATCGCAATTAAATCAAACATTGCGTTCGGAAGGAAGAAACGCAATCCTAGATCTAGCGATTGAAGCGGGGCCGAAAGAAAAGGTTGTCATCGCTGAAATTCAAACGCATCCAATCAGAAATGAAATTTTACATCTTGATCTTAGAAGACTTGATATGACGGAAGAGATGGTTGCCGCTGTATCAGTGATTCTCACGGGTGAAGCTGAAGGAGCAAAAGCTGGCGGTGTGTTACAACATCTATTGTGGGAAGTTGAGGTCCGCTGTTTGCCTGCTGATCTTCCAGATTCGATAACGGTCGATATTTCCAACTTACAAATTGGGGATACGATTACTGTTCAAGATTTAGAAGTGCCCGCTGGGGTTGAAATTCAACAAGAAGCGGAAGAAGGGGTTGTATCTGTCACAGCTCCTCGTCAAGAGTCTGTCGATGAAGAAGATGCGTCAGAATCGGCCGAAGCAGCAGATGCGTCAGATGCCGATAATAAAGAAGAGTAGTAGCTTGAATAGAGTAATTAACTAGGAGAAACTGTGTGACAAGTATACCTTTCACACAGTTTTCTTTATTTTTATTATGTGAGACGTAATGGGGGGTAACATTTTTGAAACTCATTGTCGGCTTAGGAAACCCTGGAAAGCAATATGAGGGCACAAGGCACAATGTTGGATTTATGGTTATAGATGAATTGGCTGAAAAACTAAATATTGAGTTGAATCAACTCAAGTTTAAAGGCCTCTATGGAGAAGGAAGGTTCGGCTCTGAGAAAGTCGCTTTGCTTAAACCACTTACATATATGAATCTTTCAGGGGAATCGTTGAACCAAGTTATGCAGTTTTTTAAATTAGAACTAGCGGACATATTGGTTATTTATGACGATTTAGATACGGAGGTAGGTCAGATTCGCCTGAGGTTAAAAGGAAGCGCGGGGGGTCACAATGGCATAAAGTCTATTATTCAACATGTTGGAAGCGAACAGTTTTGTCGCGTTCGTGTTGGAATTAGTCGGCCGCCGCAAGGGAGAAAGATCGTTGACTATGTGCTCGGTCCATTTCTAGCTGAGGAACGACCAGATGTTGCAACGGCTGTAGAGAAGTCAGCTGCTGCGGCTGAGGCTTGGTTAGAAGAACCTTTTGAACAGGTTATGAATAAGTTTAATTGAATGGAGCCGTAGGCGATTGCTTTTCTTAATAATAGGTTCAAATCGGTATCGTCCTGGGGATGGATCTTAGTCCGGTATGATTTGCCAGTGTAGGGGGAATACTGTCTTATAGTAATAAACCCCCTATAGGAGGCATAATCATGTCTATTAAGTATGTATGTCCGTATTGTAAATCGATTCATGGGCATATTGAAGCAAGTCAGGTTTCGGAAATGCAATTAGGTTGGCATTTCTTGACCCCCGAAGAGCGAAAACATATAATAAGCTATGAAGCGGGAGGCGATTTGGTAGCTCATGTCACATGTGATTACTGCAGTGAGGCAGTACAGCGCCACCCAGAATTAACTAACCCTCTGCAATAGCGCTTTAGGGGGTTATTTTTCTGCAGGCAATTCATTCAAACTCACTATAAAAGAGCCTTAGCTAGATTGGCTGGGGCTTCTTTTCACTTTATAAAGCGCTTCAATAGTGGAAAGGGGGGGTTCTATTGGAAGGGATTATCCGTAAGTTTGTTCCTAATCCTGACTTCCAATCGATCATAACTGGTTTCAATCAGGGGCTAAATGAACAGATGGTAGCAGGCCTAAGCGGCTCTGTTAGACAGGTTTTTTTAAGCGCGCTTTATCGTGAATTGAATAAACCGCTTTTAGTCGTAACCCATAATATGTTTCAGGCGCAAAAGGTGTATGAGGACCTGTTGGAATTGGTTGGGGAGGAAGAGGTACTTTTATTTCCCGCAAATGAATTAATTATTTCTGAAATGGCGATTGCTAGTCCAGAAACACTCGCCAATCGGATTGAAGTGTTGAATAAATTAAATGAACAAACACGTAAAATTTTAGTTGTTCCTTACGCGGGCTGTCGAAGAATTCTTACACCGCAAGAGATTTGGCGTAAGTCGCAAGTTGAATTAACCGTTGGTCAAGAGTTAGATTTAGAGGCTGCTCTTAAACAGCTGCTCTCGATAGGATACGAACGGGTGGAGATGGTAGAAAGTAAGGGGCACATTAGTGTTCGAGGCGGAATTTTGGATATTTTTCCGATTGATTTAGAAGATCCAGTCAGAATAGAATTATTTGATGTTGAAATCGATTCCATTCGATCGTTCGATGTTGCTTCGCAGCGATCGATTGATAAAATCGATTCTATTGTCATTCCTCCAACTCAAGAGGTATTTGGTAACCTACCTACTTTAATGGAAGCCGCTAATCGACTCGAGCAAAAATTGGGCGAGTCTTTAAAGTCGATTAAAGATCAAGCTGTAAAGGAAAAGTTATCGGAAAAAATCGGTTGGGAAATTGAACAGCTAAGACAAGGGCAACGTTTTCAAAGCATGTATAAATACATTTCCTTGCTCTATCCAAACTATCAAAATTTACTAGACTATATGCCAGATGACACAGTGATCGTGTTAGACGAACCGTCACGGGTACTGGAGACAGCGGATAATTTGGAACAAGATGAGGCCGAGTGGAAGACGGCTCTTATTGCAGAAGGAGAATTTACAAACAATATACCAATTTCTTTTCAATACGCCGACATTATCAATAACAGGCAGCATAAAGTTATTCACTTGAGTGTATTTCTACGCCAAATTCCAAGAACAGCGCCGCAGAATATCGTTAATTTTAATTGCAAAATGGTTCAGAACTTCCATGGACAGATGAACGTATTGAAGACTGAGGTGGATCGTTGGGTTAAATTCAACAACCAGGTTGTTTTCTTAGCCGCAGATGAGGAACGGGCGAAACGATTAGAAAGAGTATTCCATGACCACGATTTGGATGTTGACCTAATTTTAGAAGAAGTGGACCAACTCGTTAGCGCAAGGCCAACTATTTTGGTGGGCAGTTTGCAATCCGGGTTTGAATTGCCGATGCATCAACTTGTGATCGTAACGGAATCAGAAGTCTTTACGCAGAACCAACGGAAAGCGCGAAGAACTAGGTCCAATATGAGCAACGCGGAACGAATAAAGAGTTATAACGAATTAAAAGTTGGCGATTATGTCGTTCACATCAATCATGGAATTGGAAAGTACCTGGGAATTGAGACGTTAGAGATCAATGGAATTCACAAAGATTACTTGAACTTAAAGTACGCGGGTAATGATAAATTGTATGTCCCAATCGAGCAGATCGATCTCGTTCAACGTTACGTTGCCGATGAGGATAAAGAGCCGAAAGTATATAAATTGGGCGGTAGTGATTGGCGTAAAGTAACGAGCAAAGTAAAATCTTCCGTTAAGGATATTGCGGCCGATCTGATCAAACTATACGCTAAGCGCGAGGCGTCGCAAGGGTATGCGTTTTCACCTGATAATCCGGAGGTTAGCGAGTTTGAAGCAATGTTCCCATACGATGAAACGCCGGATCAATTGACGGCGATCGGAGAGATTAAAGAAGACATGGAACGGGTCCGACCAATGGATCGCTTACTATGCGGCGATGTCGGATACGGAAAAACGGAAGTGGCTATTCGGGCCGCATTTAAGGCGGTTATGGATGGCAAACAAGTTGCGGCGCTTGTGCCTACAACCATTTTAGCTCAACAGCATTTTGAAACATTCCGTGAGAGATTCGCTGACTACCCTGTGGAGATCGCGGTTTTGAGTCGTTTTCGTTCCCGTAAAGAACAAAATGAAACGATTAAGAAGCTGAAAGAGGGTAGGCTCGATATCATCATTGGAACGCATCGTTTATTATCAAAGGATATCATTTTTAAGGATTTGGGATTGTTAATCGTAGATGAGGAACAGCGTTTCGGTGTAACGCATAAAGAAAAGTTAAAACAGCTAAAAAGCAATGTCGATGTCTTGACGCTTACAGCGACTCCGATTCCAAGAACATTACACATGTCAATGCTTGGCGTGCGCGATCTTTCAGTGATTGAAACGCCGCCTGAAAACCGCTTCCCCGTCCAAACGTATGTGTTAGAGTATAGCGCCGCGCTTGCCAGAGAAGCGATTGAGCGTGAGTTGGCGCGTGGTGGTCAAGTTTACTTCTTGTACAATCAAGTACAAGGGATCGAGCAAATGGCTGAGCAAATCTCTTTTCTGGCGCCTGACGCAAAAGTATCTGTTGCCCACGGACAGATGAAAGAAAGTGATTTAGAAAGCGTGATGTTAGATTTCTTAGAAGGACAAACCGATGTGTTAGTCAGCACAACAATTATCGAGACCGGGGTCGATATTCCAAATGTAAATACATTGATCGTTCATAACGCGGATCGCATGGGGTTGTCTCAGTTGTATCAATTACGGGGTCGGGTCGGTCGTTCCAATCGAATGGCGTATGCTTACTTTACCTATCAACGCGATAAAATTTTAACAGAAGTCGCGGAAAAACGCTTGCAGGCAATTAAGGAATTTACCGAACTCGGTTCGGGCTTTAAAATTGCGATGCGCGACTTATCGATTCGCGGCGCGGGCAACTTACTCGGCGCAGAACAACATGGTTTTATCGCCTCAGTTGGATTCGATTTATACAGTCAAATGTTAAAGGAAGCTATCGATGAGTTAAAGGGTGGTCCGCAAGAAGAAGAGACGATTCATCCTGAAATTGATATTCAGTTAGATGCCTTTATTCCATCAGAGTATATTCAAGATAGTAAGCAAAAAATTGATATGTATAAAAAGTTTGCCGCTGCGCTTACAATGGAGGATGTAGAGGACTTACAAGAAGAGCTTGTGGACCGTTTTGGCGATGTGCCAATGCCTGTGGAAAATTTACTAATGGTAGCTAGGCTCAGGGTGTACTCACGCCTCTATCGGATTACAAGTATCGTTCAAAAGGGAAACGATCTGACTATCCATCTTCACGAAGATCAAAACACTCAGATCGATGGAACCAAACTTTTTTCGCTAGCTAATCAATTTGAACGCAGAATAAACTTAGCGACTGGACAACACTTATCGATCACAGTTAAAGTAAATGGATTAAAGCCTGAAGAGGGAGTTAGACTCGTTGAGAAGTTCCTTTCAGGATTTAATCAAGTCAAAAAAGCGAAGGGTGAAATGAACAATGTGGCTAACTAAAAGGTGGGGGGCTATCTTATTAGCATTGACTTTACTTTTTTCAATTACCGCTTGCAGTTCAGGCAAGGGCGGTACGGCCGCTGGAGGGAATGAAGATCAACAACCTGATAATCCCGTGCCAATCGTTGATGTTAGTTTAGGACTTGAGCCACAAGCTATTGTCGCTGAATATGAGGGCGGTTCATTAACAGCGGAACAATTTGAAAGTTATTTACGCGTACAAGTGTTTATTAACCCTCAATATGGATTAGCCATACAACAGAATGATCCGCAGGCGTTAACGTATCTAATTGAAAGATATGTCGCGGAAGAAACGCTAGCTAATCGAGCGGACCAAAGTGAAAGTGTAGATGAACAAGTTCAACATCAAATCAATCAACTTAAATCAGAGTATTTAACTGTTTACAACGGCGATGAAAAACGATTAAAGAAGCAAATGAAGGATCAAGATGTTACTGACCAACAATTAGAACAATTCTATAGGCAGTATTTTTTAGCATCCAATCATCTTGGTTCCAAAGTGACGGATGAAGACATGCAACGAAAGTATGAGGCTACCAAACAAGAGGATAAGGACAGCTTTGTCGTCGCCTCTGTTCGTCATATCTTAATTGCGGTGGGCGAACCGCCAACAGGACTGGCTGATGGCGAGAAACCGCGTTCAGATGAGGAAGCGAGGAAATTAGCCGAAGAAATAACAGAGCGACTGCGGAATGGAGAAGATTTTGCGGAATTAGCGAAGGAGTATACAGATGATCCTGGAAGTAAGGAGACGGGTGGCTTATATGAAGATGTGTATGTGACCGAATGGGTCCCAGAATTCAAAAAGGCCGCCGCGGAACTCCCGCTTGATACAATTAGCGATCCGATTAAGGCCGAATATGGCTACCATATCCTAAGAGTAGAAAAGCGAACGGAACATACTGTTGATCAATTGCAAGGAATTGCCCGCGCTCGGTTTGTAGGAGAAATTATAGATCAAAAGTATCTTGAATTTGTAAATCAAGATCTCAAGGAAATATTAAAAGAGGAGAATATTCACCTTCCAAAACAAGATGAAAAGTAAAAGCAGGTATTCTGCTTTTACTTTTTTTTTTTTACGAATTCCAAAAGTAGGTATTCCATATTAGTGAATATTCTCCATTAAGGAGATATATACTATCCCTACACCAGGAAACAACAAGGTAACCCCCAACCAGTAGAACAGGGTAGTTCCAGTCAATTGAAAACTCCGAGTGAAAGTGAGGCATCTAGATTATGAAAGCAACTGGAATTGTACGTCGAATAGATGACTTAGGACGAGTGGTTATTCCAAAAGAAATTCGCCGTACATTAAGAATCCGTGAAGGTGACCCTCTTGAGATCTTTGTTGATCGAGATGGGGAGGTAATCTTAAAGAAATACTCACCGATTGGTGAGCTTGGTGATTTTGCCAAGGAATACGCTGATTCGCTTTATGAGAGTATCGGACATATTACGTTGATCTCTGACCGCGATACTGTAATCGCTGTTTCCGGGGCAAGTAAAAAAGAATTTATGGACAAGCCCATTGGGGCCATGGTTGAAACATGTATGGAAGAAAGGAAGACGCTAATCGAAGGGGCCGGTAATTATGAAATAAGCCGTGATGTGAATGAGAGCTATTCATCGGTTGTTATCGCTCCAATCGTAGCTGGCGGCGATCCGATTGGATCCGTTATCCTTTGTAGTAAAGAAGATGCTGTAAAAATGGGTGACTTGGAAACAAAAATGGCGGAAACAGCAGCTGGCTTTTTAGCAAAACAAATGGAACAATAATAAAGTGGACAAGAGTTAGAGCTTTTCCAACCGCATTACAACGGTTTGGAAGGGCTCTTTGTGTTTGTACATGCATATGATATAATACGAAAAGTTTTGATGTGTGGGGAAGGAGAAAAGGCAATGTCAAAAAAGGTGGATGGATCTACCTTTCTAAAAGGGGCGGCAATTTTAGGGTTAGCTTCCTTGTTTTCAAAGATGCTCGGGTTGATCTATCGCATCCCGTATCAGAACATCACTGGGGATTTGGGGTACTATGTTTATACGCAAGTGTATCCTTTATATGGAACATTGTTAATTTTAGCAACGGCTGGTTTTCCAATTGCAATTTCCAAAATGGTGTCTGAAAAATTAGCCTTGGGCGATGTATATGGTGTTCGCAAAGTATTCAGGGTTTCTGTCGTTACGTTAGTTTTCACTGGATTGATTACGTTTGCGGGATTATATTCGGCCGCCGATTGGATTGCTCTAAAGATGGGGAACCATCAGCTTGCATTACCGATTCGCAGCGTCTCCTTTGCTTTATTAATCGTTCCGCCAATGGCGGCGATGAGAGGTTATTTTCAAGGGCATCAAAATATGGCCCCAACCGCCATTTCTCAAATATCAGAACAATTTGTGCGTGTTGCAACGATTATTTTCTTGGCCTATTGGTTTATGAATACAACGGGGAACGAGTATTTGGCCGGGGCGGGAGCCGTTTTTGGGGCCTTTACCGGCGCGTTAACTGGTTTTTTAGTATTGCTTGTATTTTGGCGACATAATAAAAAGGCGCAAGTTATCACTGTTGATGCGGATGCCGCGCGCAGGTTTCCAGAGGAATCGTCTTTAAGCTTAATAAAAAGGATTCTTTACTATGCGATTCCCATCTGTTTTGGGGCGCTAGTGCTTCCTTTGTTACAGTTGTCGGATTCATTTACTGTCGCTAACTTGTTGGTAAAGACAGGCTATCCCGCTGAGGAAGCAAACATACTGAAAGGAATTTTTGATCGAGGTCAACCGTTGGTTTCATTCGGGGCCTTTTTTGCCACCGCTCTCTCGTTATCCTTAGTGCCCGCCATTTCTGAAGCGAATGCGCGTAGGGCTTATGCGACTATTCAAAACCGCGCCGAGCTGGCATTGCGTTTAACGCTGATGATCGGTTTACCAACTTCGATCGGTCTAGCGGTCGTAGCTGAACCTGTTAATATAATGCTTTATCAAAATAATGAAGGGACGTTAGCGTTAATCGTTCTTTCTTTTACGACGATTTTTTCTACGCTTGGGATTACATCGGCAGGGATTTTACAAGGATTGGGTAAAGTCATTTTGCCAGCTCGAAATTTATTAGTTGGTGTTTTGTTTAAGGTTGGATTAAACATGATTTTTATCCCCATACTTGGAATAACAGGTGCTTCTTTGGCGACTGTCATCGCTTATGCGGTTGCGACGGCGCTAAATTTGCGGGCAGTTGTCCGATACACGAACATCAAAATCCGCTTTCAGTCGTTTTTCATTAAGCCGTTATTAGCTGTATTGATGATGGCGATTGTCGTTTTAGCGGTAGAAAGATTAAGTATGAATATATTTGTGGATGTTATTTCATCGTACCGTCTTTATTTTTCAGTCGTCGCTTTCATTTCTGTTTTAACAGGGGCGATTGCATACGGGATTGCCTTGCTTATTTCTGGTTCCATCACGAAAACAGATATGCAATTGATTCCAAAGGTAAATAAAATTGTCCCGCTTTTGAGCAAGCTACATTTACTTCGAGAAAAATAAAGGTGGTTTAGGGATGGGTAAAATAACGGTTATTGGACTTGGAGCCGGTGATATCAATCAATTAACATTAGGTACATATGAAACAATAAAAGCGGCTGAACAATTGTATGTAAGAACGGAACAACACCCTGTTGTTGCCCAGTTGCGAGAACAAGGCATTAAGATTGTTTCCTATGATTCGTTATATGAACAAGTCGCTGAGTTTGCGGAAGTCTATGAAAGGATCGCGAATGAGCTGATCGAAAAGGCCTGTGACGGACAAACTCTCTTATTTGCCGCGCCAGGACATCCGCTTGTTGCAGAACAGACAACGCTACTGTTGCTTGAAAAAGGCGCGCAACGAGGCATTGAGGTCGATATACAAGGCGGACAAAGTTTTCTTGATCCATTATTTTCTGCGTTGCGGGTAGATCCTTCTGAAGGGTTTACTCTGCTTGATGCGCTTAGTTTAGATAAAAAGTTGTTGAATCCGTGGGCGCACCTGATTATCACTCAAGTATATGATGATTTGACGGCTGCCGATGTGAAATTAACGCTCATGGATGTTTATCCTGATGATTACGAAATAACATTTGTGAGCGCTGCGGGAGTGGCGGGACAAGAGAAAGTGAGTAAAATGCCTTTGTACGAGTTGGACCACCAGTGGCAAGGTGTCGATAATCTGGCTGCTGTATACGTTCCACCGACGGCGGAAGACGTAATCTTGAATCGACAGTTTAATGCCCTCCGCGAAATTATTGCAATCTTGCGTGGGCCCGAGGGCTGTCCGTGGGACCGCGAACAAACGCATCAGTCTATTCGCAAACACTTGATTGAGGAAGCCTATGAGGTGTTGGAGACGATCGATGATGATGATCCTGAAGCGATGTGTGAAGAATTGGGCGATTTGCTGATGCAAGTAATGTTACACGCCCAGATTGCGGAAGATAATGGGGATTTTATGATCGACGACATTATTTTTGAGTTGAACGAAAAGCTCATTCGTCGTCATCCTCATGTGTTTGGAGCAAAACGGGCGAACACGGGAGAGGAAGCAGTCGTTAATTGGGATCAAATCAAAATGCGGGAAAAGGAAGCAAAGGGCATCGATTTGACACGGCGGTCTTTACTGGATGGGATTCCGCGAGGGCTGCCTGGTTTGATGGTTGCCTATGAACTTTCAAAAAGGGCCTCAAAGGTTGGATTTGATTGGGACCAGGTTCAGGATGTTTATGCTAAAATTGAAGAAGAGCTGGAAGAAGTAAAAACAGCTGAATCTTGGGAACACGCAAAGGAGGAGGTTGGGGACCTGTTGTTTGCCGCTGCCAATTTAGCGCGTTTTTTAAAGATCGACCCAGAGGAAGCGTTAGCTTTAACCAATCGCAAATTTAAACAAAGGTTCCAGTATATCGAAAATACATTGAATAAGCCGCTGCCTGAGGCAACATTGGATGAGATGGAGGCGCTTTGGCAAGAGGCGAAGCGAAAGTAGGGATGTAGTTGCGTTTAGACAAGTATCTAAAAGTATCACGCTTAATTAAAAGACGAACGATGGCTAAAGAGGTCTGTGACAAGGGAAGGGTTCAACTTAATGGGCGCCCAGCTAAATCGGGCAGCGCTGTAAAAGTTGGGGACGAGCTGGAGATCCGTTACGGCAATAAATTAGCGACGGTTAAAATTGAAAGAATCGTGGATACGACAAGGAAAGAGGAAGCCGCCACGATGTACACGCTCGTTTCCGAGGAACGGATCGAGCGGCAAGAGGAAACGAACGACGCTGATTACCCTTGGTAAACAGCGAGCGAAGCGTGTGTGAGGCCCGCTTCCGCCGCAGGATTCGCGGGTCCAGGCTGTTCCAGTCTAGCGTTCATAGCGTTCGGCTACCGAAACTGGGAGACTGAGACCCGTGGTGCCTCCTGCGACTGAAAATCGGTCGCGGGTATGCTGTACCGAACTAAAAGAGGACAGCTTATTTGTAATAGTTCCTGCAAAATGAGCAGGAACTATTTTTTGTGACCTAGTTGACAATTTTGTGACCTAAAAGGGATTTCACGATAAATCTAGAAGGTTTTTCTTAAAAGGAGGCTGCGCAATGATTAGAAAGCCGCTCAATTTACCGCTGCAGGTTCAGGTGGAAGAAGCTTTACTTAGACGATTGTCGCCCCGCCATAAAAAACGGCCAGAAATTACAGCTCGTTTACAAAAAGGTTGGGCCGGGTATGTGGGTGAACAGCAGTTAGCTTACCATCTGAACTTTTTAAGTGAACAGGAATATGACCTATTTTTTGATCTAAGACTGGTTGCGAATAAAAAGATGTGTCAATTAGATGCTTTGATCGTTTCTCCGCATGCGTTATTCGTTGTTGAATCTAAAAACTTCCTCGGGGAGCTCCTTTATGATCAGCATACGAGACGTTTTATTCGGAAATATCAAAATCAGGAAACCTCTTTTCCCGACCCAATTATGCAACTGAATAGACAGCGCGCCGTTCTTACCGATTGGTTGCGAACTCAACGCATCTCGATTCCCATCGCAGGATTAGTCTTGATCGGTAATTCCACATCCATGTTGAAGACAAATGAAGGTTCCAACGATATTTACCGCCAAATGCTCTTCGCGGAACAAATCCCCGATCAAATCCCCGATCAAATCCGCCACATAACACAAGCGCAATACAAGCAAAAAGTCCTGACTCCTTACAAGTTATGAAAACTTCGTGAGCTGCTTCTTGAAGCTGACACTCCCCCTAAACTAACTCCTCTCAAGCAATTTGCGATAGATCCCGAGGAAATCCTTACCGGCGTCCAATGCCCTGAATGTGAATGCATACCGATGGAGCGGATAAAATATCATTGGTATTGTCGGTCCTGCAAAGTGATATCGCAAACAGCCCACAATCAAGCAATCAAGGATTACTTGCTCATCTTTGGCAGCGCAACAAACAAGCAGTGTCGCGCATTCCTTCATATTCAATCCATCAATCTATGCTCCCGCTGGCTGCAGGCTTTAGAGCTCCCAACGACGGGAGACGGAAGATATAAAATTTACTATCGGAAATACTTCGAGTTCTAATTAGTAGGCTTCGCCCATAACATGTACAAAAAGCCGCATGTATGGAGGTGTAGCCGATCATGGCAGAGGCAAAGAAAAATCCTCGACATGAAGTAACGATGTTCAACCGTAAGAAGCTTGAAATATCAGGGGTATTAAATGTAGAAAGTTTCGATAGCGAAGAATTTTTGTTGGAAACAGAATGCGGATTTCTTTGTATTAAAGGTCAAAACTTACACATGAAGAATTTAAGTTTAGAAACAGGCCAAGTATCGATTGAAGGCTATGTGCACGATTTTGGGTATTCAAATGAAAGTCAAGGGGGCTCTAAAGGCAAAGGATTGATGGGCAGGTTATTTAAGTGAGTATAGAAATTCAAGCGATAACCATGCTGCTAATGGTTGGCTGCGGAATGACGATGGGGTTGTTGTATGACACCTATAGAGTGATGAAAGGTCAGACCGGGCTTCGCGGATGGTTAGTAATCATCTGCGATCTTTTGTTTTGGGCAAGCTGTCTTTTCCTCGTATTTGGCACACTGTTAAGAGTGAATGAGGGGATTGTGCGGCTTTATCTGTTTTTAGGAATGGGTCTTGGGGCTTGGCTTTATTTTAGTTTATTTACTTCTTTTTATATTAAATGGTTTTTACGGTTGATTCAGCTTGTAAAGGCTATTTATCGCTTTATGACCCGATTATGTCAGGTATTACTCATTAAGCCGCTTATTTTTATTTATCAAACCGCATTGGCGATCATTATCGCGATTGCTCTCTTTTTATGGAGGGTCATTCTGTTCATTTATAGCTTTATTAAAAGGATAGTGACTCCGATAGGAACGGGTTCAAAGAAGTGGAGCAAAAAGATTACAGGCGGCGCAAAAAAGAAAGGAGCAGGATTTTCAAGACGTTTGGCGAAAATAGTAAAGTTGAAAGGGAAAAAGTCCAAAAAGAAAGATGAGGACGATGAACACGATGAAAAAGATGAATGAGGTGTGCCAACCAAATGCGTAATCTTGATCCATTAGAGACTAGGAAGATAGGACAAAGAAGACGAAAGAGGTTACTTTTGTTAATTATCATTCCCTTTTGCCTATGGGCAGGACTTACCTGGTATGACCAAGAGGCCGCGCTTGCGGAAAAAAGGCAGGACATGATCAAAGTAGCTCAATCGTTAGACCAGGTAAAATTGGAGAATGAAGAGCTGACGTATCAGGTCAATAGACTCCATGATACCGAGTACATAGCTGAAATCGCAAGAAGGGACTATCACCTTTCTAAACCGGGGGAAGTCATTTTTATTACGCCTGAATAAGCTAAGCCTTCAAATCGCAACACTTTTTTGAAGGCTTTTTTTCTTTGGGGTGTAACAATTACGCGCAGATTTAAGTTACTCAGCAAAATTGTAAATTTCCGAAGATGGAAACCGAATATAGTGAGATATACTTCCCATCTGTCGACAGACAGTTACAATAACGAGTACAAACTGCGTACAGAATACTGATTCCCAATAAAAGGAATACTGGGTATGCTCAGATCGTGTAGATTGTCGGTTACAATTGTCGCAAACTTTCTGGAATAAGCCTTGCTCTTTTGACAAATTTTACAAGTTGCTAGCGTTATAATCATGTCAACAAATACTATTGGGTGGTGTTGATTATGTTTCGTATCCAGGCGTTAGCTAATGAAATGGGTCAAAGGCTGGTCGTTCCCATCAAAGAGCTATGGGCCAAAATTAACTTGTGGGTTGAAAGCTGGATACAAAGATTAGGTCTTTTTTATATTTTAATGGGTTATTTATTGGGGCGAGCCCTCATTTTACAAGATCTTGCCCCATTCGCGGCAGCGTATTTTATTGTTATTTACTTTTTACGAAAGGACAAGCTGTTGCTTACAGCGTTGGCCCTACTGTTAGGAGCCGCGTCTCACTCAACTTCTCATGCTGTATTTATTTTGTTTAATCTAGCTATTGCTTTTGCTATTTTAAAATTTCAAGAAAAGAGACAGCGGAAGGAGTTAAATCACGCTCCCTTCATCGTGTTTGCTTCACTCTTCTTTAGTCATATTGTTTATAATTTATTTGCCCGCGATCTATCGCTATATACGACGGTAATGAGTACAGTGGAAGCGGTTTTAGCAGCGGTGCTAACGCTTATCTTTGTCCAATCACTTCCGTTCTTAACGAATAAAAAATATCATCATGAGTTAAAAACAGAGGAAATCGTTTGTATGGTCATTTTACTCGCGTCAGTTATGACTGGGACGTTAGGGTGGTCGATTGCGGGCGTTTCAGCGCAAGGCGCATTAGCGAAATACTTAGTATTGGCGATTGCGTTTGTTGGCGGTGGGGCAATTGGCGCGACCGTTGGTGTTATTACGGGAATCATTGTAAGTCTAGCCGATGTTAACTTAGTGGAACAAATCAGTTTGCTGGCGTTTGCAGGTCTGTTGGCTGGATTAATGAAAGAGGGGAAACGGGCGGGTTCGGCCCTTGGGATGTTGGTCGGCGCTTCGATCTTTATTTTATACATAGGGGACAAGCAGTCGATTCTTCTGTCTAGTATCGAAACAACTGTAGCGATCTCACTGTTTTTAATCACGCCAAGTCGATTGTTTCATAGTATGGCTCGGTTTGTGCCAGGCACGGAGGAAAACGAAGACTCACAATACGAATATATGCGCAAAGTGCGTGATGTAACGGTTCAAAAAATTTTGAAGTTTTCAACGGTCTTTCAAGAGTTGTCAAATGCGTTTACACAGGTTACGTTACAAAATAAAAGCGAGCAGGAGGAACAAATCGATTCTCATGAATTTTTGGCGAGGGTAACCGAGCGATCGTGTCAAACATGTTGGAAAAAGGAAAAGTGTTGGTCAGAGGCGCAAACGGAAGGTACGATTCAAATGTTAGGGGAGTTGATTTATCAATTAGATACGTATGGCGAAATCGATGCCGAAAGGATCAAGAACTATGAATATCACCAACAGTGTGTCAATAAAGATCGATTAGAGCAGGTCATTTATGATGAGTATTTTGAAATTCAAGAGGGGTTGTTTTTACAAAAGCAGGTGCGTGAAAGTCGGGAATTGGTCGCCGATCAGTTGTTAGGTGTATCGAAAGTGATGAACAACTTCGCTAGTGAATTAAAGAGGGAAGGAATTGACTTGTCCCTGCAGGAACAACAAGTTCTTGGAGCCCTTGAGAACATTGGGTTATCTGTGCAACGCGTCAATATTTTGAGTTTGGAACAAGATCAAGTCGATATTGAAATTACACAACCTGTATGTGATGGGCATGCTCAGTGTGAAAGCATCATTGCTCCGATGTTAACATCAATTATTGGCGAGAATATTACAGTCAAAAGCAAGGATTGTGATTCGACTGGAGAAGGGGCATGTGTCATTATTCTCGGGTCGGAGAAAAACTTTAACGTTGCTTGCTACGGAACTGGAATTGCGATGGACGGTCGTCTTGTCTCAGGAGATTGTTTTATGACAAAGGAACTAGGCAGCGGAAAATACATTATGGCGATCAGTGATGGAATGGGCAACGGGGATCGAGCTCATTTGGAAAGCACAGCGACACTGCAATTGTTGAAAGAGTTGTTGGATGCGGGGCTGGATGAATCGCTCGCCATCAAGTCAGTCAATACCGTATTATCCTTACGCTCCCCTGATGAGATATTTGCGACAGTGGATTTAGCGATCATAGACCAATATTCAGGAAATACAAAATTTATTAAAACAGGATCGAACCCAAGCTTTATTAAAAGAGGAAAAGAAGTTTTAACAATTACGGCAAATAATTTACCGATTGGAATCATCGAGGATATTGATGTTGATGTCGTAACGGAAAGGTTGAAGCCGGGTGACCTTTTAATTATGGTTAGTGACGGGTTACTAGAGGCGCATGAGCAAATTGAAAATAAGGAGATGTGGTTCAAAAGAATCGTATCTGAATTAGACACAGATGATCCTGAAGAAATTGCGGATATCCTTTTAGAGAGGGTCATTCGGGGGAAATTTGGCGAGATTGATGATGACATGACCATTCTTGTTTCTCGACTAGATCCATTTGTGCCAAAGTGGGGTACTTTCCCAATCCCAGGAATTGAACCTTTGCAACGTCCTAAACGAGTGAGTTAATGTCTAAAACTGTAGATTTAGGCAATAATATGGTGGGAGTGTGAAGCTCAAAGGCTGAGCCTTTGAGCTTACCTTTATTCCACCCCCAAAAGTAAAGTGAAGTATGATATAATACAACACAAAAAACTCCAACTGAGGGGTAATATGTTATTTAATAAACTCATACAATCGATTGAACGACAAGCTCTTTTCCAAGCGGGGGATCGCATCTTAGTCGGCGTGTCTGGCGGAGTAGACTCCATGGCTTTACTAGATATCCTCCGTAGACTTTCTAAAAAGAACGACTGGTCGATCTATGCAGCGCACCTCAACCATTGTTTTCGAGGAGAAGAATCACGTCAAGATGCGGCTTATGTGGCCCGTATTTGCGAGCAATGGTCAATTCCATGTAAGATTGGCGAAACGGATGTCCCTAAAATGATTCGCGATAAGAAAATGAACACGCAAACGGCTTCACGGATCGCAAGGTACGATTTTTTTCGCTCGGTGGCCAATGTGTGGAGAATTGACAAACTCGCTCTTGCTCACCATGCTAATGATCAAGCGGAGACAGTTCTTATGCGTGTGTTAAGAGGAACAGGAATTGAGGGATTGGCGGGAATTCCAATATCACGTCAAGAAGCGGGATTTCAAATCACTCGGCCACTGCTATCTGTTAATAAGGAAGATTTAATCGCCTATTGCAACCAACGGGGTATTAAGCCAAGAGTAGATAGCAGTAATGAAAAAACAACCTATCATCGAAACTTCCTTCGTCTTGAGGTGATTCCATGGTTAGAGCAAACGGTTAACCCATCACTGCAAACTGCCTTGATACAGTTGAGCGAAATTGCCGAACAGGAAAACAATTTACTTGATGTTCTTGCCAGCGAAACATGTCAGCAAATGATCACACAACGCGGTGAAACGAAAGTTGTGATTAAACGAAAATTGTTTTTAAATAGCCATCTGGCTTTACAAAGAAGAATGGTTAAACTAATATTTACTTATCTTGATGCAAATCAGGCAAATATAGGGTTTATACATATTGATCGTATTTGTGAATGGGTTGAACAAGGTCGCGTTTCATCTCGGCTGGAGCTTCCCAATGGAGCGCTCGTTAGGAGAGAGTATGATCAGATCATCTTTACATTGTCTTCACTGTCAATCCCGACCGACTCGCTGTTCAGCTATAAAATGGATGTTCCCGGAAGCGTATATATACATGAAGCGAAATTGTGGGTAGTTGCTGAGATGGTTGATCAAGCGGTTGTTGGGATGGACTCTCTAAATGAAGAAGTGGCTATGTTTGACGCCGATGAAATTAAAGGTCCGCTCATTTTAAGAAATAGAAGGAAAGGAGATCGAATAAGCTTGTTGGGAATGAAGGGCAGGAAAAGGGTTAAAGATCTGTTAATAGATCAGAAGATTCCTCTGGCAAAAAGGGATCAAATTCCCATTTTAGCGGACGAAGCGGGGATTTTGTGGCTTGCGGGCGTTAGACGATCTGATCGGGCTTTAATTACAGAGCATACGAAACGATCGCTGGTTATACGTTTAGAAAAAGAACGCTCAACTACAGGAGGAAATCATGCTGAATGAAATTGAAAGGGTACTTTTGACTGAAGAACAACTGCAGGAAAAAATTTTAGAACTTGGGCATACGATCAGCGAGGATTATTACGATAAAAATCCGCTTGTTATTTGCGTTTTGAAAGGCGCCGCGCCTTTTATGTCAGACTTGATCAAAAGAGTCTCAATTCATATCGAGATGGATTTTATGGCGGTATCCAGCTACGGGACGTCGACGGTCTCCTCTGGGGAAGTGCGAATTATTAAGGATCTGGATGCCAGCGTTGAAGGGAGACACGTATTAATCGTTGAAGATATTATTGATAGTGGGCTTACTTTAAACTATTTGCTTGATTTGTTGCGTAGAAGAAAAGCGGAAAGCACAAAAATCATTACACTGCTGGATAAACCGCATCACCGAAAGGTGGATCTTAAACCGGATTATTGCGGATTTGAGATTCCAGATGAATTTGTAGTAGGATATGGATTAGACTATGCTGAGCGCTATCGTAATCTCCCTTTTATTGGGGTATTGAAGCCAGAAGTCTATAATCGTTAGAAAAAGCTTTAGGAAAGCAGATTTGTTGTGAATCATTGTTTTGATGTGGTAAAATAAAAGGAGTGTTTTTCCGTGAGAGGAGGTCAGGGATGAATCGTTTTTTTCGTAATACAGGGTTTTATTTACTTATCTTCCTAGTTACCGTTGGGATCGTCAATTTTATTGCGAACCAAGGAACAGAAACGTCCAAAATGCCTTACAACGATTTCAGACAGCACTTAGAAAATGGGCAAGTTGAAGAGATTCTAATCCGTCCCGAGAGTGGTACATACTATATTGAGGGAAAACTGAAAAATGAAGAATTTTTCTACACCAACGGGCCGTTATATAATAATACGGAATTGTTGCAGAGAATCGAAGCAGCTAACCTAAACGATGAAACTTATGCTCCTGAGAAGGGTAATTCAGTTTGGTTAACCTTTTTGACATCCATTATCCCGTTTGTCATTATCTTTATACTTTTCTTTTTCCTGCTTAACCAAGCCCAAGGCGGCGGAAGTCGGGTTATGAATTTTGGAAAGAGCAAGGCGAAATTATATAGTGATGACAAGAAAAAGGTTACATTTGAGGATGTGGCTGGAGCGGATGAAGAGAAGGCGGAACTGGAAGAAGTGGTTCACTTCTTGAAGGATCCGAGGAAATTTAGTCAGTTGGGGGCAAGGATTCCAAAAGGGGTCTTGTTAGTGGGTCCTCCTGGGACAGGGAAAACATTGTTGGCGAGGGCAGTTGCTGGTGAAGCGGGTGTTCCTTTCTTTACAATCAGTGGTTCTGACTTCGTAGAGATGTTTGTTGGGGTCGGAGCTTCCCGTGTAAGAGATTTGTTTGAAAATGCTAAAAAGAATGCGCCATGTATTATTTTTATAGACGAGATTGATGCTGTTGGTCGTCAACGCGGCGCTGGTTTGGGCGGCGGTCATGATGAGCGAGAGCAGACGTTGAACCAATTGCTTGTTGAAATGGATGGGTTTGGAGCGAACGAAGGAATTATTATCATCGCAGCCACAAACCGCCCAGATATATTAGACCCCGCTTTACTTAGACCTGGTCGATTTGACCGTCAGATCACAGTCGATCGTCCTGACGTAAATGGACGTGTTGCTGTGCTCAAAGTTCATGCTCGTAACAAACCGTTGCATGAAGGTGTTGACCTTGATGTCATCGCGCGCAGAACGCCAGGTTTTACGGGAGCTGATTTAGAGAACTTGCTTAATGAGGCGGCGTTATTGTCCGCGCGTAGAAATCGAAAAGACATTAGCATGAGTGAAGTTGATGAAGCGATTGACCGCGTCATTGCGGGTCCGGCGAAGAAATCTAGAGTGATTAGTGATTACGAGAAGAAACTTGTCGCCTATCATGAAGCCGGGCATACGATTATCGGTTATCATTTAGAACATGCTGATATGGTTCACAAAGTAACGATTATACCACGGGGCAGCGCAGGCGGTTATACAGTGATGTTACCGAAGGAAGATCGATACTTTGCCTCACGTTCTGAACTGTTAGATAAGATCTCAGGTTTACTCGGAGGCCGAGTCGCGGAAGAGTTGAAACTAGGCGAAATCAGCACAGGAGCTCATAATGACTTCGAGCGGGCAACAGGGATTGCTCGTCGCATGGTAACGGAGTTTGGAATGAGCGACAAGCTAGGGCCGATGCAATTTGGACGCTCTCAAGGTCAAGTTTTCCTGGGACGTGACTTCGGTCATGAGCGGGACTACAGTGAGGCGACAGCGCAGAAAATTGATGACGAAGTGCAACGCATTATTCGTGATCAATACCATCGCACGAGAGATCTGTTAACGAAACATGAAGCTGAATTAGAACTTATCGCTCAAACGTTGCTTGAAGTGGAAACACTTGACGCGGATCAGATCAAACAGTTAATTGAAAATGGCCGTTTGGATCCAGATTCGACTGATAACGATGTAAAAGTGCAAATTCAGACTAAAAAAGAAGACGAGTAATGATTAGAAGCGAGCGCCCTATTATTGAATGGGGCGCTCTTTTTATAGAGTGAATTCCAGTTTTAGAGAGGTAAAACATTTGACGTTGACAAAAAGGGAGTTAAAGTCTACAATTCAGACAAATAATATGGGTTATTAGGTAGGAGGGAAACACGCATGGAAGCGCTAGCTTTAGCGAAAAGAGCAGAGCGAAATGAAGAGCTTAAAGAAAGAATCGCTCAACTTAAAAAAGAACGAAACGCTGTTATCCTTGCCCACTATTATCAGAGACCAGAAATTCAAGAAATCGCAGACTATCTCGGTGATTCTTTTGGTTTGGCTCAACAGGCAAGGGCTACTGAAGCAGATGTCATTGTTTTTTGCGGTGTGCACTTTATGGGAGAGAGCGCCAAAATATTAAACCCAGACAAGGTCGTGTTAATCCCAGACGAGCGCGCAGGGTGTCCAATGGCAGATATGGTGAACGTTGAAGGATTAAAAAAGTTAAAAGCCGAACATCCAAACGCGAAGGTCGTTTCATATATTAATACTTCGGCGGATGTAAAAGCAGAAACGTATGTCTGCTGCACTTCATCCAATGCTAAAGCTGTGATTGAAAACATTGATGCAGAAGAAATCATTTGGGTTCCAGATAAGAACCTGGGTCATTATGTATCCCAATTTACGGATAAAAAGATGATTATCTGGGAAGGATACTGTAATACTCATGATCAATTAACTGTCGAAGACGTATATCGTTTAAAGGAACAGTATCCCAATGCGCAATTTGTAGTCCATCCGGAGTGTCGACCTGAAGTTGTCGAGCTTGGTGACTTTGTCGGTAGCACAACAGGAATTTTAAATTATTGCCGAGACTCGGATCATGATGAATTCATCGTCGGTACGGAAGATGGTGTTCACTATCGTCTTACACAAGATAGTCCGAATAAAAAGTTTCACTTTGCTTCTAAATATATGGTATGCCCAAACATGAAAGTAAACAATTTAAAGAAGTTAGCAAATGCTTTAGAAACGATGCAGCCACAAATTTATGTGCCGCCTAAAATTGCGGACGCGGCTCGCGCTTCCTTAGAACGTATGTTGCAATTTCAAGCTTAAGGGCTTTCAGTTTACAGATAAGAAGTATAAAATAGTGAATGATTCACTGTCTTATACTTCTTTTTTCTTTTATCCTCTTATAAACCTAACCGAAAGGAAAAAAAGCGATGGTTCCACGTTATTTGATTGACTTTGAACTTCAACGCATGGGGAAAATAACAACAGATGTGTGTGTGATTGGTTCGGGAATTGCTGGGCTATACACGGCTTTACAAATTGCCGAAGAAAAACAAATCAATGTAACAATGATCTGTAAAGAAGAAATAACCGAAAGCAATACATATTATGCGCAAGGAGGTATTGCCGCTGTAATTGCTGAGCAAGATTCTCCTGTCTTACATAAAGAAGACACGCTGCTTGCCGGAGCTGGCTTATGTTCGGATGAGGCTACGCAAGCGTTAGTGACCGAAGGGCCGCGGGCTGTGTTTGATTTAATCCATTATGGGACCCAATTTGATAAGGAAGCGGGGCAGCTTGCTTTAACGAGGGAGGCTGCTCATAGTCGGAGACGCATTCTCCACGCGCGTGGAGATTCGACGGGGGGCGAAATTGTAAGAGCTTTATCAGAAAGGGTTTACAAGAGTTCGAACATTAGAGTATTAGAAAAGCACTTTGCAATCGATTTATTGACTGTAGATGAAGAGTGTGCCGGGGCAATTATTCAAGGCCCCAATCAAGATCGCTTTGTTGTGGAAGCGGGGGCAACCATTTTAGCGACAGGCGGCGCGGGTCAGTTGTACCGCTACACGACGAATCCTATCGTTGCGACCGGAGACGGAGTGGCTATGGCCTACCGAGCTGGAGCGCAAATTAAGGATGTTGAATTTGTCCAATTCCATCCGACCGCGTTATGTTATCCCGAGGCGCCGCGCTTTCTTATTTCAGAAGCCGTCCGCGGAGAAGGCGCGGTATTGCGTAATATAACAGGTGAGCGGTTTATGCATAAATACAGCTCACAATTGGAGTTAGCGCCTCGTGATATTGTCGCCCGATCGATTGTCTCCGAAATGGAAAAGACTGAATCTTCTTTTGTTTATTTAGATTTGACTCATGAGTCGGAAGAAAAAATTAGGCGTCGTTTTCCGATGATTCATCGAGAGTGTTTAAAATATGGACTTAACATCGTCTCTGATTGGATTCCAGTTGCGCCAGCGGCCCATTACATGATGGGTGGAGTAAAAACGAATCTATCAGGCGAAACGAGCTTGTCTCGTTTATTTGCGTGCGGTGAAGTGGCCTGCGCGGGGGTGCATGGGGCAAATCGGCTCGCCAGCAATTCATTGACGGAAGCGATTGTCTTTGGCAAAAGAATCGCGCAACAAATCCGTAAACGCAGGCAAGAGCCAAAACAGATTGATAGTCAGCTCGTTTTTTCGAATTTACGGGGCAATCAACTAACCGCAAATATATTGGAAGAAAGATTAGATCTTCAAAAAGTGATGCTTCGATCGGTGGGGGTGTTTCGAGATAAGGATCGACTAGAGCAAGCGCTGACAGATTTGCAACGCCATCTTCCGAATTTTTTGGGACAGCCAAGCGCAGTGGAGGAATATGAATATTTAAATTTGTTGACTTGTTCCTTGCTCGTCACCCAGGCGGCATTGTCCCGCGAAGAGAGCCGTGGTGGACATTATCGACTGGATTTCCCGAAACGTGATGATCGAACGTGGCGTAAGCACTTGCTCCAGTGTAGACAAGAAGGGATAACGGAGGAGAATCGTAACGATGATGATAAATTCACAACTCTTAAATCGTCAGATTGAAGCCTGGCTAGAAGAAGACGTTGGGTATGGCGATATTTCCGCTCAGGCGACTGTTCCCGCTCAGGCTCAGGCGACAGGGATGGTCTACTCAAAGGCGAGTGGACACATAGCGGGGCTTTGGGTCGCTCAACGCGTGTTTGAAACTGTTGATCCTAATTTGATCATACGAGTTGAGGTTGAAGAAGGTCAACAAGTGGACCAAGGAGCGTTACTGATGACAGTTGAAGGCGCGGCTCAATCGATCCTGACAGGGGAGCGCCTTGCTTTAAACTTATTGCAACGTTTATCTGGAATCGCCACGTTAACAGCTCGTTATGTGGCAGCAGCGCGTCAAGGCCATCCGCAAATTCGAGTCGTCGACACGCGAAAAACAATGCCTGGATTACGAATGCTGGACAAATACGCCGTCAGGATGGGCGGCGGGCATAATCATCGCTTTGGTCTGGATGATGCTGTTATGATCAAAGATAATCATATCAAGGCGGCTGGGGGGATTTCCGCTGCGATTAGCGCGGCGCGGGACTACATTCCGCATACGATGAAAATCGAAGTGGAAGTTGAATCCATTGAGCAAGTGAGACAAGCTTTGGCGGCAAGGGCGGATATTATTATGCTTGATAATATGGATGTGGAAACGATGATAGAGGCGGTCAATATGATCGGGAAACAGGCAATTATTGAAGCTTCGGGCGGAATAGATTTGGATACGATCCGTTCGATTGCGGCGACAGGGGTCGATGTCATTTCCGTTGGCGCGATTACCCACTCGGTCAGCGCCCTAGATATTAGTCTAGATTTAAACCAGAGAAAAGGATAACACGGAGGAGCTTTATGATTCTAGTGATGGACGTGGGAAACACGAATATTGTTTTAGGAGTGTTTGAAGGCGATGATTTGAAACACCAATGGCGAATTGGTTCTGATCGCAATAAAACAGCCGATGAGTACGGGACACTGCTAAGAAGTTTTTTTCGGGACAATGTATTAGAGCCGACCGACGTAGCTGGCGTAATTATTTCGTCTGTTGTGCCGCCTCTCATGTACTCCCTTGAAAATATGTCAAAAAAGTATTTCAATCATAGCCCGATGGTGATCGGTCCCGGGGTTAGAACAGGGATGAATATTAGGGCGGAGAATCCTCGCGAAGTTGGGGCGGATCGTATCGTGAATGCGGTTTCGGCTGTTCGTTATTACGGAGCGCCTTTAATTGTAGTTGATTTTGGCACCGCGACGACCTTTTGCTATATTGATGAGAAAGGGCAATGGGCGGGCGGAGCAATTGCGCCAGGCGTTAATATATCTACAGAGGCGCTGTATAATCGAGCCGCTAAATTGCCTAGGATAGAAATTGCAAAACCTTCTGCGATTCTTGGTAAAAATACTGTTACCTCGATGCAAGCGGGTATCTTCTATGGGATCGTGGGGCAAGTGAACGAAATTGTTGTGCGTATGAAGCAAGAAGTGCGTGGAAATCCGAAGGTTGTCGCTACAGGCGGTTTTGCTGAATTACTAAAAGATGAAACAACATCTATTGATATCGTTGATCCTCATTTAACGTTAAGAGGGCTAAAGATAATTTATGATTTAAATAACTTCAATAACAAGGAAAGGTAGGGGAAAAGCTTGAAAGATTATTTGGTTCGCGCGATCGCGCGCAAGGGAAAAGTTCGGGCATTTGCAATACGCTCAACAAATTTAGTTGAAGAGTGTCGGAAAAGACTGGACACCTGGCCTGTGGCAAGCGCGGCGCTTGGCCGCGCCGTGACGGCTTCGGCGGTGATGGGAGCAATGCTGAAAGGAAAGGAGCGGCTAACAGTCCAAGTGAAAGGCGGTGGGCCGATCGGACAAATTGTCGCTGATGCGGGGGCAAATGGGGAGGCGCGTGGTTTTGTGAGTAATCCTCATGTTAATTTTCCGCTGAACAGCAAGGGGAAATTAGATGTGGCGCGGGCAGTAGGGACGGATGGTTTTCTCACAGTCACTAAAGATTTAGGGTTGAAAGATCCTTATCACGGTAGTGTTGAGCTTATATCGGGAGAGTTAGGGGAAGATTTTACGTATTATTTTGCCCGTTCAGAGCAAACGCCATCAGCTGTTTCTGTTGGTGTCTTAGTCAATCCAGATTACTCGATCAAAGCTTCGGGCGGATTTGTTATTCAGCTTTTGCCGGGAATGAAAGAGGATGAAATAACAGAAATTGAGCAATTGTTAAGTGAGGTTCCGCCTGTCTCGTCGATGATTGATGAAGGGCTAACTCCAGAAGAGATTATTACAAAAGTTCTCGGAGAAGATGATGTAGAAATTTTGAGTCATTTGGACATCTCTTTTAATTGTCATTGTTCGCTGCAACGAGTTGAAAATACACTGGTTAGTCTTGGTCGCGCTGAACTTGAAAGCATCATTAAGGAACAAGGGGAAGCGGAAGTGGTCTGTCATTTCTGTAACGAAAGGTATGTAGTTGATCGGCCGCGCTTGGAGCAATTAGTTAGTGGGACGTTGGGCTAGGAAGTGATGGGACAAAAAACCCAAATATTTTAAAATTTTAATTGACGAGAAAACGGCTGTAGCGTATAATCTCAATTAAACCTACTATTTTACTCGGTATTGGAGGAGAGTCTCATGAAAGTAGCCAATTCAATTATAGATCTTATTGGTAACACCCCTTTAGTTAAACTAAACCGTATTACTAACACAGAACATGCGGATATTTATTTAAAGCTTGAATTTTTTAATCCTGGAAGCAGTGTGAAGGATCGGATTGCCCTATCCATGATTGAAGCCGCGGAAAAGGAAGGAAAGTTAACTGCAGACCATACCATTGTTGAGCCGACGAGCGGGAATACAGGAATTGGATTGGCGATGGTAGCGGCAGCGAAGGGATATCGCGCGATCCTTGTTATGCCTGAGACAATGAGCGTAGAGCGTAGAAATCTGTTGCGGGCTTTTGGAGCGGAACTTGTCTTGACGCCTGGACCGGAAGGAATGGGTGGAGCGATTCGAAAAGCCCAACAGCTTGTTGATGAGAATGAAAATTATTTTATGCCGCAACAATTTGAAAACGCGGCAAATCCAGAAATTCACCGTCAAACGACGGCCAAAGAATTAGTCGCTCAGGGCGAGCAGATTGGTGGAATTGACGCTTTTATTAGCGGGATCGGAACGGGTGGAACGATCACTGGGGTTGGTCAAGTTTTAAAAGAAACATTCCCTAACGCGCGTGTTGTTGCTGTGGAGCCGAGTTCATCTCCTGTACTATCGGGCGGAAAACCTGGACCGCATAAGATTCAAGGGATCGGAGCTGGATTCGTCCCAGACATCCTAGATACAGATGTTTACGACGAGATTATCCAAGTAGACAATGACGATGCGTTTGAAGTATCCCGTCGTGTAGCAAGGGAAGAAGGAATTCTGGGCGGTATTTCATCCGGAGCTGCGATTCATGCTGCATTGCAAGTAGCGGAAAAGCTTGGTAAAGGAAAGAAGGTTGTTGTCATTATTCCGAGTAATGGGGAAAGATACTTGAGTACTCCATTATACAATTTTGAAGATTAATCTATATTTTTAGTCAAAAAGGAATCACAAGCGATTGTGATTCCTTTTTCTTCAACGTATACTAACGTTATGAAGTTTTGATATGTGGGAGTGACACGATGAAGGCGATTACCGAAGCTCAATATAATGATAAGTTGCAAGCAGGCTATAACACGATACCGGTTTTCGAACAACTTAACCAGACATTCGACCTAGCTCAAATTTATGAAGCGTTCTGTCCTGATCCGGCTCAAGGAGGCTTGTTAGAAAGTGGTAGAACTGGCAAGTACTCATATATTTCTTTTGCGCCGATTGCGAGGATTCAATCTAAAAACGGACAAGTTGAGATGATCATAGAGGGCGAGGATGAGCCCGCGTTATTTGTTAGTGATGATCCGTTACAGCAAATGAAAAAGCTAATGAACGTTTGGCGAGCTCCATTATGGACGACAGGGCCCGATTGGCAAGGCGGGGCGCTCGGTTTTTTGTCGTATGACTTTGGGCGTCATTTCAAACAGATTCGGGATGAGGCGGAAGATGATCTACAAATTCACGATCTGTTGTTTACGATCTATCGCGATGTGATTGCGATCGATCATGAACAACAGACAACTTATCTCATTACGAACGCGCTCACAGAGCGCGGCGATGATTATTTTGCAGCGATCGAACGAATAAAGAAAATGAAGGACCTGTTGTTGTCCTTAAACGCTGCGGAACTGGCAGAAGAAGTTTCTATTCAGGCGGAGGCGGAATCCTCTGAACGGCATTTAGCGATCACACCTTCGTTTTCTAAGGAACAATTTATGAAAGCGATTGTTAAAATCCATGAGTATATTCGAGCCGATGACGTACTACAGGTTAACTTGTCTGTTAGGCAAGACTTCCCGCTACCTGCAACCGCCTGGTCTGTCTATTGTCAACTGCGAAAATTGAATCCGTCTCCCTATATGGCATACCTGCATTATGCTGATTATCAGGTAGTTAGTGGGTCGCCTGAACTGTTGATTAAGATTAAGGATCGAAACATTATAACTCGTCCGATTGGGGGCACAAGACCGCGCGGTAAAGATGCTGAGGAAGATCAACGTTTGACGCAAGACTTGATTGAAAATGAGAAAGAACGCGCTGAGCATATTATGCTTGTCGATTTAGAACGTAATGATCTGTGTAAAGTTTGTGATCCCGAGACGGTTGAAGTGACTGATTTTATGGTGATTGAAACGTACTCGCATGTGATCCATCTCGTTTCAAATATTGTGGGTCAGCTGCAATCGGAAAAGGATGTTTATGATGCGATTCGGGCTACCTTTCCCGGCGGCACAATTACGGGTGAACCTAAAGGTAGAACGATGGAAATTATTGAGGAGTTAGAACCGACCAAACGTGGTTTGTATACAGGCTCAATCGGATGGATCGGTTTTAATGGAGATCTCGAATTGAATATCGTCATTCGCACGCTGCTTGCAAAAAGCGGGATGGGATACGTTCAGGCGGGGGCAGGGGTCATTATTGACTCTGAGCCCGAAGCAGAGTATTATGAATCATTAAAGAAGGCGGAAGCTCTGTTAAAGTCCGTCGAACTCAGTCTAGTGGCCGAAGAGCAGGGCGCAAAGAGGGGTTAGGGATCGCTAACCGCTTCGCAATTTTGTTGTCTTAAAGGGAGCTGCATGATGAAAGTTTTTTTAAATGGACGTATTGTAAATGAGGATCAAGCCGTGATATCTGTTTTTGATCACGGCTTTCTTTATGGCTATGGATTGTTTGAAACGATTCGGGCCTATCGGGGTAGATTGTTCTTATTTGACCGTCATTATGACCGATTAGTAAGGGCGGCCGATGCGTATAACATAAAGCTAGCTAAGACGGCTTATCAGCTTTATGATGAAGTCAAGCTAACACTAAAGGAAAATAACTTGCAAGACGCATATATTCGCATTACTTTATCAGGCGGAACAGAAGGCCTTGGATTATGGGGAGGGCAACATCATACGCCAACCTGGTTGATTATGGCCAAGCCGCTTGGGGATCTACCGTCTGTTAAAGGGATAACGAGTTTGAATTTAAGACGAGCCTCCGCAGAGGGGGCGTTTCGCTCAAAGTCATTGTCGTTTGCTAATAACATGTTGGCAAAAAAGGAATTATATGAACGGGGGCTCTCCGCTGAAGAAGGAGTATTTTTTTCTGAACGTGGTTACCTTGTGGAGGGAACCGTTAGTAATTTGTTTTTTGCGCGAAACGGAACGTTGTATACACCACATGAAGCTACCGGATTGTTGCCAGGCGTAACAAGGGCTTTTGTGATCGAGCTCGCTCAACGTCTTAATATCGAACTGCGGGAAGGATTTTACAAACTAGATCATTTAATGAACGCGGATGAAATCTTTCTAACGAATTCGATACAGGAAATTGTCCCCGTTGATCAATTGGATGGGAATGGGGTACAGGTGGTCGGTCCGTTAACAGAACGACTAATCTTGGCTTATCAATCAGCTATAGAGGAACAAGGAGATGTTGTTTATGACAAGGTTGATGAATGAACTCGGCAAAAGAACGCTCATCATGGGAATAGTAAACGCAACACCGGATTCCTTTTCAGACGGGGGAAAGTATAATTCAATCGATCAAGCTGTATTACGGGCAAAACAGCTGGTTGAAGACGGCGCTGATATCATCGATGTTGGCGGTGAATCGACGCGTCCAGGGTTTGAGGCCATTTCGGTAGAGGAAGAGATAGAGCGAGTGATTCCAATTATCTCCGCAATTCGCCAGGCGGTAGATGTTGCGATTTCAATCGATACATATAAATCTGCTGTAGCTGAACAGGCGATTCTAGCTGGCGCTGATATTGTTAATGATATTTGGGGGTGTAAAGCGGATCCCAATATGGCGCAGGTAATCGCAAAATATAAAAAGCCGATAGTTTTGATGCATAATCGGGACAATAAGGAGTACAACCATATAATTCAAGACATCCAGGCTGATTTACAAGAGAGTATCTTGCTTGCTGAACAGGCTGGTGTAGCGAAAGAGTATATCTGGTTAGATCCAGGGATCGGTTTTGCAAAGGATTATGAAGATAATTTAACAACAATCGCCCATTTGGACCGTTTAGTCGCGTTAGGGTACCCTGTTTTGTTAGGGACATCTAGAAAAGGATTTATCGGAATAACATTGGATTTACCAGTGGAGGAAAGGTTGGAGGGCAGCCTTGCAACCGTTTGTTACGGTGTCCAAAAAGGATGTCAGATTGTGCGAGTTCATGATGTGAAAGAAACGGCGCGTGTCTGTAAGATGATCGATACCATCAAGAATAGGGAGGGCGCGTAGGATGGACATCATCTATTTTAATGAAATGAAATTTTATGGCTATCATGGTGTGTTTCCGGAAGAAAACACACTCGGACAGCGTTATGTAGTTGATATGAGGCTTTATCTAGATTTAAAGGCAGCGGGGCAATCTGATCAATTGGGAGATACGATTGATTACGCGGAAGTCTATGCAATTTGCCAAACAGTTATGGAGAAGGAAACCTATCAACTTGTCGAAAAAGTGGCCGAGCAAATTGCCCAACGATCGCTAGCGAAGTTTACGTTGTTGGACGAAGTCGTTGTACGTGTCACAAAACCAGATCCGCCGATTGCTGGCCACTATCAGTCTGTGGCGGTTGAGATTCGCAGGGGGCGTTAATTATGGTCCCTTATTATATTTCATTAGGTTCAAACGTAGGTGAACGATTTTATTTTTTACAACAAGCGTTAGAAAGTTTACAGAAGTTTGATGGTGTTGAGGTTAACGCAATTTCGAATGTGTATGAGACAGATCCAGTCGGTCTGGTTGACCAGCCCTCTTTTCTAAATTGTGTGGCGGGCGGGAAAACGCGATTGTCTGCAGATGAATTGTTAGCTGCTGCGCTCCGTATTGAACAAGAACTGGGACGCGTCCGCGAAATACGCTGGGGTCCAAGAACGATCGACATTGATATTTTGACATATGGTTTGGAGCGACGCGACGAGGAGCATTTACAGATTCCGCATCCCAGAATGCGGGAACGGGCATTTGTGATGATCCCGTTTGCTGAAATTGCCCCGACACAGTTGATCGCGGTTGGGAATGAGTTAAAGACTACAGTCGAAATGTTAGAGAATGTCAACGATAAGAGTGGTGTGCGAAAGTGGAAGGATATCAACTGGGAAACAGAATTAGGGCATTTCGAAAATTAAAAGGGTACACACAACTAGAATTTGCGGAAAAGTTGGGGATTTCGATCTCCTTACTAGGCTCTGTTGAGAGGGGGATGAGAGATCCTTCTGAGCAATTGCTCGAGAATATTAGCGAATTGTTAAACATCGACATGGATGAATTATTAAAATTGGATCATCGAGAGGGTATATGAGCATGAGTAAATTTAAAATTGGAGATGTTGAATTAAAGAACAATGTCGTATTGGCGCCAATGGCCGGCGTATGTAATCCAGCGTTCCGATTAATTGCCAAAGAATTTGGAACAGGCCTCGTTTGCGCGGAAATGGTCAGTGATAAAGCAGTTTTACACGGAAATAAAAAAACGATGAAAATGCTGTTTGTCGATGAACGTGAAAAACCGTTGAGTTTGCAAATATTTGGCGGAGAAAAGGAAAGTCTAGTGGCCGCGGCTAAATACGTCGATGAAAATACAAATGCTGACATTATAGATATTAATATGGGGTGTCCTGTTCCAAAAGTTGTGAGCTGTGATGCGGGAGCGAAATGGTTATTGCAACCAAGCAAGATCGAAGAAATGGTGTCAGCCGTTGTTGAAAACGTTAGTAAACCGGTCACAGTAAAAATGCGAATCGGTTGGGATGAGGATCATATTTACGCTGTTGAAAACGCAAAAGCGGTTGAACGAGCGGGAGGCTCGGCTGTTGCCGTGCACGGGCGAACAAGAGTTCAAATGTATGAAGGGCAAGCGAACTGGGATGTGATTCGGGACGTGAAACAGAATGTAAAGATTCCGGTCATCGGAAACGGGGATGTTTTTACGCCCGAGGACGCCAAAAGTATGTTGGATCTAACCGGGTGCGATGGCGTAATGATTGGCCGCGGAGCGCTCGGTAACCCATGGATGTTATATCGTACGGTTCACTTTTTGACACATGGCGAGCTACTTGGGGAGCCGACGCCAAAGGAAAAAATTGATGTTTGTTTATTGCATATGGACCGCTTGATTCATCTGAAAGGCGAACGTGTTGCGATTCAAGAAATGCGCAAACATGCAGCTTGGTATTTAAAGGGATTAAAACACTCCGCGACTGTGCGGCAAAAAATTAATGAGGTCGATACGAAACGTGGTCTGCAGCTGTTATTGGAAGGTTATGTAGAGCAATTACAAGCAGAAACGGTCGTTCATTAATGATTTGACATAGGTATTCAGTTCCCATATAATACCTATGATATACTGCTGTACTTAGATTAGTTAGCACAACCATTTTTCTATATAAGAAACAAACAAATGAACGGCTGCGGCGGCTACTAAGCAAGGGATTGGCTGCAGTCTCTTTTGCGCTATTTTTAAGAGTTAAGCTTTAAGCACTATCAAGCATCGGGGGAATGTGTGATGTCTGAAAAAGAGGTATTTTTGACACCAGAAGGATTGGCAAATTTGGAGGAAGAACTTGAACATTTAAGATCTGTGAAACGCCGCGAAGTCGCGGAACGCATTAAAGAAGCAATTAGTTTTGGAGATCTTAGCGAAAACTCCGAATATGAAGAGGCAAAAAACGAACAGGCATTTATTGAAGGACGAATTATCACGTTAGAAAAAATGCTCAGAAACGCTCGTTTAATTAAGCAGGATGAAGTCGATCAAGGAGTCGTAGGTGTTGGCGCGACAGTTAAAATAAAAGACTTAGAGTTTGGCGATGTGATCGATTATATGATCGTCGGTTCCGTAGAATCTGATCCAGCTAATAATAAAATCTCCAATGAGTCTCCCGTAGGGCAAGCGTTGCTTGGTAAGACAAAAGGGGCTGTTGTCGATATCAGCGTTCCCGCGGGTGTCATCCAATATGAAATATTAGACGTGAACTAAGGAATATGGTTTAAGGGAGTTGAGTTGGCTGTGTCCCAGGAGGAATTAAATGAATTGCTCACCATTCGGCGGGAAAGGCTAGACCAATTGAGGGAAATGGGGATCGATCCCTTTGGTAGGCGTTTCGAGCGCACCCATTCCGCTGAAGAGATTTTACAAGCATATGGGGACGTGAGCAAAGAGGAACTAGATACAGAACAGATTGAAGTAACGATCGCTGGAAGAATTATGACAAAACGGGGACAAGGAAAGGCGAGCTTCTCCCATATTCAGGACCGTTCGGGTCAAATTCAAATTTATGTTCGCGAAGATCGTATTGGCGCGGATAGCTATAAAGTTTTTGATATATGCAGCATTGGAGATTTGATCGGAATTAAAGGAACGGTCTTCAAGACAAATAAAGGTGAAACGACAGTGCGGGCTTCTGAATTTACGCTCTTAACGAAATCGCTGCGTCCGCTTCCTGAGAAGTATCACGGCTTACGCGATATCGAAACGAGATACCGCAAGCGTTACCTTGACTTAATTATGAATCCTGAATCGCAACAGACGTTTGTCATTCGAAGTAAGGTTCTTCAATCGATGAGAAGATACTTAGATAACCTTGGTTATTTAGAGGTTGAAACGCCGACAATGCATTCGATTCCTGGCGGAGCGGCGGCTAGGCCGTTCGTGACGCATCACAATGCGCTTGATATGAAATTATATATGCGGATCGCAACTGAATTGCATCTGAAAAGATTGATCGTTGGCGGTTTGGAAAAGGTATATGAGATTGGGAGGATATTCCGAAACGAAGGAATTTCAACGCGTCATAACCCAGAATTTACTTCGATTGAGTTGTATGAGGCGTATGCAGATTATGAGGATATTATGAGATTGACTGAGGAAATGGTCGCGCATATTTCCCAAGAGGTTCTAGGAACAATGGTTGTTACCTATCAAGGCGAAACGATTGATTTGACTCCGCAATGGACTAGAATACATATGGTGGACGCGATCAAACAGGTAACAGGCGTTGACTTTTGGCCGAACATGACGGATGAGGAAGCGAGATCATTAGCTAATGAACATGAAGTTGGGATCACGCCGCGCATGACGTATGGTCATGTCGTCAATGAATTTTTTGAGCAAAAAGTAGAAGAAACGCTTATTCAACCGACCTTTATTTATGGTCATCCAGTGGAAGTTTCGCCATTAGCGAAAAAGAATGAACAAGATCCTCGGTTTACTGATCGATTTGAGATGTTTATTGTCGCTCGTGAGCATGCGAATGCCTTTACGGAGTTAAATGATCCAATCGATCAAAAGGAACGCTTTGAACAGCAATTGGGAGAGAGAGAAGCGGGGAATGATGAGGCTCACCGAATGGATGAAGATTTCATCGAATCATTAGAATATGGAATGCCTCCAACTGGAGGGCTTGGGATCGGGATTGATCGGCTGGTTATGCTTTTAACCGACGCGCCCTCGATTCGAGATGTTCTGTTATTCCCGCTTATGCGTCAGCAAACGAGCGAGGACGAACATTCCGAAGAATAAGCAAAAGAAAAACGGAGAGAATCATCTCTGTTCATTGAAAGAAGCACTTTACCATTGGTAAAGTGTTTTCTTTTTTAAAAATTGGTAAAGATAGAACATAACGAGGAGGTTTGGCGAATGAACCCAAAGATCCCTTTCGCTGCTATTTTTGATATGGACGGAACGTTATTTAAGACGGAGGATGTCGCAGTTCCCGCATTTAAAAGAACGTTTGAACAATTAAAGAAGAAGGGTTATTTTGAAGGTGAGGTTCCATCAGATGAGGAACTAATGGGTGTGTTCGGCATGACACTGGATGAAATTTGGGATCAGTTACTTCCAGGTTGCTCCGCTTCCGTAAAAGAAATGGCGGACGAAATCATGTTACGAGAAGAGTTGAATATTTTAAAAGAGGGGAATGCGGCGTTATACCCGGGGGTGAAAGAGACGTTAGCTGAGTTAAACAGTCGCGGGGTTCCTATGTTTATCGCAAGTAATGGACTAGAGGCTTACATTGCTGCGATTTGCGACCACTTTGGAATTTCTAAATGGTTTAAAGATCAATATAGCGCGGGGCGATTTCTATCAGATTCAAAGGATCAGCTTGTCGCAAAATTGCTCGCTGATTATTCGATTGAAGATGCGGTCATGGTTGGCGATCGTCATTCGGACGTACAAGCTGGCAAAATGAACAATTTATTCACGGTCGGTTGCGCTTTTGGCTTTGCTGATGAAGGGGAGTTGGCTGGCGCCGATCAAATTGTTACAGATTTTAGAAAAATAGCAGCGATTATTGAACGTAAAATAGGCGCGCAGAGTTGCGAAAATTGAAAAATGGTAATATAATAATAGTCAAAGAAAGTCAAAGTCAAAGGATGTCAAAGTGAGAAGCTGTATGAAGGGGGTGTAGCCTTGCGAAATATTTCAGACATCATTGAACAGCACCTCAAAACGATCCTAAAACAAAGTCGAAGCGGATTCGTTGAGATTCAGAGAAGTGAATTGGCGCAGAAGTTTCAATGTGTGCCATCGCAAATTAATTATGTGATCAGCACTCGTTTTTCGAAAGAAAAGGGATATATTGTTGAGAGCAAACGCGGTGGAGGCGGGTACATCCGAATTCATAGGGTTGAAATTTCGAGTCTAAAAGATCTGTTCCATATGATCGTAGAGATGATTGGACAACAGATTAGTCAGCAAACGGCCGAAGATATTCTTGCGCGCCTTCTTGATGAAGGCTTGATTACAGAAAGAGAGTGTCGGATTATGAAAGCGGCTGTTTCTCGCGAGGTGCTTTCCTTTGAATTACAAGTTCGTGACCAATTACGCGCGACTTTGCTGCGCGCCATGATTACTCAGATTTTCATTCACAGAGGAGGGGAGTCGTCATGATCTGTCAAGAATGCGGACAGAAACCCGCTACGCTCCATTTTACAAAAATTGTGAACGGCGAGAAAACGGAATTTCGTCTTTGTGAATCGTGCGCGGGTGAAAAAGGAGATATGTTTGCTGGCGCTTCTCCGAATTTTTCCATCCATCACTTATTGTCTGGATTGTTAAAATTTGATGCTGCGCCATCTGTTACAGGGAGTGATCCTCCCCCCGCGGAGACGGTTGCGCGTTGTGAAACATGTGGGTTAACGTACGCTCAATTTAGTAAAAGCGGTCGATTTGGTTGTGTGGATTGCTACCAGCAATTTGCGCAGCGTTTAGGACCCATCTTTCGACGGATTCACGGTAATATGCAACATAGCGGCAAGGTTCCTCGGCGCGCAGGAGGAGTCATTCGGATTCGAAAAGAAATCAATGATTTGAAAAGACAGTTACAGCAAAGTATTGAATCAGAAGAATTTGAGCAAGCAGCCGCGATTCGAGATCAAATTAAGGATCTTGAAAAACAATTGGCTAGTCCTTAGGAGGGAAAACCGATGTCTTTACAACGGTTTATTCAACAGGCAGTCAGTGAATGGATGAGCGGAGAAGGTCCAGATTCTGATATTGTCTTTAGCAGTCGTGTCAGGCTCGCCAGAAACTTACGTCAGATCCCTTTTCCGTTGTTATCGACCGAGAGTCAAGCGAAAGAAGTCATCGAACTTGTTTCGAAAGCGATGGAAAGCGAGGACTTCAGCTCTCTTGATCATTTTGAACAACTGACTCTTAACAATCTATCTGGATTGGAGAAACGAGTGCTTGTTGAAAAACATTTAATTAGTCCTCATCTGGCGAATGAGTCAAGACATGGGGCTGTCATTTTGAGTGAGAACGAATCGGTTAGTATTATGATCAATGAAGAAGACCATTTGAGAATTCAATGTCTATATCCCGGCTTTCAGTTGCATGAAGCTTGGAGTATGGCGAATAAAATAGATGATGTACTAGAGCAATATGTAGACTACGCATTTGATGAACGACATGGTTATTTAACGAGTTGTCCGACCAACGTTGGAACAGGAATTCGGGCATCGGTAATGATGCATCTGCCTGCGCTCGTCCTCACGCAACAGATTAATCGGATTTTAAGCGCAATCAGCCAAATTGGATTGGTTGTGCGCGGGATTTATGGCGAAGGAAGCGAGGCTTCAGGAAACCTATTCCAAATTTCCAACCAGATTACGTTGGGTCATTCAGAAGAAGAAATCATATCTAACCTTTATAGTGTTACAAAACAAATTATTGAACACGAAAGAGCAGCAAGAAGGACATTATTAGAAAGTAATAGAATACGTATTGAAGATAAGCTCTGTCGCTCGTATGGGATTTTGTTTAACGCGCGCGTGATTGAATCAAAAGAGGCGGCGAAACGGCTGTCTGATTTAAGATTGGCAATCGATACGGGAATGATTACAGACTTGAATTCAAAAACAATTAATGAACTAATGGTACTGATCCAACCCGGATTTTTACAGATGTATTCTGGTAAAGATTTAACTCCCGCTCAGCGTGATGTAAGGCGCGCGGAATTGATAAGGGAGAGGTTACAAACTGTTGCAAATGACTTGAATGAGAATGGAGGGTAATTATTATGATGTTCGGTCGATTTACTGAAAGAGCCCAGAAGGTGCTTGCTTTGGCGCAGGAAGAGGCGGTTCGTTTAGGACATAAAAACATTGGTACAGAGCATGTGTTATTAGGTTTAATTCGTGAAGGCGAAGGGATCGCGGCTAAAGCCTTACAGGCGTTAGGTCTCGGCTTGGACAAAATTCAAGGCGAAGTAGAAAGTTTAATCGGTCGCGGCGGAGAGAATCCAAGCAACATCAATTATACTCCACGGGCTAAGAAAGTAATTGAATTATCGATGGATGAAGCTAGAAAATTAGGACATACGTATGTTGGAACAGAGCATATTTTACTAGGTTTAATTCGAGAAGGCGAAGGCGTTGCCGCTCGTGTATTAAATAATTTAGGCGTGAGTCTAAATAAAGCAAGACAACAAGTATTGCAATTACTTGGAAGTAATGAAGCGCTTTCTTCGGGTAATCAAGGCGGGGGGAATGCCGCTGTCAATACCCCAACGCTTGATAGTTTGGCGCGTGACTTAACAGTCCATGCTCGCGAGGGCGGTTTAGATCCGGTGATCGGTCGTGAGAAAGAGATTGAACGCGTGATACAAGTGCTGAGCAGAAGAACAAAGAACAACCCTGTGTTAATCGGAGAACCTGGCGTTGGAAAAACAGCAGTCGCGGAAGGTCTGGCGCAGTTGATCGTTAGCAATGAGATTCCAGAGACGCTACGCAACAAACGCGTGATGACATTGGACATGGGGACGGTGGTTGCTGGCACGAAATATCGCGGTGAATTCGAGGATCGGCTTAAGAAGATCATGGATGAGATCCGACAAGCTGGAAATATTATTTTGTTTATTGACGAGTTGCATACATTGATTGGAGCAGGCGGAGCTGAGGGAGCGATCGATGCGTCGAACATCTTGAAGCCATCGTTAGCTCGCGGGGAATTACAATGTATCGGAGCGACAACGCTAGACGAGTATCGCAAATATATTGAGAAGGATGCTGCGTTAGAGCGTCGTTTCCAACCGATTCAGGTTAATGAACCAAGCGCGGAAGAAGCGATTCAAATTCTTTACGGTTTGAGAGATCGTTACGAAGCTCACCATCGCGTTAAAATTACGGATGATTCGATTGAAGCAGCTGTAAAATTGTCTGATCGCTATATTTCTGATCGCTTCTTGCCTGATAAGGCGATTGACTTGATTGACGAAGCTGCATCTAAAGTTCGTCTACAATCGTACACGGCGCCTCCAAATCTAAAGGAACTTGAGCAGCGATTAGAGGAAGTTCGGAAAGAAAAGGACTCTGCGGTGCAAAGTCAGGAATTTGAAAAGGCGGCTTCGCTGCGGGATAATGAACAAAAAATCCGCGAGGAACTAGAAAAGACGAAAGCGGAGTGGCAAGAAAAACAAGGTCAGTCTGATTATGAAGTTGTCCCTGAAGATATTGCCCAAGTCGTTGCCGGCTGGACAGGGATTCCAGTTAATAAATTGAAAGAAGAAGAGACAGACCGATTGTTGAACATGGAAAAAATCCTTCATCAGCGCATCATCGGTCAAGAAGACGCGGTGCAGTCGATCTCGCGCGCGATCCGCAGGGCGAGAGCGGGGTTGAAAGACCCGAAGCGTCCGATTGGCTCCTTTATTTTCCTTGGACCAACGGGCGTTGGAAAAACGGAATTGGCGAGAGCGTTAGCTGAAGTCATGTTCGGCGAAGAAGATGCAATTATTCGGATTGACATGTCTGAGTATATGGAAAAGCATTCTACTTCACGATTAGTCGGGGCTCCTCCGGGATATGTTGGCTTTGAAGAAGGTGGTCAACTTACGGAAAAAGTGCGCACCAAGCCATACTCTGTTGTCCTTTTGGATGAAATTGAGAAGGCCCACCCAGACGTTTTTAATATTTTATTACAAGTATTAGAAGATGGACGGTTAACCGATTCAAAAGGACGTACCGTTGACTTCCGCAATACAGTAATTATCATGACTTCTAACGTTGGCGCAGATACGATTAAGAAGAATACGAGTTTAGGATTTACACCAGCGGGCTCAGATCGCGCTTATACAGACATGAAAGATCGTGTGATGGAAGAATTGAAACGAACATTCCGACCGGAATTTTTAAACCGTATAGATGAATTGATTGTGTTCCACTCCTTGGAACGCGAACATATCCGCTCCATTACAACCTTAATGGCAGGGCAGTTGCGTAAGCGTCTGCAGGAGCAGGAAATCGATTTTACTCTTTCTGAAGAGGCGAAAGATTATTTAGCGAAGGAAGGTTTCGATCCTGTATTCGGGGCCCGTCCATTGCGACGAGCAATTCAAAAGCATATCGAGGACCGATTGTCTGAGGAATTGTTAATCGGTAACATTAAAAAAGGAGATACCGTCATTATTGATTTCAAAGACGGCGAACTGTCAGTATCAAAAGAAGAAAATGCGCCAGTGCCATCTCAGGAAAGATAAGCAAGGGTGTCAACAGGCCTCCGTAAGGAGGCCTTCATTTCCTTGTTTTAAGATTCCTGGCGGAGGAAGCAAAGGTTACCTATACTTCGAAAGAAGTATTTTTTATTATGAGCTTGCTTAAAGCAGGAATTTCAGGTAATAATGCAGAAAAATATATTGTGTTAGTTCTGTTTTAGATATAATAAGCGGAGTGTTGCCGAATGTCCAAAATTAAAACAAAATTTGCTTGCCAAGAATGTGGTTATGAGGTTCCCAGATGGCTTGGGAAGTGCCCAGGTTGTTCAAGTTGGAATTCGTTTGTTGAAGAGATTGAGGATAAACGAACAGGAAAAGGTGTTCGACCGATTTCCAGTAGAGATAATAAGGCAGTGCCGATCGGTCAAGTGAAAAGTGGACAGGAACCGAGAATGAGCGCAGGGATGGCGGAATTAAATCGCGTTTTAGGCGGCGGGATTGTCCCGGGATCACTTATTTTAGTTGGGGGCGACCCCGGAATAGGAAAATCAACGATTTTGCTGCAAATGTCTCATTTTTTAGCTAACGACCAGCATAAGGTACTATATATATCTGGAGAAGAATCAACGAAGCAAACAAAGTTGAGGGCGGATCGATTAGGGGCTGACAGTGATGATTTGTTCGTTTTTGCGGAAACAGATTTAGAAAGAATCGAGCTTGAAATTGACCAGCTACAACCAAGAGTGGTCGTGATTGATTCAATTCAAACAGTGTATCATCCTTCTGTTACATCTGCTCCAGGAAGTGTCTCGCAAGTGCGAGAGTGCGCCTCTCATTTCATGCGTATCGCTAAATCTAAAGAAATTGCAATTATGATTGTCGGTCACGTTACGAAACAAGGGGACCTCGCTGGTCCCAGGTTATTAGAACATATGGTTGACTCTGTGCTTTACTTTGAAGGTGAACGGCACAACACGTATCGGATTTTAAGATCTGTAAAAAATCGTTTTGGTTCGACTCATGAGATTGGTATTTTCGAGATGATGGAAAAGGGTTTGGTGGAGGTTGCAAACCCGTCTGAATTATTCTTGTCAGAGAGGAGTAAAGCGGCGGGCTCCGCGGTTGTCGCTAGTATGGAAGGAACGCGACCGGTGTTAGTTGAACTGCAAGCATTGATTACTCCAACTAGTTTTCCTTCGCCGAGGAGAATGGCAACGGGTGTTGATTATAATCGCGTCTCATTGATTATGGCTGTCTTGGAAAAAAGAATTGGAATGTTATTACAAAATCAGGATGCTTATGTTAATGTAGCAGGAGGGATAAGATTAGACGAACCGGCTATTGACTTGGCGATCGCCGTTTCTATTGCCTCTTCTTTCCGAGATCATTCTACGCTGCCTGATGATATAATCATTGGTGAAATTGGCTTAACTGGTGAAGTCCGGGGGGTTTCTCGGATAGAACAAAGGGTTAAGGAGGCGGCGAAGCTAGGTTTTAAGCGCGCGATTATTCCCAACAAGAATGTAACAGGGTGGGACCACCCGCAAGGAGTAACGATTATCCCTGTGCAAACTGTTGAGGAAGCGCTTCGGGAAGCGTTAGGAGGATAGAGTGGATGAGTGAGATGAAAGATATCGAGCCATCGGTTAGTCGAATTTTACGGTTTGTCGCCCCGGGAACCCAATTTAGAGAAGGTCTTGAGAATGTGCTGCGGGCTAAAACGGGCGCTTTAATCGTTGTCGGCCAGAGCCAGGATGTGATGGATTTGGTAGATGGCGGTTTTTTTATCAATTGTGAATTTACGCCCGCTTATCTTTATGAATTGGCAAAAATGGATGGGGCCATCATCGTAAGCGATGATGGAAGAAAGATTTTGTACGCCAATACACAACTTGTGCCGGAATCATCTATCTTTTCCAGGGAGACAGGGATTCGTCACCGAACGGCGGAGCGCACCGCTAAACAAACGGGCCATTTAGTAATCTCTATCTCGCAAAGAAGAAATATCATCACTCTCTACCAAGGGAATTTTCGTTATGCCTTAAAAGATATTGGGGTTATTTTGACAAAGGCAAACCAAGCGATTCAAACATTGGAGAAATACAAGTCTGTCTTAGATCAAGCGATGACTAATTTGGGCGCGTTGGAGTTTGAGGAATTGGTTACGCTGCATGAAGTTGTCTTAGTGATGCAAAGAATTGAAATGGTATTGCGAATTAAAACTGAAATCAATAACTATATTAATGAACTTGGCGCGGAAGGCCGTTTAATTAGTATGCAATTAGAGGAATTAGTGGGCAATATTGAAGTAGAAGCCTGTCATCTCATTCAAGATTATAGTTCAAATCCTGAACGCTTTTACGCTGAGAATGTGCTAGAAGAAATGAAGAAGCTGTCCTCCGATGAGTTGTTAGATTATCACCACATTGTTCGCGAACTAGGCTATCCAGGGAATATTAATATCCAAGAAGAGCCCGCTTCGCCGAAAGGCTATCGCATATTAAGCAAGATTCCGCGTTTGCCGACAACCATTGTGCAAAATTTGATCGATAAGTTTGGCAATCTACCTGAGGTTATGATGGCCACGATTGAGGAATTAGATGAAGTTGAAGGGATCGGCGAAGTTCGAGCCCGCGCGATTCGTGAAGGTTTGAAACGAATTCAAGAGCAAGTTTTTATCGATCGGCACATTTAAGTTAAAAATGAAACCTAGGATCCTTTACTTACGTATGGTATAGGGAGACCTAAAGGGAGGTCAGCTCAGCATGGTAAAAGCAATACCAAATATGTTGACGATTAGTAACCTGTTTCTTGGTGTCATGGCTATTTTGTTAGCTTTCCAAGATGGTTATCAGTATGTTGAATATGCGGCAATTCTGGTGATACTCGGGATGGCCCTAGACGGCCTAGACGGAAGAATGGCGAGATTGCTTAACGCCCAAAGCGAATTTGGGAAACAATTAGATTCTTTATCTGATCTCGTCACTTTTGGCGTGGCGCCCGCTTTGATTATTTATGCCGCAGCTCTACAAGAGTTAGGTATGTTAGGTGTTATTAGTATTGGTGTGTTTCCGATCTGTGGCGCGCTTCGTTTGGCTCGCTTTAATATCCAATCAAGCGGTAAAACAGGCTATTTTGTTGGTTTGCCAATTACAGCGGCTGGGGGCGCCTTAGCTACGCTTGCGTTGTATCACAATTCTTTTCCGCCGCCTTATCTTGTGTTAACCATGTTGATGTTAGCATACTTAATGGTTTCAAGGGTTAAGTATCCGAATTTTAAAAAGGTCGGTGTTCCAAAGGCCACAATTTGGGTTGTGCCGATTTTAATTGTGAGTGTTGCTTTCCTTGGTTACTTGTTTCCTACTCAACTTCCGAAGGTTGTTTCGATTCCCTTAGTCTTGTACGCCTTGTATGGAGTTAAAAAAAGTATCGATCATTTGAGGTGGAAAGGCAACAAGAGTTTGGAAAAGAATGAAGAGGAACACGTCATTAATGACTCCACATTGTAGAAATTCCTATTCGCTAGATCGAAAAATTGATAAATTGGTTTTTATTCAGATAGTTGGTCAATAATGGGGAGAGGAGGTGAAGGAATGGTAAGAAGAATTGTTCAACTGTTGATTACAATTATTGGAGGCGCGCTTGGTTATCGTTTTGGTTCAACTCTATTCCTATTTTTGGATCCCTATTTAAATATGGGGGGGACAGCGATAGGATCTTATATTGGGGCAGCGTTTGGGGCAATATTGTTCTTTCTTTTTTCAGCGTGGTTGGCTGATCACATTTTGAGGGCTGTTCGCTGGGGAGAAGAAGCTTTATTGAAGTTGCCGATTACAGATATCTTATTTGGCGCTATGGGTCTTATCATTGGTCTTATTGTTGCATTTTTACTATTCTTACCGCTCAGCTACATTCCGTTGTCAGTCGTCGGAGATTTTCTGCCTATCGTCTTATCATGTGTGTTAGGATATATGGGGTTTCAGGTGGGAATTCACAAACGGGATGAATTGATTTCTGTATTTTCTATCGGTAAGTTGTCGAAGCATAAGAAAGAAGAGTTGGCTAATAAAGCCAAGAGCGGCGATTATAAAATTTTGGATACAAGTGTGATCATCGATGGAAGAATCGCTGATATATGCAAAACGGGTTTTATCGAAGGGGCGCTCGTAATCCCACAGTTTGTGCTTGAAGAATTGCAACATATTGCCGATTCCTCGGATGTCCTTAAGCGAAATCGGGGTCGTCGAGGGCTAGATATTTTAAATCGTATTCAAAAAGAATTAAAAGTTAAAGTGATCATTGAAGAACGAGATTTTGAAGATATTCAGGAAGTAGATAGCAAACTGGTCAGGTTGGCGAAAGTCACTTCTGGGAAAGTCGTTACAAATGATTTTAATTTAAATAAAGTGTGCGAATTGCAAGGTGTGCCCGTACTAAATATAAATGATCTAGCCAATGCGGTGAAGCCAGTTGTTCTGCCTGGCGAGGAAATGAATGTTCAATTGATCAAGGATGGAAAAGAACACGGGCAAGGTGTTGCCTATCTTGATGATGGGACTATGATCGTCGTTGAAGGGGGCAGAGACTACATCGGAAGTCATATCGACGTACTAGTAACAAGTGTATTGCAGACGTCGGCTGGTCGAATGATTTTTGCGAAACCCAAAATGTTGGAAAAGGCCCAATGAAACGGTTAGATGAAAGAGGAGAATAGTTGTGAGTTTTGGTGTAATTATTGCCGCGGCTGGACAGGGAACCCGGATGGGCGCTTCGGATAAAAAACAATTTATATCAATACAAGGTAAACCAGTTTTATTTCGTTCGGCGCAATTATTTACACAAATTCCACAAATAAAGGAAATTGTCGTTGTGACGAATGAAGAAGATATTGTCCGAACCGAACAAATGCTTGCTGATATTGCTCCGCTGCGTGTCATCGCGGGCGGAGCTGAACGGCAACAGAGTGTATGGTACGGATTGAAAGTGTTAAAAAATGTTGAATTTGTTCTGATTCATGATGCGGCAAGGCCTTTTCCATCCCGGAAGTTAATTGAAAAGATCATGGCCAGCGCGCGAGAAGAAGGTGGGGCGGTTCCGGCAGTTCCAGTGAAAGATACAATTAAAATCGTGAATGGCGAAGGCGTGGTGGAATCAACGCCGCCTCGCCAAAGCTTGTGGGCCGCGCAAACCCCACAAGCTTTTCGTCTTTCCACGATCTTAACGGCCCATCAACAGGCTCAAGATAAAGGCTTTGTTGGGACTGATGATTCAATGCTGATGGAGTGGCAAGGTCACCGCGTCGTATTGGTTGAAGGCGAGTATACAAACATAAAGCTGACGACGCCGGAAGATTTAAAACTTGGTGAAACTATATTGGAGCAAAGAAGGGGATAGGCATCATGTTACGAATTGGACAAGGCTTCGATGTCCATCGCTTTGCTGAAGATCGTGATTTAATCATTGGCGGCGCGCATATTCCTTATGATCGAGGACTGCTCGGTCATTCGGATGCGGATGTATTATTGCACGTTGTTAGCGATGCGATTTTAGGGGCAATCGGGGAAGGGGATATCGGAAAACATTTTCCTGATACAGATGAAGCGTACAAAGACGCAGATAGTAAAGTGTTATTAAGTAAAGTGGTTGAATTAATGAGCGAAAAGGATTTTCGCGTGATCAATATTGATTGTACAATTATGGCTGAAAGGCCTAAAATGTTGCCGTACATACCGCAAATGCAGACGATCATTGCCCAACTTTTGAAAGTTGAAATCGAACAAGTGAACATCAAGGCAACAACGACAGAGAAGCTAGGTTTTGTGGGCAGGGAAGAAGGGATTGCCGCCTTGGCTGTTGTTCTACTAGGCAAAGAAAACGCATAAAAATTCAGTTTGCGCTATAATTTTTTTGATAAGATAGAAGGATGGTGTGTTTCAATGGCCCAAGACGTTCGGGTGCGGTTCGCTCCGAGTCCAACAGGACATTTACATATAGGGGGGGCCCGCTCCGCTTTATTTAATTATTTATTTGCCCGTAATCGCGGCGGGAAATTTATTGTTCGGATTGAAGATACAGACCGTCAGCGCAACGTAGCGCGCGCGGAAGAGAAACTATTAAGTAGTTTGCGGTGGCTCGGTGTCGAGTGGGATGAAAGCGTCGATGTTGGCGGGGATTATGGCCCGTATCGTTCGATGGATCGGGTTGACATCTATCAGCAGTATATTGATCAATTACTTGAAGCGGGACGAGCTTACGAATGCTTTTGTACGACGGAGGAATTGGAGAAACAAAGAGAACAGCAGTTATCGAAAGGGGAAACGCCGAAATATGCGGGAACCTGTCGTCACTTAACGTCGGAGCAAAAGGAACAATATCGAGAAGCTGGACGTTCGGCTTCGATTCGTTTTCGTGTGGTGGAAGATCGGCATTATGTCGTTAAAGATTTGATTCGCGGCAATGTGTCGTTTGATTCGAATGGCACTGGAGATTTTGTGATTGTTCGCCCAGATGGGGCGCCTACGTATAACTTTGCGGTTACGATTGATGATCATTTAATGCGTATTTCTCACGTCATTCGCGGCGACGAACATTTATCTAATACGCCTAGGCAGCTGATGATTTATGAGGCGCTTGGCTTTGAAGCTCCTGAATTTGCCCATGTGGCGCTCATTTTTAATGAAGATCGGCAAAAGATGAGTAAACGAGACGAATCAATTGTGCAATTTTTGGAACAATATCAAGACTTAGGTTATCTTCCGGAAGCGATGCTTAACTTCTTGGTATTGCTTGGTTGGGCGCCAGAGGCGGAAGAGGAGATCTTTACAAAGCAGCAGCTAATCGAACAATTTAGCTTGTCTCGTATTTCTAGATCTCCCTCCGTTTTTGACCGTGAGAAACTTAATTGGATGAACAATCATTATATGAAACAGCAACCGATCGAACGCGTCGTTGCGTTATGCTTGCCGCATCTGCAAGCAGCTGGATATGCTTCTGAGGAGCCAACGATGGATCAGTTGGATTGGGTCACCCGGCTTGTCTCGCTTTATCAAGAACAGCTATCATATGGAGCGGAAATTATTGAACTCGCTTCTCTTTTCTTTAAGGATGAGATAAAATATGATGAGAAGGCAACATCGGTATTGTCTGAGGAACAGGCGTCTACCGTGTTAAAGGCCTTTATGGATGAATTACAAGGAACCACCGAGTTTAATGCGGAGGAAATTAAACAAGCGTTGAAAAACACGCAAAAGTCGACTGGTTTAAAGGGGAAGGCATTATTTATGCCTGTTCGTGTCGTCACTACAGGACAGACACAAGGACGAGACCTGAATGAAACGATTTCATTATTGGGGAAAGAAGCCGTCGTGAATCGCCTAAACTCATTTTTGTCGCAAACTGAGTAGGTATAGAATATATAAAATAAAGGTGAAGAACAGGAGAAGTACAAGACGGAATAAGTCGATACAGAAAGGGCTGGCCTATGGCTGAGAGCAGCTCGGACTATCTTCTTGGAAGTGCCCCTGGGAGCCGATTGTTGAAAATCCGATGAGGGTGATTAGGCAAGATACGGTTGACCTACCGTTATCTGGGTATTCAAGCGGGAGCTGTTGCGCGTAGCAGTCTCTAAGCAGAGTGGAACCGCGGGTAAACCGTCTCTGAAGCCAAGGCTTTGGGGACGGTTTTTTGCATCTAAATAAAGCGTTAAATGTATATGAAGGAGGCATTCGAAAAATAATGGCGATTCAAATATTTAACACATTAACTCGAAAGAAAGAGGATTTCATTCCTTTGGAGCCCGGCAAAGTAAGGATGTATGTTTGCGGTCCGACGGTGTATAACTATATTCATATCGGTAACGCCAGGCCTGCCATAGTTTTTGACGTCATTCGAAGGTATTTGGAGTATCGAAATTATGAAGTGACGTATATCCTCAACTTTACAGATGTTGATGATAAACTGATTCAAAAAGCAGAGGAGACGGGCTTAACCGTGCCGCAAGTTGCTGACCGCTTTATTGAAGCTTATATGAATGACGTAAAGGCGTTAAACGTAAAAGAAGCGACCAAGCATCCGCGTGTATCGGAACATATTGAGGAGATCATTGCATTTATTGAAGGATTGATCGAGAAGGGCTATGCCTATGAATCCGATGGAGATGTTTATTACCGCACAGACAAGTTCGATGATTATGGAAAGTTATCGCATCAAAATATTGACGAGCTTCGTTCTGGGGCGCGTATTGCCATTAATGAACAAAAAGATAACCCATTAGACTTTGCTTTGTGGAAGGATGCGAAGGCTGGCGAAATTTCCTGGGAAAGTCCGTGGGGGAAAGGAAGGCCTGGTTGGCACATCGAATGCTCAGCGATGTCGAGGAAGTATCTTGGGGAGAGCTTTGATATTCATGGCGGCGGTCATGATCTTATTTTCCCGCATCACGAAAATGAAATTGCTCAGACAGAGGCATTGACTGAACAGGCTATGGCGAAATATTGGATGCATAACGGGTATATTAATATAGAAAATGAAAAGATGTCAAAGTCGCTGGGTAATTTTGTATTGGTGAAAGATATTAGGGAGAGCATCCCTCCGCGCATCATTCGTTTCTTTATGTTAAGCGCCCATTATCGGAATCCGATCAATTTCAGTGAAGCGTTGTTAGAGCAAGCGAGAAGTGGGTGGGATCGAGTCATTACTGCGATCAGTAACTTGCAACATAGGAAGCAAGCGGCAACAAGTGATACCGATTTAAATATCGAAAAACAAGCAATCTATCGCGATAAATTTATCGAAGCGATGGATGATGATTTTAATACGGCTGACGCATTAGCTGTTGTGTTTGAATGGGTTAGAGAGGCGAATCAATATTTACGTAACTCGAAAGTATCGATTGCGGGTATTGAGATGTATTTAGATCTTTTTCAAGAGTTTGGTGACGTATTGGGATTGCCGTTTGTTGGCGTGGATGAGGAGTTGCTTGCTGAGGAGATCGACGATTTGATCCAAGAGAGAGAAGAAGCCCGAAAAGCTCGAAACTTCACGCGCGCGGATGAGATTCGCGATTTGCTTATAGAAAAAGGGATTGTGTTAGAGGATACGCCGCAAGGGGTAAGGTGGAGAAGGAAATAAGATGATGTTCCTAAATGAAACAGAACCTCACTTTGATCCAAAGTTGCTTAATCCGCTGAGTTTAGCTTATATGGGTGACGCTGTGTTGGAAATTTATATTAGAGCGCACTTATTAAAAACACAGGCGGGAAAGCCTCATCGACTTCATCGAGAGGCTACCCGTTACGTTTCCGCTAAAGCGCAATCAGCCGCATTGCAAAAGTTAAAAGATGAACTAACAGAAAACGAAACCTGGTTTATTAAACGGGGCCGTAACGCGAAGTCAGGGACAACGCCTAAAAATACAGATCTTATGGATTATAGAAATAGTTCTGGATTAGAGTGTTTGCTCGGCTATCTTTATTTAGCGGACCAACGACAACGGTTACAGGAATTGTTGCAAAAAATAGTGGCAATAATCGAGGTAGGTGATAACGATGAATGAAGAGTATATTGTTGGCAGGAATCCGGTTCTTGAAACGCTGCGTTCCGGACGTTCGATTAATAAGATTTGGATTGCTGATGGTTCTCAAAAAGGCTCGATCACGCAAGTGGTGAAAATGGCCAAAGAAGCGAAAATCCAACTCCAATTTGTGCCTAAGAAAAAGTTGGACATGACTGCGAAAGGGGAAGCTCATCAGGGTGTAATTGCGTTTGTGGCAGCTTACACATACGCTGAAGTAGATGATATTCTGAATATAGCTAAACAAAGAGACGAGCAACCTTTCATTCTAATTCTTGATGAGATTGAAGATCCGCACAATCTAGGTTCGATCATGCGGACAGCTGACGCTGTTGGCGCTCATGGCATTATCATTCCCCGTAGAAGAGCGGTTGGTCTGACATCTACTGTGGCTAAAGCCGCGGCGGGAGCGATGGAATATATCCCTGTCGCTCGTGTGACTAATATTGCTCGAACGATTGAGGAATTAAAAGAACAAGGCGTTTGGTTTGTTGGCGCGGATGCTGCTGGGGAACAGGATTATCGAGAAGCGAAGTTCGATATGCCGATCGGGTTAGTGATCGGAAGTGAAGGAAAAGGGGTCAGTCGTTTGGTCAAGGATAACTGTGACTTTTTAGTTCGCTTGCCAATGGCTGGTCAGGTTACTTCGTTGAACGCGTCGGTTGCCGGCGCATTGCTCATGTTTGAAGTATATAGGCAGAGGCGCCCTATTCACGCTTCTGTGTGATGGGAAAGAAAAGAAATGGAAGAGCTTCTTATCGTTGACGGTTACAATATGATAGGAGCCTGGCCTGAACTAGCCGAGCATAAGAAGAGAGACTTAGGCCGAGCTCGCGATCAGTTACTAGAGATATTATCGGAATATCGCGTGTACTCTGGGTCTAAAATTCTCGTTGTATTTGACGCTCATCAGGTACCAGGCATGGGGAAAAAAACAAAGAAGTATAAAGTTGACATTTATTACACAAAGGAAAATGAAACAGCCGATGAGATGATTGAACGGCTCGCCAACAGGTGGCGATCGAGAAAGGTCAGGATTACGGTGGCGACATCTGACTATACTGAACAAAGGATTTCATTTGGATATGGAGCTTTAAGAAAATCAGCTAGAGAATTGCGTGAAGATATTGAAAAGGCGAAGGTGTCGATTCGTAAAACAGCGCAGCAGATTAAGTATGAACCGCTTAGAACAAGCATCCCTTTAAAAGGGGAAATTGCTGAAATATTTGAAAAGTGGCGGCGACAATAAGGGTAGTCGGTCTAAGTTGACGATTCCAGGTTACATAATGTATAATAGAGAGTGCTTATATAATGCTATTACGGAGCCTGGAGGGATGCTAGTGAATGCCGACCTAAAGGATATGCCTTCAGCCTATGGATATATGCCAGATGAAGATTTGGTTGAGATGGTCAAAAGTGGGGAATCAGACGCATTAGAATATCTAATCCACAAGTATAAAAATTTTGTGAGAGCGAAAGCCAGGTCTTACTTTTTAATTGGCGCTGATCGAGAAGACATCGTGCAAGAGGGCATGATCGGGTTATATAAAGCGATTCGCGATTTTAGGGGAGACAAGCTATCTTCTTTTAGAGCTTTTGCTGAACTATGCATCACGAGACAGATTATTACAGCGATTAAGACAGCGACGCGTCAGAAGCACATCCCGTTGAATTCCTATATCTCTTTAGATAAACCTATATATGACGAAGATTCCGATAGAACACTTTTAGATGTCATCTCTGGACATCGCGTCACAGATCCTGAACAATTGATCATTAATCAGGAGAAGTTTGCGGACATCGAGGACAAGATGGCCGAAATTTTAAGTGATTTAGAACGTCAGGTACTCGTCCTCTACTTGGATGGCCGTTCCTATCAAGAGATTGCCGAGGATCTTGATAGACATGTAAAGTCAATAGACAATGCTTTGCAACGAGTGAAGAGGAAGTTGGAAAAGTACTTAGAGATAAGGGAAATTACGATACTGAAATAAGGCATTATCAATTTCGTTTAGAAAAAGATAATGCCTTTTCTATTGGAATTGTTTTGAAACATTGAATTCCGGTTAATACTGTTCATTAGAGCGGTCTAGGACTCCCTTAAAAATTGCGAGTGAAGAGGAAGTAAACCACTTTTGAAACGTCTCGACGTTTTTCTTGACATGAAAATAGGAGATGTGCTAAAGTTTGAGGGTGGCTGTGTAAATAGCTGGTTTTACCCGTTTTGATATAGCATAAAGACAATGTGGTTTTTGGCTATTCCTTTTCGGAAATAGGGGATTAGAGATTAAATGTGGGAGGTGTAACATCATGCGGGTAATCGTAACATTAGCGTGCACCGAGTGTAAGCAACGTAACTATACCACAGGTAAGAATAAGCGCAACCATCCTGACCGCATTGAGATGAAGAAGTTTTGCAAGTTTTGCAATGGACATACTGCGCATCGTGAAACTCGCTAACTTTAAGCCCAATGCAATGGGGGTGTCACTGTGGGGTTTTTAGGTAAGATTGGCGCTGGTTTTAAGAATACGCCTAGTTTTTTACGGGATGTATGGGTTGAACTGAAGAGAGTTCGTTGGCCTAGTCGTAAGGAGCTGGTTAGCTATACAACGGTCGTTCTTGTGACTGTAACACTTATTACTGTTTTCTTTGCGGTTATCGATTTAGGGATTTCGCAGATCATTGAGTTGATTTTAGGTCAATAAATCGATTGGGGGGAAGGACGAAACGTCCTATTAGATGGAAAAATCGTGGTATGTTGTTCATACATATTCGGGGTATGAAAACAAAGTTAAGACCAATCTAGAAAAGCGTGTCGAATCCATGGATATGCTGGATAAGATCTTCCGGGTGATGATTCCTACCGAAGAAGAGGAAGAGATAAAGGATGGCAAGAGGAAAGTCGTCACTAAAAAGGTTTTCCCTGGCTATGTTTTGGTCGAAATGGTGATGACGGATGATTCCTGGTATGTTGTGCGAAATACTCCAGGGGTAACAGGATTCGTTGGGTCGGCAGGCTCTGGTTCAAAACCCACGCCCCTAAAGCCGAGTGAAGTAGAAACGATCTTGAAACAAATGGGTGTGGAAGAAGTTAAACCGAAAATTGATTTCACGATTAAAGAAACAGTGAAAGTAAAGGAAGGCCCTTTTGCGGAGTTTGTCGGCACGATCGAAGAAATCCAGGCGGATAGACAGAAGGTAAAGGTGCACGTTAACATGTTTGGACGAGAAACGCCGGTTGAGCTTGATTTCGATCAGGTGGAAAAATTATAAAGTCGATCAGACTTGATATATCCTCGTCGGTATGGTAGTTTTAAATTGTTTTATCAATTTGTTAGATGCGAATAAATTGATAGTCGCATTTGTTGATTAAGGAGGTGTGTCATGTGGCTAAGAAAGTAATTAAAGTTGTAAAATTGCAAATTCCTGCAGGTAAAGCAAACCCAGCGCCCCCAGTAGGTCCTGCGCTTGGTCAAGCCGGGGTTAACATTATGGGATTCTGTAAAGAATTCAACGCCCGCACGCAAGAGCAAGCTGGTTTGATTATTCCTGTTGAAATAACTGTATTTGAAGATCGCTCATTTACTTTTATTACAAAAACGCCTCCAGCTGCTGTTTTGCTTAAAAAAGCTGCTGGTATCGAAACGGCATCTGGAGTTCCAAATCGTGAAAAAGTCGCTACAATAAAGCGAGATAAAGTTCGTGAGATCGCAGAAACAAAGATGCCTGATTTAAATGCGGCTGATGTTGAAGCAGCGATCCGTATGGTTGAAGGAACTGCGCGCAGTATGGGGATCTCAATCGAGGACTAATGAAGAATAGGTCGGCTATGAATGTGGTTATGCTCAGTTCTAGCCGACAATTAATCGGTCGCAATTGCCGATTAGATATGGCTGTCGCAATAGACGGTCATGTGGGAGGTAAAATCGAAACCGCTATTACCACATAAATAGGAGGAGTTTAAGTTGGCTAAAAGAGGAAAGAAGTACCAAGAAGCAATAAAGACGATTGATCGCGAGCAAACGTATGACGCGAAAGAAGCTCTTGAGCTGGTTAAGGGTTCTGCTACAGCTAAGTTTGATGAGACGGTTGAAGTCGCTGTTAGACTTGGGATCGACGTAAAAAAGGCTGATCAACAGTTGCGCGGCGCGGTTGTATTGCCGCACGGAACAGGAAATACGCAACGCGTGCTTGTTTTTGCCAAAGGTGAAAAAGCGAAAGAAGCTGAGAACGCTGGCGCGGATTTTGTTGGCGATGAAGATATGATTAATAAAATCTCACAAGGGTGGCTCGATTTTGATGTTGTTGTAGCTACGCCTGATATGATGGGACAAGTTGGACGTTTAGGTCGTGTGCTAGGTCCTAAAGGATTAATGCCTAACCCTAAAACAGGAACTGTTACGTTTGAAGTTGAAAAAGCGGTAGAAGAAATCAAAGCCGGGAAAATTGAATTCCGCACGGATAAAGCGGGTAACATTCATGCTCCGATTGGCAAGGCATCATTTGATGTCGATAAACTCTACGAAAATTTAGAGATGGTGCTCGACACTTTGCAAAAGGCTAAACCTGCGGCTTCAAGAGGGACTTATATGAGAAATGTAGCTGTGAGTTCTACAATGGGCCCTGGGGTAAAAGTTGATGTAAGTTCAGTTGCTGCTATAAAGTAGTTGACTTGTAACGCATCAAATGATATAGTTTAAAAATGGAATCTGCGTTCGTCGCAGAATATAAATTTGAATGATAAACCGTAGACAGAAGGCGCCGTTTGGCTTAATTTCCTTCCGAGGTGTGCATGATAGATATTCAATTAGGATACCTATGCCCTTCGTGTTTACGAAGGGCATTTTTAGTGCGCGCCATTAACAACTATAGGAGGTGGGTACCGTGGCAGTACGTGAACAGAAAGTTCAAACTGTGCAAGAAATTGCGTCCAAAATTCGTGAAGCAAAAAGTACAGTGTTAACAGACTATCGTGGTCTAACTGTTGCTCAAGTGACAGAACTTCGTAAGCTTTGCCGCGATGCGGGTGTAGAGTTTAAAGTTTACAAGAATAAACTTGCCCAGCGCGCGACTGCGGAAGTTGGCGTTACGGAATTGGATGAATACTTAGTCGGACCAACTGCGATCGCATTTGCTGAAGACGAAGTTACAGCCGCGAAAATTTTAAATGACTTTTCTAAATCCAACGACAAGCTTGAGCTTAAAGGCGGAATCGTTGACGGAAAAGTGATGGGAGAAGCAGAACTTAAGGAGTTAGCCTCTCTACCGCCGCGCGAAGGTTTGGTTTCAATGTTGCTTAGTGTCTTACAAGCGCCTGTGCGAAACTTTGCTCTTGCGGTTAAAGCTGTTTCCGATAAGCAGGAAGAAGAAGCTTAAATCTCTCTTTAGCGTGTAAACTCGAACATATTATAAAAATTAAATTTTAGGAGGAAGGCATAATGTCTAAGGAACAAATCATAGAATCAATTAAAGGTATGTCTGTTCTTGAGTTGAATGATCTAGTGAAAGCAATCGAAGAGGAGTTTGGAGTAACTGCTGCTGCTCCTGTAGCTGTAGCTGCTGGTGGAGCTGCTGACGCTGCTGCTGAGCAAACAGAGTTTACTGTACACCTTGAAGCTGCTGGCGGTGGTAAAATCAACGTGATCAAAGCGGTTCGCGAAATCACTGGCTTAGGATTGAAAGATGCGAAAGCTTTAGTTGACGGAGCCCCTGGGGTAGTTAAAGAAGGGGTTTCAAAAGAAGAAGCTGAAGAAATTAAAGGCAAGCTTGAAGAAGCTGGAGCCACTGTCGAGCTTAAGTAGTCAGATCGTATAAAACAAAGACTCATTGTCATTATGCAGTGGGTCTTTTTTCATCCCGATCCCTATTTTGCATTCGTCCGATAGTATATTTTGCGGGCGATAAGTCAAAACAAGACTTAGGAACGGAAAGGAAAGCGGGGTTGAGATAGTGACAGAACACTATTATACGAATAGTCCAAGCGTAACTCATGATGAGAAGCGATTTGATTTCCAGTTGCGTGGTCGGGAATTTACATTTAAAAGTGACGCGGGCGTGTTCTCAAAAGAACGGATTGATTTCGGAAGTCTACTTTTAATCGAAAATATGGAGATCGAAAACGAGGATCGCGTGTTGGATGTTGGCTGTGGTTACGGTCCGATCGGTTTGACGGCTGCTTACCTAGCGTCCAAAGGTGACGTGTTGATGGTCGATATTAATGAACGAGCTGTTTCATTAGCAAATTGGAACGCTAAGAACAACGGGATTGACAATGCGAGAGCAATTGAAAGTGACTTGTTTGAAAAAGTTGATCAACAACAAAAGTTTAATGTCATTTTGACAAATCCGCCGATTCGGGCAGGAAAAGTAACGGTACACCATATTTTTGAGCGCTCCTATCATTATTTAAAGCCTGGCGGACATTTATGGATTGTTATTCAAAAGAAACAAGGCGCTCCATCCGCTTTTAGGAAACTCGAAGAAACGTATGAACAAGTTACAAAGATTACGCAAAAGAAGGGCTATTGGATTATAAAGGCTCAGAAAGCAATGGGAGATTAAAATTGGTTTCCTTGACATTAATCGCCAACTGTGATATTGTTATAAAATGCTAGCGAGAATAGCGTATTTGCATATGTCAAGGGTTGAATTTATTATTATACTGTGAATGGATAGTTATTTTTATGGTAATACTGACATAATAGAACTGTCCATTTGTATTTTACGGTATCCGATTCGGGATTAGTAGTTTGTTTAATGTTTTTTTCTATAATATACTAAGTTTTTGAGAAACATACCCTCGGCTTCAATTGTGAAGCTTTTTTAGTGGCCTAAGTTTTTTAGCGCCATTCTTATAATTTTTGAGGGAATCCTTAATAAAAGGATGCTTATTACTCTGCTTTGAGGGGTGAATGATTTGGCAGGTCATTTGATTCAATGTGGACGCCATCGTCAACGTAGGAGTTATGCCAGGATTGAAGAAGTAATGGAATTACCGAATTTAATTGAGATTCAGCAGAAATCCTATCAATGGTTTTTAGACGAAGGATTACGGGAAATGTTCCAAGATATTTCTCCAATTCAAGACTTTACAGGCAATCTAGTGTTAGAGTTTATAGATTATAGCCTAGGAGAGCCGAAGTACTCTGTTGATGAGACGAAGGAACGTGATGTAACCTATGCTGCACCCCTTCGTGTAAAAGTACGCCTGATTAACAAAGAAACAGGCGAGGTTAAAGAACAAGAAGTGTTTATGGGTGATTTCCCGCTAATGACAGATACGGGAACATTCATTATAAATGGAGCTGAACGGGTAATTGTCAGTCAGCTTGTACGCTCACCAAGCGTTTACTATAATTCAAAAGTTGATAAGAACGGAAAGCAAGCCTTTACGGCAACAGTGATTCCAAATCGCGGGGCGTGGTTGGAATTGGAAACTGATGCTAAGGACGTGATCTATGTTCGTATTGACCGTACAAGGAAGATCCCCGTTACGGTTCTTTTGCGTGCGCTAGGATTCGGCACTGACGCAGAAATATTAGATCTATTAGGGGAAGATGAATATATCAAGAATACGTTAGAAAAGGATAATACCGATTCTACTGAAAAAGCGTTGATTGAAATATATGAACGACTCCGTCCAGGTGAACCGCCAACGGTAGAAAATGCAAAAAGTTTGCTTATGTCGAGATTTTTTGATCCGAAAAGATACGATTTAGCAAACGTTGGTCGGTATAAAATTAACAAAAAGTTGCATATTCGCAATCGCATTTACAATCAGAAGCTTGCGGAAACACTAGTTAATAGCGAAACAGGTGAGATATTAGCTCAATCTGGTCAGGTCGTTGATCGCAGATTGATGGAAAAACTAGAGAAATATCTAGCTAAAGGGTTAAATATCGCTAATGTTAAAACAAGAGGCGGCGTCGTGGAAGATGAAATTGCTGTGCAGGGAATCGACATCTTCTCGCCTGTTGATGAAGGAATGGTCGTAAAGGTTATTTCTAACGGGATGATTGAAAAGAACGTTAAAAATATTATGCCTGCTGATATTATTGCTTCAATTAATTATTTTATTAATCTGTTGCACAATATTGGAAATACGGACGATATTGATCACTTAGGTAATCGACGCCTTCGTTCTGTTGGTGAGCTTTTGCAGAACCAATTTAGAATTGGACTTTCCCGTATGGAACGTGTTGTTCGTGAAAGAATGTCAATTCAAGACGCGAATGCGATTACGCCGCAAGCCTTAATCAATATTCGCCCGGTAATTGCCGCAATTAAGGAGTTCTTCGGCAGCAGTCAGTTGTCTCAGTTTATGGACCAAACGAATCCATTAGCTGAGTTGACTCATAAGCGTCGTTTATCCGCGCTTGGACCAGGTGGATTGACGCGAGAGCGGGCAGGATTTGAAGTGCGTGACGTTCACCATTCCCACTATGGTCGGATGTGTCCAATTGAAACACCAGAAGGTCCGAACATTGGATTGATTAACTCCCTTTCTTCATACGCAAGAATCAATGAGTATGGCTTTATTGAAACGCCGAGAAGAAAAGTAGATCCAGAGAGTGGATTGGTGACAGAGGAAATCGTCTATCTGACCGCTGACGAGGAAGATGTTTACAATGTTGCTCAGGCTAACGCTGAGATTGATGAAGAGGGTCGCTTTGTAAGCGACACGGTTATTTGTCGACGTAAGGGCGAAATCATTTCTGTGCCTAGGGATATGGTTGACTACATGGATGTTTCGCCGAAACAGGTAGTATCTGTTGCGACTGCGATGATTCCTTTCTTAGAAAATGATGACGCGAACCGCGCCCTAATGGGAGCAAACATGCAACGTCAAGCGGTTCCGCTATTAGTTCCAGAGGCGCCGTTTATTGGTACTGGCATGGAGTACACAGCGGCGAAAGACTCAGGTGTAGCTACTATCGCAACTCAACCAGGAATCGTAGAAAGAGTAACAGCTCGAGAGGTTTCGATTCGAAGGGTGCAATTCTTCGATGAAAGCGGCAATCCCGCCGAAGTGCCTGCTAACTGGGGAATTTCCCAATCGGAAGAAACTTTGAAGAACATTAAAGCCAACCAAGTTCCTGAAGGTCTGAAGATGGTCACGGGTGATCTTGATAAGTATCGTCTTCATAAATTCGTTCGATCGAACCAAGGGACATGTGTCAATCAGCGTCCAGTGATCCGTAAGGGCGAGTTTGTCAGAGCGGGTGACATTATTGCGGATGGACCGTCCACAGAAAAAGGGGAATTGGCGCTCGGTAAAAATACGCTTGTCGCATTTATGACGTGGGAAGGTTATAACTACGAAGATGCGATCTTGATGAGCGAAAAACTTGTAAAAGATGATGGATACACATCCATTCATATAGAAGAGTACGAATCTGAGGCTCGCGATACAAAGTTAGGGCCAGAAGAAATTACACGTGATATACCAAACGTGGGGGAAGACGCGTTAAAGGACTTAGATGAGCGTGGAATCATTCGTGTTGGAGCTGAAATTTCAGACGGTGATATTCTAGTTGGAAAAGTAACGCCGAAGGGTGTAACTGAATTGACGGCAGAAGAGCGTTTGTTGCACGCGATCTTTGGAGAGAAAGCGCGAGAAGTGCGTGATACTTCCTTGCGCGTTCCACACGGAGGTTCTGGGATCGTAGTTGATGTCAAAGTATTTACACGCGAAAACGGCGATGAGTTACCACCAGGCGTAAATCAGCTTGTTCGTGTTTATATCGCGCAGAAGCGTAAGATTTCTGTTGGCGATAAGATGGCTGGGCGTCACGGAAACAAAGGGGTTATCGCGCGGATTCTTCCAGAAGAAGATATGCCGTTCTTGCCGGATGGAACACCGGTTGAGATCGTCCTGAATCCGCTTGGGGTTCCATCGCGGATGAATATCGGTCAAGTATTAGAGACGCATCTGGGGATGGCTGCTAGAGCGCTTGGTATTCATATTGCCACGCCTGTTTTCGATGGAGCAGGAGAAGATGATGTATTCTCTACGCTTGCGGAAGCTGGTTTATCTAAAGATGGGAAGACTGTGTTGTTTGACGGAAGAACGGGTGAACCCTTTGATAATCGTGTGACCGTTGGTGTGATGTACATGATTAAGCTTGCTCATATGGTTGACGATAAGATCCACGCTCGTTCCACAGGACCCTACTCGCTGGTTACACAACAACCGTTGGGCGGTAAGGCTCAATTTGGTGGACAACGTTTTGGAGAGATGGAAGTTTGGGCGCTTGAAGCTTACGGGGCGGCCTATACATTGCAAGAGATTCTTACAGTTAAGTCTGACGACGTAGTTGGACGGGTAAAGACGTATGAATCGATTGTAAAAGGCGAGAATGTTCCAGAGCCAGGTGTGCCAGAGTCGTTTAAAGTATTGATTAAAGAGCTACAATCCCTCGGGATGGATGTTAAAATCCTAGCAGAGGATGAGCAGGAAATAGAAATGCGCGAGATTGATGAAGATGATGAGAATTCAGGCGATAAGTTGAATCTCAATCTTCAAGGAGTCGTTGCGGAAGAGTAAGGGAAAATAGAGTGACCGCTACTTTCGGGACTTACCTACTAATTCATTGTGATGCGAAAAATAACGGTCATGGGAGGTATGCCCTTTGTTAGATGTGAACAATTTTGAGTTTATGAAGATAGGTTTAGCTTCTTCCGAAAAGATCAGATCCTGGTCTTTCGGGGAAGTTAAAAAACCCGAAACTATAAATTATCGTACGTTGAAGCCTGAAAAAGAAGGGTTGTTCTGCGAGAAAATCTTCGGTCCGACAAAGGACTGGGAATGTCATTGCGGAAAATATAAACGTGTTCGCTATAAAGGCGTTGTTTGCGATCGATGCGGGGTTGAAGTCACGCGAGCGAAGGTGCGTCGCGAGCGGATGGCTCATATTGAGCTAGCCGCTCCTGTCTCCCACATCTGGTACTTTAAAGGGATTCCAAGTCGAATGGGTCTCGTGCTAGATATGTCACCTCGTTCACTTGAAGAAATTATTTATTTTGCTTCCTATGTGGTTATTGACGCCGGGGATACTCCTTTAGATAAGAAACAGCTCCTATCTGAAAAGGAATACCGAAATTACCGTGATAAATACGGTAATGGTTTTTCCGCGGGGATGGGCGCTGAATCGATTAAAAGACTTCTAGAACAAATTGATTTAGATAAAGAAGTGCAGCAGCTAAAGGAAGAGTTAAATTCGGCTCAAGGTCAGCGTCGTACCCGTATTATTAAACGGTTAGAAGTGCTTGAAGCATTCAGAAGTTCCGGTAATCAGCCGGAATGGATGGTCGTGGATGTTTTGCCGGTGATCCCTCCTGAATTGCGTCCAATGGTTCAGCTAGATGGCGGAAGATTCGCCACATCTGACTTGAACGATTTATACCGTCGTGTAATTAACCGGAACAATCGTCTGAAGCGATTGTTGGACTTAGGCGCCCCCGATATTATCGTCCAAAATGAGAAGCGCATGCTGCAAGAAGCGGTAGACGCTTTGATAGACAATGGAAGAAGAGGCCGACCGGTCACAGGTCCAGGGAACCGACCGTTGAAATCTTTGAGCCATATGTTGAAAGGGAAGCAAGGACGTTTCAGACAAAACTTGCTTGGGAAACGGGTTGACTACTCTGGGCGATCCGTAATTGTTGTTGGACCGAATCTAAGAATGTATCAATGCGGTCTGCCGAAAGAAATGGCGCTGGAGCTTTTCAAACCGTTTGTGATGAAAGAACTGGTCAGCAAGGGATTAGCTCATAATATCAAAAGCGCTAAACGGAAAGTAGAGCGCGTGCATCCAGAGATTTGGGACGTTCTAGAGGAAGTTATTCGCGAACACCCTGTTTTGCTGAACAGAGCGCCTACGTTGCACAGACTTGGTATCCAGGCGTTTGAACCTGTGCTTGTTGAGGGAAGAGCGATTCGTTTGCATCCGCTTGTTTGTACGGCTTATAACGCTGACTTTGACGGGGACCAAATGGCGGTTCACGTTCCATTATCGGCAGAGGCTCAAGCAGAAGCTCGCTTATTAATGTTAGCGGCCCACAATATCTTGAATCCGAAGGACGGTAAGCCTGTTGTAACCCCTTCTCAAGATATGGTGCTCGGAAGTTACTATCTAACGATTGAAAGGAAAGGCGCGAAAGGTGAAGGAAAGACATTCCACTCGCCTAATGCGGTTATTCACGCGTATCAAAACGATGTGATCTCATTGCATACCCGCATTGCGCTGCCTGCAAAAACGCTAGGCAAAAGTTCATTTACACCTGAACAAGAAGAGGCTCTTCTGATTACGACACCCGGCAAAATCATTTTCAACGAAATATTACCTGCTGAGATGCCGTTTGTTAATGAACCAAAGAAATCAAACGTTCAAAATGGAATCTCTGATCGCTATTTCGTGTTTGATAAAGGACGGGATGTTAAAGAGTTTATCGAAACCGAATTAAGCGAAGAGCAAGAAGCGGTCAAGAAAGGCTTTTTGGGCAGTATTATTGGTGAAGTGTTCAGACGCTTTGGCACAACAGAAACAACGGTCATGCTCGATAGCGTAAAAGACCTTGGTTTTAAATATTCAACAAAGGCTGGCTTAACTGTGGCGATTGCGGATATTATGACCCCTGAGAAGAAAAAGGACATCATTGCCGCCGCGGAAGAACGGGTTCACATGATTTTACAGCAATATCGACGTGGGTTGATTACGGAGAATGAGCGCTATGATCGTGTAATTTCTGTTTGGAGTAAAGCTAAGGACGAAGTTACAGACGTGTTGATGGACTCGCTTGATAAGTTTAATTCCATCTACATGATGGCGAATTCAGGGGCTCGGGGTAACGTTTCCCAGATTACACAGCTAGCGGGAATGCGTGGACTGATGGCGAATCCGTCCGGTCGGATCATTGAATTACCGATCAAATCCAATTTCCGTGAAGGATTGACGGTTCTTGAGTACTTTATTTCTACCCACGGAGCTCGTAAAGGATTGGCGGATACGGCGCTTCGCACAGCGGACTCGGGTTATTTAACGCGTCGTTTGGTAGACGTTGCTCAAGACGTTATTGTGCGAGAGGTGGATTGCGGAACGGACAAAGGACTTATGGTTAGTCCGATTGTTGACGGCAAGAACAAAATTGAAGATCTCTACGATCGCATTGCGGGGAGAACTTCATTTGCGACAGTTCGTCATCCGCAGACTGAAGAGATTCTTGTTAAGAAAAACCAACTGATTACAGAGGATATTGCTGATATTCTTGTAAACGAGCTTGATATGGAAGCTGTTCACATCCGAACGGTGTTAACGTGTCGCACGAAGCACGGGGTATGTAAGCTTTGCTACGGTCGGAACTTAGCGACTGGGCAAGATGTTGAAATCGGTGAAGCGGTTGGGATTATAGCCGCTCAGTCGATTGGTGAACCAGGTACCCAGTTAACGATGCGGACATTCCACACGGGCGGTGTTGCTGGAGACGATATTACGCAAGGTTTACCTCGTATTCAGGAGCTGTTTGAAGCTCGTAATCCGAAGGGTCAAGCGACGATTACAGAGTTTGAAGGGGAAGTCGTCGACATACGCGATACGAAGGATCGCCGTGAAATTGAAGTGAAAGGCGATGCGGAAACGAAAGTATATCAAATTCCATTTGGTTCTCGTCTGAAAGTCGCGGTTGGCAGCGCATTGAAAGCGGGCGATGAGTTGACAGAAGGTTCAATCGATCCAAAAGAAATGTTGCGGATCAAAGGACTACGCGGCGTTCAATACTACATCTTGCAAGAGGTTCAAAAAGTATATCGTATGCAAGGGGTAGAAATTAACGACAAGCACGTTGAAGTGATGATTCGCCAAATGTTGCGTAAAGTCAGAATCATTGATAGCGGAGACACTGATTTACTGCCAGGTTCGTATGTTGAAATTCATGAATACGAAGAGGCGAACCGAAAGGTATTCCGCGAAGGAAAAGAACCAGCCGTCTCAAGACCAGTTTTGCTAGGAATTACAAAGGCGTCGTTGGAGACGGAATCGTTCCTATCAGCCGCTTCTTTCCAAGAGACAACGCGTGTGTTAACAGACGCAGCGATCAAAGGAAAGGTAGACCGACTGTTGGGTCTGAAGGAAAATGTCATTATCGGAAAGCTGATTCCAGCTGGAACCGGAATGCCAAAGTATCGTAACACTCGCTTACTTGTTGATCAGGAAACTGAAGGACTGGAAGAAACGAGCATTGAAGCTAAAGAAACAGTGTCAGTAGAATAAGAAATTGATCAGTCATCTTAGGCTGTCGTTCGGATGGAATGAAGACAGCCTAAGATGGAATTTTTGCCGTAAAAAATATTTATTTAAAAAAGTTGACTTCCCTATTTGGAAGTGATAATATGACGAAGTGTGCCAAGAACACCTGTGCTTTGGAGGATAAAATGTCTTATGATAAAGTAAAACAGGCTTCGAAAGTCATCATTGGCATGAAACAAACTTTGAAAGCCGTTGAACAAGGAATGGTGAAGGAAGTCTTCGTCGCGAAAGATGCAGATCCTCGCATAATCGAGAAAATTATCGGAGTTTGTTCCGAAAAGGAAGTCTCGGTAGAATATGTAGATTCGATGAAGCAGCTTGGGAAAGCTTGTGGAATTGAAGTGGGGGCTGCAACGGCAGCGATTATGATAAATGAGCAGTAACCTGGTTTTTGAACCGTCAAGAGTCACATGCGTTCAAAAACTTTTCCTTTGCTCATCTATGACTCACCTGGATCTGTGGGCTTAAGTTAGCAACGGATCTTAATCTCGGAAGGAGGTGCGGCAAATGCCAACAATTAATCAGTTAGTTCGTAAAGGTCGCAAAATGAAAGAGGCTAAATCGAAATCTCCAGCTCTTCTAAAAGGGTATAACAGTATGAAGAAGGAGCACACAGATGTTGCTTCTCCACAAAAACGCGGTGTATGCACGCGCGTAGGCACGATGACGCCAAAGAAGCCGAACTCCGCGCTTCGTAAATATGCTCGTGTGCGTTTGACGAACGGTATTGAAGTTACAGCGTATATTCCTGGAATCGGACATAACCTGCAAGAACACAGTGTTGTATTAGTTCGGGGCGGACGTGTGAAGGATTTACCAGGGGTTCGTTATAAGATCGTTCGTGGCGCTTTGGATACAGCTGGTGTAGCGAATCGTCAACAGTCTCGCTCACGCTATGGCGCGAAACGACCAAAAGCAGCAAAACAGTAATTTCTAAATTAATTATTTGCGCGAAATGATTTTTAAAAATGTTTAATAAAGGAGGGGACAGTATATGCCACGTAAAGGACCAGTTCCTCGCAGAGACGTATTGCCAGATCCAATTTATAACAGCAAGCTTGTTACCCGACTGATCAATCGCTTGATGGTTGACGGGAAAAAAGGGGTAGCGCAAGGTATTCTATATCAATCTTTTGATGTAATTCGTGAACGCACAGGTCGCGAGCCATTAGAAGTATTTGAAGAAGCTTTAAAGAACATCATGCCTGTGCTTGAAGTTCGAGCTCGACGTGTAGGTGGAGCAAACTATCAAGTTCCGATTGAAGTACGACCTGAGCGACGCACAGCGTTAGGACTTCGTTGGTTAGTTCAGTACTCACGCAATCGCGGTGAAAAGACGATGCAAGAGCGTTTAGCGGCTGAAATTTTAGATGCAGCTAACAACACAGGAGCTTCTGTTAAGAGACGCGAAGATATTCATAAAATGGCTGAAGCGAATAAAGCATTCGCTCACTATCGTTGGTAGAATCAATCAAGTTTGTATTTCTTTAGGCTAGAGCATTCCTTCTTGCTTAAGATATACACTTGTAACGAATCGACCCGGTGAGTTTATCTATACCTACTCTTTAATAATGAAAGGAGTCACATACATGGGACGTCAATTCCCCTTGGTAAAGACTCGGAACATTGGAATCATGGCGCATATCGATGCGGGAAAAACAACTACAACAGAACGTATCTTGTTCTATACTGGACGCGTTCACAAGATCGGTGAAACCCATGAGGGGTCTGCGACAATGGACTGGATGGAGCAGGAGCAGGAGCGTGGAATCACGATTACCTCTGCTGCGACAACAGCTCAATGGAAAGACTACCGCGTAAATATCATCGACACACCTGGACACGTGGATTTCACTGTTGAAGTGGAACGTTCGCTGCGTGTGCTTGATGGGGCTGTTGGAGTTTTCTGCGCAAAGGGTGGGGTTGAGCCTCAATCCGAAACGGTATGGCGTCAAGCAGATAAGTATCATGTTCCTCGTCTTGGCTATGTTAACAAGATGGACATTGTCGGCGCGGATTTTCTATCTGTAGTTGAACAAATGCGCGAGCGTTTAGGCGCGAACGCAGTACCTGTTCAGTTGCCAATTGGCGCTGAGGATACATTTAAAGGAATGATCGATCTAATTAAAATGGAAGCGATCATTTACACAGATGATTTAGGTACAACTTCAGAAACAGATGCAATTCCCGAAGATATGAAAGAGCTTGCCCAAACATGGCGCAATAACTTGATCGAGGCTGTTTCCGAATTGGACGAAGATCTCTTGGAAAAGTATATGGAAGGGATCGAACCTTCTGAAGAAGAGATTAAGGCAGTGCTCCGCAAGGCAACTTGTAATGTTGAAATTATCCCTGTTCTTTGTGGTTCTTCCTACAAAAACAGAGGGGTTCAACCGATCCTTGACGCTGTCATTGATTTTATGCCTGCTCCAACGGATGTGCCTGCTATTAAAGGTACATTACCGAATACGGAAGACGAAGTTGTGCGTGAGTCAAGTGATGAAGGTCCATTCTCTGCATTAGCGTTTAAGATCATGACAGACCCTTACGTTGGAAAGTTAACATTCTTCCGCGTGTATTCTGGGGTGCTGAATTCGGGTTCTTATGTATTGAACTCGACGAAAGGTAAACGCGAACGTGTGGGACGGATTCTACAAATGCACGCGAACTCACGCGAAGAGATCACAACGGTTTATTCCGGGGATATTGCTGCGGCTGTTGGCTTGCGTGATACTGGAACAGGAGATACGCTTTGCGATGAAAAGGATCCCGTTATCCTGGAGTCAATGATCTTCCCTGAACCTGTTATCTCGGTTGCGATCGAACCTAAAACAAAGGCTGACCAAGACAAGATGGGGATTGCTCTATCGAAGCTTGCGGAAGAAGATCCAACCTTTAAAACATATACAGATGAAGAAACAGGCCAAACCATTATCTCTGGGATGGGTGAACTTCACCTTGACATTATCGTTGACCGTTTGAAGCGGGAATTTAAAGTGGAAGGTAACGTAGGCGCTCCGCAAGTTGCTTACAAAGAAACGTTCCGTAATCCTGCTAAGGTTGAAGGTAAGTTCGTGCGTCAATCCGGTGGACGTGGACAATTCGGTCACGTTTGGATTGAGTTCGAACCGCTTGAGGCTGGTTCCGGTTTCGAATTCGTCAACAAAATTGTCGGTGGGGTTGTTCCACGCGAATATATCCCTGCTGTTCAAGCGGGTATTGAGGAATCGATGCAAAATGGTGTGCTTGCTGGATACGAGTTGTTAGACGTTCGGGCAACATTGTATGACGGAAGTTACCATGACGTTGACTCTTCTGAAATGGCGTTTAAGATTGCGGGTTCACTAGCGCTAAGAGAGGCTGGTAAAAAGTGCGGAGCCGTTTTACTTGAGCCAATGATGAGAGTTGAAGTGGTTGTTCCTGAGGAATACATGGGAGATGTCATGGGAGATATCAGTTCCCGTCGCGGTCGGATCGAAGGTATGGAAGCCCGCGCAGGCGCCCAAGTCATTCGAGGGTTTGTGCCATTGTCTGAAATGTTCGGATACGCAACAAATCTACGTTCCGCAACACAAGGTCGCGGTCAATATACAATGACATTTGACCACTATGAAGAGGTTCCAAGAAATATCGCCGATGAAATTGTTGAAAAAGCAAAAGGCGTATAATTTCTTTTAAAAGCTTCAAAAAGGTATTTGCAAGCTTCACTGGAAAGGTATAAAATGGTCTTTGGTTAGAAAAGATGTCTATACCTTTCTTCTTTTAAAAAACTAAAATATAACAATAAACGTTTGAGAAAAGCGTTTGATTTTAAGGAGGTTTCTTTCATGGCAAAGGAAAAATTTGAACGCACCAAGCCGCACGTGAACGTTGGAACAATCGGTCACGTTGACCATGGTAAAACTACACTAACTGCGGCTATTACAACTGTATTAGCAAAAGCAGGCGGAGCTACAGCGCAAGATTATAGCCAAATTGACGCTGCTCCAGAAGAAAAAGAGCGTGGTATTACAATTTCTACTTCACACGTTGAGTATGAGACTGAAAACCGTCACTATGCGCACGTTGACTGCCCTGGTCACGCTGACTATGTTAAAAACATGATCACAGGGGCTGCTCAAATGGACGGAGGAATCTTGGTTGTATCCGCTGCTGACGGTCCAATGCCGCAAACGCGTGAGCACATCCTACTTTCCCGTCAAGTTGGGGTTCCTTACATTGTTGTCTTCATGAACAAGTGCGACATGGTTGACGATGAAGAGCTACTTGAACTAGTTGAAATGGAAATTCGCGATCTTCTATCAGAATATGAGTTCCCAGGCGATGATATTCCTATCGTTAAAGGTTCTGCTCTTAAAGCTCTTGAAGGAGAAGAAGAGTGGGAAGCTAAAATTTTTGAGTTAATGGAAGCTGTTGATAGCTACATTCCAACTCCAGAGCGCGATGTAGACAAGCCTTTCCTAATGCCAGTTGAGGATGTATTCTCGATTACTGGACGTGGAACAGTTGCTACAGGACGTGTTGAACGTGGAATCGTTAAGGTTGGGGACGTTGTTGAAATCGTTGGTCTTACTGAAGAGCCAACAAACACAACTGTAACAGGAGTAGAGATGTTCCGTAAGCTTCTTGATCAAGCTGAAGCTGGCGATAACATTGGAGCGCTACTTCGCGGTGTTCAACGTGAAGATATCGAGCGTGGACAAGTTTTAGCTAAGCCAGGTTCCGTTAAGCCTTACAGCAAATTTACTGCGGAAGTATACGTATTGTCGAAAGAAGAGGGCGGTCGTCATACACCGTTTTTTGCGAACTATCGTCCGCAATTCTACTTCCGTACAACTGACGTAACAGGAATCATCCAACTTCCAGAAGGTGTTGAGATGGTTATGCCTGGAGATAATATTTCCTTTGAAGTAGAACTAATCAGCACGATCGCAATGGAGGAAGGTACTCGCTTTGCAATCCGTGAAGGTGGACGTACTGTAGGCGCTGGTGTTGTAGCTAAGATTAATGGCTAATTATTTATAGATAAAGGGTTGTCCAGAAAGTCATTCGAAAGATTGACTCTCTGTGACAACCCTTTTTTGCCTTCATGTGTAAAAAGGTCGCAGATACCCCACTTTGTAGCTGTTTTCAGACGGAAAAGGTAGGCTTGGTCACGAACCGGGGTTGCAATGTCACGAAACAGGGTAACATACTCACAATCCGATAATCATTACAAATAGGCGCATCCAGTTGTGGTTGATTGGAAGGTTCCCCTGATCCTTCAATCCGAAATCCTATGGCGGGTACTATAAAAAGTGAGTACTGTAATAAGCGCGCGCTCTATCATATAGTAATAATTAAGAAAACGGTTTATAGAAAGGGGTATCAAAATGAGGGGAACAAAGAGAAATACAGCCGCTTACACTGGATTAGCTTGGGGAGGATTTGTTGCCTTTATATCGATATATGGTATTTCAGTTTATAATTTAGAGGTGCCGCTTGCGGTAAAAGGACTTTTTGCAACGTTAGGGATTGCCCTTGTGATGAGCTCGATAACACTTCAAAAGGTCGTTAGAGACAATCAAGAAGATACGAAGATTGGGATCGATGAGGTTGACTAAAAGAAGCTACTCTCGAGTCTGCGCCCCAAAGTTTATGATGAAACTTTGGGGCGCGTTACTTATTGAAGTGGCTTTACTGCTTCTTCAGCGATCGCAATGATCCTTGCGGTAGCTTTATCTAAATGATTGGCGTCAACATAATGAAAGGGTCCATCGTATTCTTCCAATTTATGTTGATATCGTGGATCGTAATACTCTTTTAAAAGGGTCACAATTAATGCCTTGTAATTATTATTTCCAATGTCATTATTTATTTTTGCTTGAAGCTCGGGTTGACATCGTTTGGCAATGCGCGAGACGGCCTCATGAATTTTTGTCTTAAACATTGGGTCATCAAGAAATGAATTCACATACTCTCCGTATATTCTTTCTACCCGATGCGGCAAAGTGGCTTCTAAAACAATATGGATCCCTTTTCTTTTCATTTCGAGTAAGAAATCGGGTTGAACCACTTTACCAATTCGTTTGCTTTCCGCCTCCACGAATGCGTAGGGGAGGTCATGAATTTTTTGTAACTGATGGACTAAGCGTGATTCAAACGTCTTCTGACCATATGCTGGCTTGCCGATATCGCCAAAAACAGAGCCGCGATGCCCGGCGCAGGCTTCCAGATGTAAAGTAGGAAACCCTTGCGCAGCTAGCCTCTCTAAAATACTGGTCTTACCAACCCCAGTTAGCCCATGTAGAACAACAAATCTTCTAGGGTGTATCATTCCATTTAATTGTTCGCGCGTCCATTGTCGATACGTTTTGATCCCCCCTACTAATCGATATACGTCAAGTCCAGCTAATTCAGCTAGAGTAGTTGCTGTTTTACTGCGCATTCCTCCACGCCAGCAATACAAAACAAGTTCATTCCCTTTGTCCGCCTCTTTCTGGATAGAATCAATAAAAGCGGGAATTTTCGGTGAGAGTAGCTCGATCCCTAATCGTTTGGCAGTAGCTTGTCCTTGTTGTTTATACACGGTTCCCAGTTTCACTCGCTCTTCATCCGTAAACAGAGGGATGTTTGTCGCTTGCGGAAGATGGGATTCCATGAATTCAATGGGGGAGCGGACATCGATAAATCTAGGATTATTTAAGGTCAATGCTTCCTCGATATGTATTTCTTTCATTACATAACACAACTCCTATTTGGTTTCAGACTTGATTTCATGTAAGATAAATAAATAGATTTCTTTATACATTGTTAATTGAGGAGGGGTCCTGATTGTCAGATCAAGCAGAAGTTAAATTAACATCCTTATCAAGTAAGGCAGGCTGAGGTTGCAAAATCGGTCCAGAGGACCTGGCGCAAGTATTGCGTCATTTACCAAAACCAGAGAAAGCGGATCCTAATTTATTAGTCGGTTTGGACTCGCCCGACGATGCGGGTGTTTATAAATTAACGGACGATATTGCGCTCGTGCAAACGGTCGATTATTTTACACCAATTGTTGATGATCCTTATATGTTTGGTCAAATCGCAGCGGCAAATGCCCTAAGTGACGTATACGCGATGGGCGGAAAGCCATTAACAGTGCTCAATATCGTTGGGTTTCCCATTCAAAAATTAGACCCATCGATTTTGGCTAACATTCTTAAGGGCGCTGGAGATAAGGTTCAAGAAGCGGGCGCTTTGATCGTTGGCGGACACTCAATCGATGATCAGGAACCAAAGTTTGGGCTAGCAGTGACGGGGACGGTTCATCCGGAAAAGGTGTGGACGAACCATGGCGCGCGGCCGGGCGACGTTCTTATTTTAACAAAACCGATTGGCGTTGGTATCCTAACCACAGCGATTAAACGAGATATGCTTGACCAAGAAAGAATTGATCTTGTTACAAGGTTAATGGCGGAGTTAAACAAAACTGCGGCAGAAACACTTATGAACTATTCTATCCATGCATGCACAGATATAACAGGGTTTGGCCTGCTTGGACATGCCGAAGAAATGGCAAGCGGCAGCAATGTCGGAATCCGAATCCATAAGGACAAGGTACCTGTTTTACCGGGAGCGTATGAATTGGCTGAACAAGGGATTGTCCCTGGTGGATCAAAGGCGAACCATAGATGGTTAGCGGAGTCTGTTCGTTACGGCACAATTCCAGAACACGAACAATGGTTGCTTTGCGATGCGATTACATCTGGCGGGTTGTTGGTCAGCATCCCTGCCGAAGAGGCGGAAGCATGTATAGCGGATCTAAAGCAACGTGGGATTGAGTACGCTAGCGTCATTGGCGAAGTGATCGAAGAGCCTCCGGGCTGTATTGTTATCGAGGCATAATATAGACACAAACAAAAAGAGCAGGCGATCAATTGCCTGCTCTTTTGTATAGTTCAATATATTGTCTTGCTTCATTGTGTGGGGAAGCATGCGCTCCGACCCACTGTTTGCCTGCTTGAATGACTTGACCCCTGTGAAAGGAATCATTCATAATGGAAAATACAGCTTCTTTAAATTGTTCCATCGAGCGATAAAGCCATCCCGTTTCATTATGCTGAATTAATTCCTCGTTTGCCGCATTTTTGCGGGCGATCACCGGCCTACCAATCGCGAGGGCTTCCATGACAGCTAACGACTGCCCTTCAGAAACGGATGAGTTAACAACGATATTGGCTTCTTGATACCAATGCGTCATCACTTCAAAGGGGACAACCCCAGCATAAGTGAACCAGGGGCGCGTGTGACTTGCTTTGTTCACTTCATCATAAACGTCCGCGTGAAGGTTGGCGCCTACAATCTTAAATTGAAGGTTTGGATAACTCTCGTATAAATCATCAAGAGCCGGCAGCGTATGAAGCACATCTTTAATAGGTCTGAGTCCCGCTGGCAGAAGAATGTTCGGTTGCTCAAATTGTTCTGGTTCTCCGATGTTCCAGGGCAACCAAGCGCTCTGTGGGATCACGTGGATTTTATTTGCCCAGTCACTATTTAAACGAATGACTTTTTGCTTAGCGTCAGGTGTAAAGACTGTTATCTTGGCTGCCTGCTGGAGTAGTTCTGAAACGTCATTCGCAAGCGGCGCTTGCAGATCTACGTTAATATCAGTTCCTCCCATTGTCACGATGTACGGTCGTTCTAAGGAAAAATGGTTTTCCTGGGCCCAGCTCAGAAAGCGGGTTGCATGAAGAATATGAATGACATCAATCGTTTCAGTCGAAGGGAGAAACCAAGGTTCTTTTTCTAAATAGGGAAAAACAGAAGTATGTATGCCATAGTTCTGTAAGAAATGAACGATCCGCTTCGAGGTCGTTGAGTTTCCCCTTGGTTGGTTAAAATAGGGTGTAAAATATAAAATGCGCATTGCTTTCACCTTTCAATTCAGGAGGTTGATCTGAAGTGGAATCAAATATAAAACGACAATTAAGAGAGATTCCCGCTGTTCACCAGTTCATACACGATGAGCAGCTATTGGCTTGGATTCATGAACACCAAATTTCGGAACGGATATTGACCGATGTCGTAAAAGAGACGGTTGACTCGATCCGCCGACAACTTTTGAACCAACAGCTTGATACTATAAGTTACAATATAATCCTAGATCAAATCAAGTTAAAACTTTTAAAGTCGCAACAAGCTAATTTAAAATCTCTTATTAATGGGACAGGCATAATCTTACATACAAATTTAGGACGGGCGGTTCTGGCTCAAGAAGCAATCGACCAAATGATCGATGTGGCAAAAGGATATAGCAATCTAGAATATCAAATCGATCAGGGCGCAAGGGGTTCGAGGCATGACCATGTCGAGGATCTAATCTGTCGCTTAACTGGGGCTGAAGCGGCAATGGTCGTTAACAATAACGCGGCTGCTGTGTATTTAATTTTGCGGGAGATAGCGAAGGGACGTGAAGTGATCGTCTCACGCGGTCAATTGGTTGAAATCGGCGGCTCTTTTCGAGTCTCAGAAATTATGTATGAAAGTGGAGCGATTCTGCGTGAAGTAGGGACAACAAATAAAACACATCTTAGGGATTATGAACAGGCGATTCACGAGGAGACAGCCCTCTTGTTGAAAGTGCATACCAGTAATTTTACAATTAGAGGTTTTACGCAAACGGTTGAGGTCGATGAATTAGCTAGTTTGGGCGCAAAACACGGCATTCCAGTTTATGAAGATTTAGGCAGCGGAGTGATTTATGACTTGAAAAAGCATGGGATCGGCGAGGAGCCAGTCATCCATGATAGCTTGCATCGGGGCGCTGATATTGTTAGTTTTAGCGGTGATAAGCTGTTAGGGGGGCCGCAGGTAGGTGTTATTGCGGGCCAGAAGGCTTGGATTGACCGTTTAAAGGCTAATCAGCTAGCAAGGGTATTAAGAGTTGACAAGGTCACATTGGCCGCCTTAGAAGCGACACTGCGCCTGTATCTCGATCCTGAGCAAGCGGCTCAAAAAATACCTGCTTTGCGCGATATGTTGATCTCTACCGAGGAGTTAAGAAAAAGAGCGGAAAAAATTAAACAGCAACTGAGTCATTTTGACATTCACATCTGTGAAACAGAAAACGAAGTCGGCGGAGGAAGTATGCCGGATATTATGTTGCCCTCGATCGCCCTTGAAATCCATCATGAGCGGGATCCGGCTCACGTAGTTGAACGAAAATTGAGGATGGGAAATCCGGCGGTAATTGGGCGGATTACGAGGGATGTTTGTCTACTGGATGTGAGAACGATTCAGGATGAAGAGATCCCGTTACTTGTTCAGGCGCTCAATGAAAATCTTCGCTAAAATTGTCCTATTTTGAAATGTTACTCGGTTTCCCTTTTCACTGGCGGGGACAAACGGTATAATAGGTTTTTAAATGGCTCGCTTGAACCATGCCGATACAAAGATAGGAGTGAAGTATCGTGGACAGAGAGACAATTGAGCAAACCTATAGTGTAAAGGAATTAGAGGACAAGAGGAAGGAACTAAGGCTTAAACTTAAGGACTCAAATTTAACTGAAGAGGAAAAGTGGGATTATAATGATTTGCTGCGGCGAATCGATAAACGACTTCGATTAATGAGGGATTTATTAATTGAATTAAACGGGTAAATTTAAGGAGGCCTTCCTCTTCAAAAGGGATTGCCTCTTATTTTTTGCCAATATTTGATGTATAATATTTAACTGAATTCAATAAAGATTCCATACTGTTTATAAATGGGAGTGAATTCAGTAAAAAAATGCGGCGGATACGATCCATCTTAGGGGATCTTTGAGGACAAGCTTGAAAGAAATCTAAACGCAATTGATTTGGAAAGGAGTAAGCCATGAGAAAAAGAAAGCTAAGAAGACTTGAATGGAAAGAAAGATGGCAAAGGTATAAGCGATTATATAAAGGATCGCGAGATGAGCGACGCGAAAAGTGGCGCGCGAAATGGGTCGAATATTTATCCAATGAACATGAAGCGGGATAGGGAAAAGCGGACAGGCCGTTCCCCTCTCCCAATGACCCCATTAGTTTCCGAAATTAAATGGAACGACTGTCTTCCATGTTTCATTAACAACGTCGTATAACTCTTGTTCGCTAACCGGTTGTTCATACTCAAGTCGATCGCTTATTTGTTTCACTTGCGCATGAAGATCAGGATATTCCTTGTCTTTGACTACATAGATTAGGTAGTTATTTGTTTCCCCTTGCAATTCTTGCCTCACTTTATTTTCAATGATGTTCGGGTGAGTGGATCCCGTTGTGTCGATGCCGATGATCATCGTATCCGTTCCATAGAGGATGACGCTTGCATTGCGAATACCTGAAATCCCTTCTACACGTTGTTCAAAGTGTTTGATCGGTTCATCTGATAAAACTCGGGGTTGATTTCCGTCATAACCTGCTGCTCGATAAGACATCTCCTCTAACGTATTTCGCTGAGGGGCGAGGGTACATGCAGTTACTAAAAAGATTGAAAGCGCCAAAAATGTTATTTTGAAAATGCGGTAACTCAAGGTAGCACCTCCTTAAATGTAGAGTTAGGTATTTGAGATCTCAATATTCAGGTAAAAATTAGATAATCCTATCAAAAAAAATTGAATAATGCTTGTCAATGCGGACAACATAATCATGAGCTCCCCTCCAGCAATTCGTTCAATGCCACTATAAACTTGCTGGAGAGGGGGTTTTTTATTGATAAAATTCTCCTTTATACTTGCTCAATCAAATAGTCATAATATTGACATTATAATGTGGTTGAAAATCTGTTATAGTAATAATAGAGAAATATAAATCTTTAAAAAATTAAAAATATGGAGATGGAGTAGGAGGAGAGCACCGTGAGAATTACTTTACTTGATAAAAAGTGCCAAAGCTGTGGAGTGAAGTTAACAAAATTTGAGATAGAAGAGAAAGACTCTCACTGCATGGATTGTTTTGCGGACGAGTTTAAAAGCCCAACAAAAGTTAAATAAACAAAACATCTAAAAGTTCCCTTATCGGGAACTTTTTTGTTTTACATTTTTAATAATGAATAGGACAAAATAACTACGGTAAAAGAGGAGGTTAACTATTATGACGGTAGCATCTCGAGTCAAACAAACAACAGCGAGTTTAAAGGGGGCCTTAGCTACATTACAACTGTACAGTCTTCAATCTGCGACAGAGGAAGAGCGGTTATTGTTTCAAAATAGTCAAAAAAAGATTGAGGGAGTGGTGCAAATGTTAGAACAACGCATCTCTATTCTTGAATTTGAAGAACCGCAATATAAAGGATTTTAGAAAGGGGCTTTAATGTGCCAGATTGGGTCCAGATGATTATCCGCTCTTTTTTGATGTTTCTTTTTATAGTCACTTTGTTGAGAATTGTCGGAAGAAAACAGATCTCTCAAATGACGTACAGTGATTTTGTGGTTGGAATTACAATTGGAACAGCCGCTGCATTAATTGCATTTAACGTCATACCCAACTTGGTAAATGGGTTGTTAGGTTTAACCGCTTGGGTTCTTTTTTTAATTGGACTCAACGTTTTGACAATGAAGAGCAAGTGGTTTCATGATTTATTTCGGGGCAGGGAAACGATTTTAGTTCGGCGCGGAAAAGTATTAGAGGACAATTTAAAAGAAGTTCAATATACCCCTGAGGAATTGTTAAGCCAATTGAGGCGGAAAAACATTTTCCATTTGGCAGACGTCGAATTTGCAGTCATGGAGGCAAACGGTGAAGTCAGTGTGATGTTGAAATCTGAGCAAACCCCGATTACTCCAAAGCATTTAGAATGGGCCGTCGCTTCTCAAGCGGAACCGCAGACAGTTGTTTTAGATGGAAATATTATGGATGAGGCATTAACAGGCCAAGGTTTAAACCGTCAATGGTTACAGACCGAGCTGGATAAAATAGGCATCTCTTTAGCGAATGTTTTTATTGGACAAGTCGATGCAAATGGAGACCTATTTGTTGATTTGTTTGATGATGCGATCGAGATTCCAAAACCGAAGACAAAAGAGCTATTATACGCGACACTAAAAAAGTGTGAAGCTGACTTGGCAATGTTCGCGTTAGATACAGATCAACCTGAAGTGAAGCGGCAATATCAAGTTAGCTCGGAAGTAATTGAGGAGGTCGCTCAAAGTCTCAGGAGCAAATTGATTAGATAAGGGGGCGGTAAAAAATGTCCGATAAGAAAAACAAGAAATTAACACCGACACAACAGCAATATCAGGCATTCGCAAAACAGCGGGAACCGCAGCGCCCTATACTTATAAATTGTGTCAAGGCATTTCTAGTCGGCGGGTTAATCTGCGCGCTAGGCCAGTTAATATCCCAATTTTATATGACCTTTTTTGATTTTACGGAAAAAACGGCGTCAAATCCGACGGCGGCAACCCTTATTTTTATTGCAATTTTACTTACCGGTCTCGGTGTTTATGACCATATCGGACAATGGGCTGGAGCCGGATCCGCTGTTCCTGTGACCGGATTCGCGAACTCTGTTGCATCTGCGGCGCTTGAACATCGAAGTGAGGGTTATGTGCTTGGCGTTGGCGGGAATATCTTTAAGCTGGCCGGATCAGTGATTGTGTTTGGTGTTGTTGCTGCATTTATTGTGACTCTCGTGAAATTGTCTATTTTAAAATTGGGAGGGTTCTAACCATGCTACAAGGGCATCAATCTTGGGTATTTGTAAATAGGCCGGTCATTCAGGGAGCTGGGGCCGTTGGCGGACCTTTTGAAGCAGAAGGAGCGTTAGCGCTCGATTTTGATATTCTTCATGGAGACACATGGTTAGGTCAGGACAGTTTTGAAAAGGCTGAAAAAAAAATGCTCGAAGAGGCATGTGAAATCGCGATTGGAAAAGCGGGCTTGAAAAAAGCGGATATTCAATTTTTTCTATCCGGGGACCTGATGAATCAGATTATAACGAGTAGTTTTGCCGCCAGAACGTTAGGATGTCCTTACCTTGGTTTGTTTAGCGCCTGTTCCACATCGATGGAAGGTTTGGCGCTCGGCGCCTCGATTATTAACAATAACGGGGGAAACTATGTACTGTGTGGCGCCGCTAGTCACAACTCCACTGCGGAGAAACAATATCGCTATCCAACGGAGTACGGGGCGCAGAAGCCACCAACAGCGCAATGGACGGTGACAGGCGCTGGAGCAGTGGTGTTAAGTAAAGAGGGTGATGGCCCGCATGTTATTTCTGCGACGCTCGGTCGGGTGGTAGATATGGGGTTGTCGGATCCATTTAATATGGGGGCGGCAATGGCTCCCGCCGCTGCTGACACATTGGTTGCTCATTTTCGCGATCTGCAATGCTCGCCTAATGACTATGATTTGATTGCTACGGGGGATCTAGGCGGGGTTGGTTACGAGATAGCGAAAGATTTGTTAAGTAAACATGGATTTGAAATGGATGAGCGCTTTGTGGACTGTGGAATGATGATCTATACTGAGAAGCAACCTGTTTTTGCTGGAGCTAGCGGGGCCGGGTGTTCGGCCGTCGTGACTTACGGCCATATTTTGAATCGAATGAAACGGGGCGAATTAAACAAAGTTTTAATCGTAGCGACGGGCGCTTTGTTATCTCCAATTAGTTTTCAGCAAAATGAAAGCATTCCTTGTATTGCCCATGCGGTAGCAATCGAAAATATGCTTCATTAATGTCATTGATCGTTAAGAAATGTGGATAAAACAATTCATTCCACAGCTATCTTAACATGATATCCACAAAGTTATCCACATGACGTGGATAAGATAAGAGCAAGTTGACTATTAGAACATTTTAAAATTAAACGTTTAAAGCTGTAGAGTGGTCATGCTATAATACATGATAACGATTCAAGACAGCTTGTTTTTAATGAAATGAATGGAGGGGATATGTATGGGACCCGACGTTTGTGTGCATTGTGGATTAGAATTAGCGATAATAGAAAGAACCAGAAGTGAATGTTGGGATTGTCGGGACAAAATATCCGACACCTACTCCGATGATGTGTTAGAGCAGAATGAATAGAAGAGCGCTCATACTGAGCGCTCTTTCTTCTACCGAGGACTAGAATGGGTCATATGACTCATATAAATAGAAATAGTGAAATGTTGAATGAGGAAGGAGAATAGAAGCATGAACGAAACGAAATTGAACAACTACAAACCTGAGCCGAGTGTTGCGGCTGGATTGGAAGATGTCCAAGCAGGGGTATCGGAAATTTGTTTTATAGATGGAAAAGAAGGGCGATTGCTTTATAGCGGATATGATATTAAAGAACTCGTAGAAAAGACAACGTTCGAAGAAGTTGTCTATTTATTATGGAATGGGGAGCTGCCGAGCGTTGAGCAATTGCACCAATTGAAACGTCAAATTGCGGAGTATCAATCATTGCCAACTGAAGTTGTCGATGTGATCAAACTTATTTCTAAGCGCAGCGCCCCGATGGACACGCTCCGCACGACGGTTTCTTTATTGAAGTCATTTGACGATGAAGGGGAAGAGATGACGCCAGAAGCAAATTATCGTAAAGCGGTTAAATTAGTGGCAATGTTGCCGATGATTGTGGCGGCGATTGAACGAACAAGGAATGATTTGGATTTAGTTGAGCCGAAGCCAGGATTATCGATTGCGGCTAATTTCCTATATATGTTAAAAGGTATAGAGGCGGATCCGTATGAAGTTCGTATCATGGACGCTGGCCTAATTATGCATGCGGACCACGAATTTAACGCCTCTACTTTTGCTTGTCGTGTTACAGCAGGGACTTTGTCGGACGTTTATTCCGCGGTCACTTCAGGAATTGGGACGTTAAAAGGTCCGTTACATGGAGGCGCGAATACGGCAGTAATGGATATGCTGCTTGAAATTGGTGATATCGAAAAAGCGGAAGACTACGTACAAGCAAAACTTGATCGGCGCGAGAAAATTATGGGCTTTGGTCATCGTGTATACAAAACAATGGATCCACGCGCCGAGCAATTACGGGAAATGTCTCGTGAATTAGCGGAGCGGCAAGGAAATGATAAGTGGTTCTTAATGACAGAAAAAGTATTTGAAGTGATAAATGATGAAAAAGGGTTATGGCCAAATGTTGATTTGTATACCGCATCGGTATACTATGTATTAGGAATCAAGATGGATTTATATACTGCCATCTTTGCAATGAGTCGAATCTCAGGTTGGACGGCCCACATTCTTGAGCAATACGAGAACAATCGGTTGATTCGTCCGACTGCTGCCTACCAAGGGCCCTCTTTGCGTCCCGTTGTCGCGATTAACGAAAGGTAGATAAAGGGTGTAAGTAAAGCCAACGGTTATTTGAAACTTGCGTTCATTTGACTTTTACATGCGGATTTTGTACGATATGACCAAATAGTATTTTATATTAACGATGAAGGATCAATAGTACCTGATAAATTCGGTAATTCAGCGATTTGGGGTGAGTGCAAGCCCAAACAAGAAAACAGGGAAACGGCAATCCAGAGTTATTTCTTATAAAGGGGACGCAATGATTGATTGCGTCAACTAGGGTGGAACCGCGGGTGCAATAGCTCCCGTCCCTAGGCATGGAAAATGCCTCAGGGATGGGGGCTTTTTCTAATTTGAATCACTTTATCACAAAAGGAGAGATGGAATATGAGTGTAACGATGGAAAAGGTTGTTTCTCTAGCTAGACACCGAGGTTATATTTTCCAGGGGTCTGAGATTTATGGGGGTTTAGCGAATACGTGGGACTATGGTCCACTTGGAGTAGAATTGAAAAATAACATTAAGCGCGCTTGGTGGAGGAAGTTCATCCAGGAATCCCCGTACAATGTCGGTCTAGACGCGGCAATTCTGATGAACCCAAAAACATGGGTCGCTTCAGGTCATGTTGGCAGTTTCAATGACCCAATGATTGATTGTAAGCAATGTAAAGCGCGTCATCGGGCGGACAAAATTATTGAGGACTCCTTATTTAAAAAGGATATCGAAATGGTCGTTGATGGGCTCTCTTTTGAAGAAATGATGAATTTAATTGAGGAACACGAGATTGCTTGTCCAGATTGTGGATCGCGAGATTATACCGATATTCGGCAATTCAACCTCATGTTTAAAACATTTCAAGGGGTGACTGAGAGCAGCGCCAATGAAATCTTTCTGCGCCCGGAAACGGCCCAAGGGATTTTTGTAAACTTTAAAAACGTGCAACGCACGATGCGAAAAAGATTGCCCTTCGGGATTGGACAAATCGGAAAAAGTTTTCGTAATGAAATTACACCAGGTAACTTTACGTTCCGCACACGCGAATTTGAGCAGATGGAACTTGAATTTTTCTGTAAACCTGGCGAAAATGAAAAGTGGTTCGAATACTGGAGAAATTTCTGTTATGACTGGCTGTTATCTTTAGGGTTAAGTCAAGATGGCGTTCGTTTACGAGATCACGAAGAAGACGAGCTATCTCACTACAGTAATCAGACAACCGATATTGAATACAAATTTCCGTTTGGTTGGGGAGAATTATGGGGAATTGCGGATCGAACGGATTATGACCTAAAGCAACATATGGAACATTCAGGCGAGGACTTCAATTATATTGAACAAGAAACAAATGAGCGCTATGTTCCATATTGTATCGAACCGTCCCTTGGAGCGGATCGGGTAACATTAGCTTTCTTAGTCGATGCGTTTGAAGAACAACAATTAGAAGGCGGAGATAGTCGTACGGTGATGCATTTGCACCCGGCAATTGCTCCTTTTAAAGCCGCTATTTTCCCGTTATCAAGAAAACTATCTGACAAGGCGCTTGAAGTATTTACAGAATTGTCTCGTCATTTTAACGTTGATTTTGATGAGTCAGGTTCAATCGGCAGGCGTTATCGACGTCATGATGAGATCGGCACCCCATTTTGTATAACGTATGATTTTGATTCTCAAGAAGATGGACAAGTTACTGTTCGTGATCGAGATACGATGGAACAGGTAAGAATGCCGATCAATGAATTGAAAGCATTTATTGAACAAAAGATTGATTTTTAAGTTATAAAAGAGGTGTTTTCAATAGGTTATATGTTAAAAAACCTATTGAGCACCTCTTTTTATTTTTATAAACTCATCTGTGTCCAAATTATGCTTCACCATTATGGAATTGGAGTAAAGGGTAGGAAATAAGAGCAGATACAGTCGAATTCTAAGGATATACCATTTAGTTTGCTGAAAATCTATATATAGATAGAATTATAAGAACTGAGCAGGATATATACAAATTGTGTCGATCGCTCACTCATTGTTATACTCATCGTAGAACTTAATTCATCATAGAATTTCGTTAGCTTTTGCGGGTGATCCGAAGGTAGGTGAATGATATTTGCAACCTCTTTGGCCTGAACATGAAGCATGGCTTGCGGACTATAAAATGTATTTAAGTCATAAGAGAGAGCCGAGCACAGTTAAGATGTATTTAGCGGAGGTCAAGCATTTTTTAGACTGGTTGGAAGTAAGGAACAAACATTTATCCCATCTGAGTCAAGCGGATGTCATTTCATTTCGTGATGAAATGGTCGGAAGAGGAATGAAGACAGCAACGATTAATAAATGGGTTTCCATTATTACATCCTTCCATAGATGGGCAATAGAAAACGAAATTTTAACGGAGCAGATGGCGAAACGGTTGCGTTTAGACGAAGATAGAAGGGATCGCCCTCGCTGGTTAAGTCAAGAAGAAGAGCGGCATCTGTTAGAAGTAGCTTCTGTTGAGAGAAATCCTTTTAGGAAGTCTCGCAATGAAGCGTTGATTCACATTATGATGTACGCGGGTTTACGAATTGAAGAAGTATCTTTATTAGAGTTTAATTCAATGGATTATGGCGATCTTGTCATCTATGAGGATGGAGAAGAAAGGCGCAGAGTCCCCATTCAATCAAATCTTCAATTGAAACTCCTCGAATGGATGAAACATCGTTCACAATCCTCTAAATTGTTTCATCAAAACAGTCCCTTTTTATTTGTGACAGAAAGATCAGGGCATATGCAACCACGTTCGATTCAATTTGTTGTCGAGGGATTCAGCGCAAAAACAGAATTTCCAATTACATGTCAAATGTTGAGACATACTTTTTGTAGAAGATTAGTAGAACAGAATGCGCCTATTGAACAAATTAAAGAGTGGGCAGGACATAAAACGATTCAAAGTACAATTCAGTATTTTGATCATTAGCGGAGGTGTAACACGTGGGAAATATAGTGGTTAAGGATCTCATCAAGATTTTTGGACGAAGACCACAAGATGGGTTAGAGCGATTAAAAAAAGGTGAAGGAAAAGAAGAGATATTTTCGGACACGGGGATGACAGTAGGTGTTAATAACGCTTCATTCGAAGTGAAAGACGGTGAGTTTTTTGTCATCATGGGCTTGTCCGGAAGCGGAAAGTCGACGTTGATTCGCCTGATTAACCGTCTAATCGAACCGACTGCGGGTGAAATTTTAATCGACGGCGATGATATTACGAAAATGAATAGAAAACAATTAATGTTAACAAGAAGAAAAAAGTTAGGGATGGTATTCCAAAACTTTGCTTTATTCCCTAATCGCACAATTTTGAAAAATGTAGAGTACGGTTTAGAAATTCAAGATACGCCAAAGACTGAAAGAGAGCAACGCGCGCGAGAGTCAATTGAAGTCGTAGGTTTAAAGGGATATGAAAATTCAAAACCATCCGAATTAAGCGGTGGAATGCAACAGCGTGTTGGATTGGCTCGGGCTTTAGCGACAGGCTCTGATATCTTGCTAATGGATGAGGCATTCAGCGCTTTGGATCCTTTGATTCGAAAGGAAATGCAAGATGAGCTGGTTCAATTGCAGAGTAAATTAAAGAAAACAATTTTATTCATTACACATGATTTGGACGAAGCGTTGAAAATCGGGGATCGAATTGCGATCATGAAGGACGGCGTCATTGTACAAATCGGAACGCCAGAAGAAATCTTGACAGACCCTGCGAATGATTACGTTTCTACATTCGTGCAGGATGTCGATCGATCAAAAGTTTTGCTTGCGTCACACGTCTTAAAACAACCTGATGTTGTTACCGCTTGGCGGGATGGTCCGCGTGTGGCGATTCGGATGATGGAGGAAAACGGGATTTCAAGTATCTTCGTTGTAGATAAAGATAAAAAATTAAAAGGCTTATTGACGATTGACGCGGCGCTAGAGGCAATTAAGGGTGATTATTGGGTCGAGGAAATGTTGACTCAGGACTACCATGTAACATCGCCAGATACACCGCTGCATGAATTGATCTACGCTTCAGCCGAAACAAAATATCCAATCGCCGTTGTTTCCAGTGAAAAATTCCAAGGAATTGTTTCGCGTGTATCGATTTTAAGCGGACTCGCTTTAGGAAAGGAAGAAGCAACTGGAAAAAAGAATAACGTGGAGGTGATTGGAGCGTGAATTATTTTCAGATTCCGCTTGAGCAATGGACCAATTCATTCGAAGAATGGTTTATTCCACGCTTCTATCCGTTCTTCGACAAAATTGGAGACTCTATCTCTCTATTTTTAGACAACTTCGAATCGTTTCTATTGTGGCTTCCGCCAGAACTAATTGCGTTGATGATTGTATTAATCGCTTGGCGGACAGCTGGAAAAGGAATGGCGCTCTTTAGTATTATAGGAATGTTCTTTATTGGGTCTGTCGGGGTATGGGATGCAGCAATGCAAACTTTAGCTATTGTCCTAACAGCCACACTCTTCTCCATTATTGTGGGTGTCCCTGTAGGCATATGGTGCGCAAAGAATAATCGTGTTGATCGAATCGTTCGACCGATACTCGACTTTATGCAGACTTTGCCTAGCTTCGTATATCTCATTCCAACTATTCTTCTATTTGGGATTGGCGGAGTTCCCGCTGTCATCGCTACATTTGTTTTTGCGACACCACCAGCCGTTCGTTTAACAAACCTTGGTATTAGGCAGGTTCCGGAAGATGTTGTTGAAGCTGCGCGCGCGTTCGGTTCAACATCGGGACAGATGTTGATAAAAGTGCAGTTGCCGATGGCTTTACCAACGATATTAGCGGGTATTAACCAAACGATTATGCTTGCTTTATCAATGGCGGTTATCGCTTCGATGATTGGAGCCCCTGGTTTAGGGTCGATTGTCATGTCAGGTATTACCCGTGTGAATGTAGGTGTTGGTCTGGTCGGCGGGCTTGGGATTGTTGTGCTAGCCATCATCTTAGACCGTGTCACCGAGGGGATTGGCAAGAAGGTTAGTTAATAAATAATAGCATTCATGCTGTTACTTATAGATATCTAAATAAGGAGTTGTTTTTGACAGATGAAAAAACTTTTCAAAAAAGGAATCGGCGTTTTGGCCATAGCGGGGTTAGTTTTAGCGGGTTGCGGAGGGGCAGGAACGGATGACGCAACGATTACAATCGGCGAAACACCATGGACGAGCACGGTGCCGCCGACATATATCGCTAAACAAATTTTAGAGGATATGGGTTATGAAGTAAAGGTACAAGCAGCTGAGGCAGGGGTTGTTTACACAGGGTTATCTAACGGAGATATTGACGTTTTTATGGATGCTTGGCTACCGGATACCCATAAAGAGTATATGGACAAGTATGGAGACAAAATTGATATCACATCTTTAAGTTATCCAGATGGGGAACTTGGTTTGGTCGTTCCAACGTATTTGGAAGATATCAATTCAGTTGAAGATCTAATCGGCAAAGAGGACCTCTTTGGAAATCAAATTATTGGGATTGACGAAGGCGCGGGTATTACTGAAACGTCTCGCGAAGTGATTGAAGGATACGATTTAGATTTAGATTACGCGGTCTCGTCTGAATCTGCGATGTTAGCTCAAGCTAAGAAATCCATTCGAACAGAGGAGCCAATTCTGTTTGTGGGTTGGCGTCCACACACGATGTTTATTGATCTCGATCTAAAGATTTTGGATGATCCAAAGGGATTTTTTAAGACTTCAGACGTAAACGTCGTCACACATAAAGGGTTTGCGGAAAAAGCGCCTGAAGCGTATGCGTTCTTGAGCAAATGGAGTATTCCAGTGGATGACATTGAGCGAATGATTTCTGAAATGGATGAAGGAGCAACTAAAGAAGAAGTGGCGAAAAAATGGATTGAGGAAAATGAAGATAAAGTGAAAGAAATGATCGGACAATAAAACAGCAATATACCGTAAGGGAGTGTCTTTTATTTTGAAAAGATTGATTATGAGAGGATTTGGCGCGTTCGCTGTTGCAGGGCTTGTTTTGGCAGGCTGTGGAGGAGGCGGAGCAGATGTTGATGAAGGAACTGCTCCCTCCGAAGGGGAGTCAAACAAGAACGTGACCATAACAATTGGCGAAACGCCGTGGACAAGCACAATCCCTCCGACTTATATAGCAAAGCAAATCATAGAAGATATGGGTTATGAAGTGGGGATTAAAGCGGCAGATGTGGGCGTTGTGTTCACAGGGCTTTCTACAGGAGACGCAGATGTATTTATGGATGCCTGGCTTCCAGATATGCATAAGAACTTCATGGAGAAGTACGCTGATAAAATTGTAGATACGGCTGTCAGCTATCCTGATGGAGAGTTAGGTTGGGTGGTTCCGACTTATGTGGAGGATGTTAATTCCGTTGAAGACTTAATAGGCAAAGAAGACCTATTCGGGGGAACCGTATATGGGATCGAAGAAGGCGCGCCGATGAGCGATACTTCCCGTGAAATAATCGAAGCCTATGGCTTGGACCTCGAATATGTCGGTTCATCCGAGTCAGGAATGTTAGCGCAAGCGAAAAAGTTAATTCAAGCGGAGAAGCCTGTTATTTTCTTGGGCTGGCGTCCGCACCCAATGTTTGTTGACTTTGACCTGAAAGTGATTGAAGATCCAAAGGAATTCTTTAAGGCTTCTCAGGTTCACGTCATCACCCACAATGGTTTAGCGGAAAAAGCGCCTGATGTATTTGACTTCTTAAGTAAGTGGGAGATTCCAGTAGAAGATATTGAGAAGATGATCGTGGAACTGGATCAAGGAATGACAGCGGAAGAAGTGGCAAAAAAGTGGATTGAAGAAAATGAGGACAAGGTGAAAGAAATGATTAAGTCCTAATAAAAAACAGGTAGAAGGTCTACGGACTATCTACCTGTTTTTTTGTGGATGAGGTTGATTGGATTGTAGGGATATCGCCTAAAATCGGTAACCGATCATAAAGGTTTAACAAAGCCTGAACAAAGCGATCTAAAAATGTTCTGCTCATATAGACAAGTGCCCCAACTGTAGAGGCAATCAGAATACTTGCAAGGATGTCGAATGGATAGTGATGACCGACAAAGATTCTTGAAAATCCTGTAAATACAGCTAGCAATAATAAAAAGGAGCCTAGCTTCCGATGGAATAGGAAGACAGCGATCGACAAGGCGAATGCCCCAGAAGTATGATTGCTTGGAAACGAGTTGTTAGCAGCGTGATCAATTAACAATTGAACCTCGTGATTTACGAAAGGCCTAGGATGGACATATACTTTTCGAATAATAAAGTTAATAAGCAAAGTTAGAAAACTTATGAAGCCCGCGTAAATAACAACCTTTCGATAGTGCTTGTTAATAAACCACAACAACACTAAGGTTATCCCATAAATAAAAATAGCCCCGTTTGTTACATAGATCATAAAAGTGTCCAAAATTGAATTTTGATTCGCTAATTGATTAATTAAATAAAAAAGTTCGTAGTTCATAAAAAATCCTCCGATAGAAACGACGCGGATACCTTAATCGATAAATCCAAAACGATTCTGATGTATTTTTACGCTTTGCGCTACGCCAATGAGCGCCATATTGATCAACAGAGAGCTACCTCCGTAACTTACAAAAGGTAAAGAAATTCCTGTCAGCGGCATCATACCGATGTGCATCGCAATGTTTTCAAACACTTGGGCAAAGATCATCGAAATAACACCAACGATAATATACGCGCCTTTAATATCGGTACACTTCATGGCGATTTCAACTAATCTGTAGATGAGCACAATGTACAACAAGAGTAACACGCTGGACCCTAAAAAACCAAATTCTTCTCCGATCACAACAAAGATAGAGTCGGAGTAAACGTAAGGGATAAAACCTTCATGAACATAGTGTCCGTTAATATAACCTTTACCTACTAATTGGCCTGACCCGATCGCCGTCATTGAATTAACAACATGCCAACCTCCGTCTGGAGAATTGACGGGATCTAAAAAGGTCTGGATTCGTCCTAGTTGGTGCGGTTTAAGTAATGTAGATAATAGTTCAAATTTTGTAAAATATAAAACAGTTGTTTGAACAATTGCAAAAACGATTAAAGAAATTCCTATGACAAACTGTTTGGCGGGAATATTTGCGATCCATAACATACCCAAACAAATACCGACGAGAATAATCGCCGTTCCCATATCCGGTTGCTTATAGACAAGGGCTGCGGGAAATAAGCTGATTATGCAGGCTGGAATGACATCACGTATAAACCTTAATGACTCCCCTTCGCGTCGACTGAGCCACTTAGCTAAATAAAAGATAAGAAAAACTTTAACTAGTTCTGAAGGTTGAAATTCAAACGAGCCGATATGAATCCACCTGATTGAACCGTTCACTTTCTTGCCCGTCAAAAGTAGAAGGATGAGTAACAAGATTCCAAACCCGTACATAATAGGGGAGAATCGTTCAACTAATGGCCGATAATCAAGTAGCGACATGAAAATCATAAGCAAGAAAAAGGCGACGAAATAAATCAGGTTATTTTTATAAAGCCCCTCGAGCGTGGTGCTCGAAGTGGCGCTGTAAACTGCAAGCGTACTAATCAGGTGAAGACCCAGTAATACTCCAAGGATTACGAAGTCTATTTTTTTAACTTTTTTTATAAATTCACTACTCATGATTCCGTTCATTTTGTCACCCAATCTTGTAATAGAAGTAAAAACTCAACTGTCATTATAACGCATAACGAATTAAATAGTTAAATAATCAATTGGATTGTTTTCCATTAACGTGGTTAAATCAGCGCTCTACCGTTGATAATGATAATGAAATCTACTTTACTTCAAGATCAAGGGATGTGAGCGCAGGTGCAAAAGTTAAAGCGAACCCCAGATTTTTTAATGATTTTAACTGTCTTAATTCTTCTTGCGGTAGGAATGGTGATGGTTTACAGTTCTAGCAGCGCCATTGCGGCAACAAAAGGAGATTCCTTTTTCTTTGTTAAGAGACAGCTCTTGTTTGGTATTCTTGGGGTTATCCTTATGTTTGTTAATATTCATATCCATTATTCATTTTGGAAAAGGTGGGCGAAAACAAGTTTTGTGATCGCTTGCATCTTACTTGCGCTCGTATTAGTGGTCGGGGAGGATGTTAAAGGAGCCAAGAGGTGGCTTGGAATCCACGGTCTTGGCATTCAACCATCCGAGTTTGCAAAATTAAGTTTGATCTTCCTGTTGGCAAAATGGTTACCTGAGCGTCGGGACCAATTTGATTCATTGCGCAAAGGTTTGTTCCCGCCACTATTTGCAGTTGGGATCGCGTTGTTTTTGATCATGTTGCAACCTGACCTTGGGATGGCCATTGTTTTGTTAGGGACTGCTCTACTTATGATTTTTATTGCTGGCTGCCGCATCCGTCACCTAGCGGGATTGATGCTAATTGGGAGCGCGGGCATCGTCATCCTGACGTTAGCCGCGCCGTATCGGTTGAAAAGGGTCACCTCCTTCCTTGATCCATGGCAAGACCCGTTTGACTCTGGCTTTCAGCTTGTGCAATCACTCTACGCGATAGGTTCGGGTAGGGTAACTGGGCTTGGTTTAGGGATGAGTAGACAAAAGTTTTATTACTTGCCAGAGCCGTATAATGATTTTATTTTTGCTATTTTGGCTGAGGAACTAGGCTTTGTCGGCGGGATGTTTATTTTATTGTTATTTTTGCTGTTTTTTTGGAGGGGCTATCGGGTTGCGATTACGGCCAAAGATTCATTTGGAAGTTTTCTTGCGGCAGGGATCGTTAGTATGATTGGGATTCAGGTGATATTTAATGTAGGAATTGTGACAGGATCTCTTCCGATCACAGGTATTACATTGCCCTTTCTAAGTTATGGCGGTTCTTCACTTACTTTGTTATTAGCAAGTGTCGGCGTGCTACTGAATATATCGCGATATGTTGAAATAAGTTCACGATAGGCTCACTTCTGCGTCCTATAATATATGGTATCATGAGAGGAAGTTATGACAACCTTCGTTCGTTTGAATGAAGGTTGTTTTTTATTCTAGCCAAGTGGGCGGTCTGCGCATACCTTAAACTAGGTACTGTTTATTTTTTTAAATGAATGAGGGGGGATGGGAATGGACAGTAGTCGTTGTTTATCGTATCGGCTCTTAAACACTTCAATGATTATCGCAAAAATGGGATCGAATCCATTATATCCGAGTCATTCAAAGGAGACAGTGGATTCGTGATCGGAGGGAATCCGAATGAATTCTAATCGTCAGATTGTTCAATTGTTGCAAGATCGAAAGGTGAGGAAATTTCGGGCGCGTTTTCTCGAGCTGCACCCGATGGATCAGGTGGAACTGCTTACGACATTTTCAAAAGAACAGCGGGACCAAGTTTATCATTATCTCTCACCAAAGGAGTTTGCGGAAATTTTCCAAGGACTTGAGTCTTGGCAACAAATTGAGATTTTTTCGGAACTACATGTAAGTTATGCTGTTGAAGTCATAAACAATATGTATTTAGATGATATTGCTGATTTTTTAGGGGAATTACCAAAAGAAACGCAAGAATTGTATTTGAAGAAAATGAACCAGCAAAATGCGGCAGAAGTAAAGTGCCTTTTAAAATATCCTGAACAAACAGCCGGATCTGTCATGACGACGGAGTTTATCAACATTAAGGAAACGGACACAGTTGCAACCGTATTTGAGCAATTGAGAAGAGAAGTTGTCGATGCTGAAACGATCTATTATTTGTATGTAGTCAATCAACTAGACGATTTAGTTGGGGTTGTTTCCCTGCGAGATTTGATCGTAGCGGACCTAGAGCAACGAATTGTGGAAATTATGAGTGGCCGTGTCGTTGCTGTTGATGTGAATACGGATCAAAAAGAAGTCACAACTTTAATTAAGAGGTATGATTTTATCGCGCTGCCTGTAACATCGCAAGGAAAGTTGGTTGGTGTTGTGACGGTCGATGATGCGATTGATGTAGATGAAGAAGAAACAACAGAGGACTTCCACAAAATGGCGACCGTTTCTAAGCTGGGTAAAAGCTTAAAGGAAGCAGGGATATTCTTCCTCTATCGTAAGCGGATTAGTTGGTTAGTCTTACTTGTGTTTTTCAATATTTTTTCAGGGGCTGGCATTGCATTTTTTGAAGATACGATCTCCGCGCACATCGCGCTTGTCTTTTTTTTACCGCTGTTAATTGATAGCGGAGGGAACGCAGGTTCCCAGTCCGCCACGCTAATGATTCGAGCTCTCGCTACGGGGGAAATTCGGATACGGGACTGGGCTCAATTGTTTGTAAGGGAAATAACAGTCGCTACGTTACTCGGGGCTTCGATGGGGTTGGCTGTCTCACTCATTGGTTTGTATCGCGGGGGTATTGAAATCGCGTTTGTTGTCGCTCTGTCGATGCTTACGGTCGTGATCATTGGCAGCTTAATTGGCATGAGCTTGCCGTTTATCTTTAGTCGTTTTAAATGGGACCCTGCGACCGCAAGCGCGCCGCTGATCACATCTTTGGTGGATATGATGGGAGTTGTCATTTATTTTTCAATCGCTACTTGGTTGTTAAGTATTTAAATCAAAGGCCCAAATGCCACTAATTGAACAGGCGTCTAGGACCAAGATAGGTAAATCACCATATGGTAAGAGGAGGGGCAACTTGGAAAGGAGCTTGGGTAATGTCCATTATTTTTAGACATACAGACAATCTCCACTATATAAGAAGCTCTTTTGAAAATAAAATGGGCTTACTTCACCGTCAATTTTCTGAATTCAATCTAGAAGAAAGATTGAAACGAAATCAAAACTATAAGATTGAAAGCAGGAAAGTAGCGATTGGATTTGTCTCTGTTCGTTTTGAAAAACGCTTCTTATTTTTGGATCTGTTTGTTTTGGATAATAAGCGCCAAGAATCGCAAGATTTTGAGAAAAAGGTGATGCAACGATTGGAGCGGGAGGCTCTGAAGCGTAATAAACATTCGATTGTTACCTATGCTGCGAGACATGATCAACAAATGATCGCTCAGTATGCAAATTACGGCTTTTCAATTACTGAACAAGGCAGAAGTTATTCCGTTTTGGAAAAAAGTCTTCAGCGGCAAACACAACAATCCGCTCAAGGACGTAATAAATACTTACTCATTCACTTTCCATTATAATAATGAACAGGCTGTCAAATTTGACAGCCGCGTTGCTACTACTATATTAATTAATCATCCCAAAAACACGCAAATGCGATGAAAACGATGATGAGAATCCACCACCAACTGCCTCCGCCTCTGTATCGGCCCATGGAGCATTCCTCCTTTACTAATTTTCAAGCACAAGTGAAACAACAACCAACAGAACATACAGGACTAGGACAATCAGGAAACTGTTGCGCCTAATGGAAGATCTCGTTTTTCTTCTCAAGCAGCCCACAAACTCGTCCCCCTTTCAAGATAGCTATTAACAATTTATTCAAACGATGTTTATTCGATTGGACGAAACCTGTAAATAACATAAAAAAGGCTGCTGAACACGAAAGTTACCAGGTTGATTAAAAAAAAGCTGATCCCATTGCATGAATGGATCAGCTTCTTTCTTTTTAACTTAAATTATTTTCTACTCTTTAACACTTTCCCGATGTAGTTGCCTGCTACTTCCACCCGATATCGGCGGTTGATGTCAATTTTCTCATATTCCTTTTTTTCAATCATGAAGGTAAAGTTTTGCGTTGAGCTAAAGTTTGCCCCTTTCTGGGATTGCGAGATGGTGACCCGTCCAACTACTTGATATGTCTTTACTTTAGGAAATTTAAGACCGGGGCGCACGGGTTGTTTCACTATCTTTTTATTTAAGACAAAAATGTCTCTGACATCTTTATGAGCGCTGTACATTTTGTTAAATTGATCTGCTTGTCCTTTCATCCTTCGGTACAAGAAAAAATAAACAATTCCTACAACAAGTAAAACGATCAATGTGACTATTAACCAAGTTTTCATCGAGCCAAAAGTCCTCCTGTCAATTTGAGTTGCTATAATGTGATTTTACTAAGGCGATGAAGGAGAAGCAATGAAAATATAACAAATTCTTGCTTTTCACCTAAATTGTTCGAGGGTAGCGGCCATTTAAATAGTAATTTTCTTCACCTAGCTTCCAGGTTTCCCTTTTATGCCGCGTTCAAAGCATTAAAAAAACGCTCTGTCTAGGAACAAGAGCGTTTTTGTTGTAAACTATTTATTGATAGTACTAGTGGGGGGAGGAAAAATTGAATTGTCTGCTTTTATGCTAGTAGGGATACTTGTCACTGTAGTATGCGTCATTATTATTGGTTTATTTGCGATTGTCGCTGTGAAGTATCGAGACCGTTCAAATGGACGAGATTAATTTACTTCCTAGGTTTCCACGGGCGGACCCGCTTATCTCTTTTTAAAATAAGCATCGGAGCTTTTCCGAAATCAATTGCAACCCGCCGTTGGGTTCGAGCGAGTTGATCTACAAGCACTAAGGCGTTGACCCCTGTTGAAACTAAAACAATATCCGCTTTGATCGGTTTTACCCTTTTTAATATTCGGTTTATTTGATTATAGTTTGAAAAACTTATCGGTATAATTCGTATCCGATGTTTCGGGTAATTATTCTTCACATAGCGTCTAAATTGTTTGGCCCATTTTGAGATGAGAATGACTCTTTTGCCTTTAAGCATATCCCAGAATTCTTTCTTTTCCGGTAGATGGCGATTAATAAACGTGTGACAAACGTGTCTAGGTTTTATTTTGTACTTTCTAAAGTTTTTTTCTGTCAGGGGTCGTAAAAAAATCCGTTTGGCTTTAATTTGCCTTTCCTTACGATGTGGAATTCCGACGATGGACGCTCTGCGCAGCGCGCGGATCATCTGGTTGCGCAAACGCATATTTGGTAAACTGACCCCTTTTTTGTTTGATCTCCGCGATTTTTTAGCCCATTTTGTGCGCAATACTTTGCGAATCGGCCAAACTCCTTGTTGAGCGAGTACAATATTTTCTCCATCACCAACGCGTACGAGGGACAAAGGCCTTTTTGTCCTCATTCTCCTCTTAATTAATGACAACACTTTTTTATGAGATAAAAACTTTCTCTTTTTTAGTAGTTTAGCCATATTGAAGCATCGCCTCCGAATTCATTTAGCAATGTCTAGATTGGCCTTACTTAAATACCTTATCTAGACGGGCTAACGTCTTATGGGTCCAGCCATACTTTTTTAAGGCCTTTTTACGTATTTTTGTTTGGTAGGAAACTTTCCTCTTCTGTTTGGTCATCATCCCAGGGTGCTGCCGATATACGCTGAGGGGTTTTGGGATACAATGACCATAATAACGGGTGAGGAGTTTGAGCCACATATCCCAATCGTGTGTATGACGATACTGTTCGCTAAATTTGCCGCATTTTTTAAAAGCATTACGTCTAACTACAACAGTCGAAGTGCGAATCGTAAATTTTCTTCTTAACAACAAGTATCTCAATTCATTTAAACTTCTTGCTTTATTAGCTTTTCGCAGGCGTGTAATTTGCCCTCTGCTGTTGGAATGATAATACCAACTATAGATGAACTTTGCTTTGGGGTGTTTTTTAATAAACTTTTTAACAACTTTAAGTTTATTGGGGAGAAATTTATCGTCAGAATCTAAAAAGGCAATATATTTCCCTTTTGCTTTAGCGATACCGGTATTTCTAGCTGCTGAACCTCCAAGATTTTTCTTGTGACGGACATACTTGACTCGATTCCCAAAAGACTTTACTATCTTTGGAGTATTGTCGGTGGAAGCATCGTCTACAACGATACATTCGAAATCTTTATAAGTCTGTTTTAATACACTTCGAATCGCTTTCTTTATATACTTTTCCCGATTATAAGTTGGGATGACAACAGTAAATTTAGGAATCGTTCATCCCTCCCTTTCCGTTATATCAGTCCATCTATTCTATTTGTATGCAGTGAGTGGTTTATTCGAATGAGCGTTTGCCCTAGAGCAGAAGAAAAAAGCGGTAAAAGAGGTCGATCGCCTAGCAGATTTCGGGATGGCGAGTTTTTTGTTTAAAGACGAAAAAAAGCATTCGCTAACGAATGCTTTGTGGGTTATTTAGATGGTGCCGGCTAAAGGACTTGAACCCTCAACCCCCTGATTACAAGTCAGGTGCTCTACCAATTGAGCTAAGCCGGCCATATAATGGTGGACGATAACGGATTCGAACCGCCGACCTCTACGATGTCAACGTAGCGCTCTAACCAGCTGAGCTAATCGTCCATAATGGTGACCCGTAGGGGATTCGAACCCCTGAATGCATGCGTGAAAGGCATGTGAGTTAAGCCACTTCTCCAACGGGCCATTATCACGAAGGACTCACAAGCTAACAATTAAGATTATAGCTCGATTGAATTAAAAAGACAAGTATTTAAAGCTGAAATTTTATTGAATAACAAAGGGAACCTGAACGTTTCGGTTTTCTAAAGAAAAAGTATGAGGGTGAGCCTCATACTTTTAAGATTCATTGATTTTTAAAGGACTTTGGGTTGGAGAGGGGCTTGCGCAGTTATTATCGATTATTCAGCATAATAGCGTTTCCCGCGTCCAGGGATATCAAATGGGGTCCCGTTCGCGTGATGGTTATCATGAACACACGTAGAACAAACAATGTTTCCACAATTGGCGCACCAAATTAACCATTCCCACTTCTGTTCATTACAGTTAGGACAAACCTCAGTTTCATAAAGGCAAGTGTTTTTCATTTCATTTGCTCCTTGACGGTTGAACGACAACCATGATTTATCAGATGACTATACTACAAATTCCTTCCAAGCGCTACCTTACTATTCTAAGTATAACGGATTTAAAACGTAAATAAATGTAAAAGAGCTCCGAAGGCGGAGCTCCTTATGTAAGAAGTTATGGCATCATGAATTTAACAGGGATAACTAACTTATGAAGCTGGGAACTATCTTTGGCGCTTTCTTCAAACAAGATCAACATTCCATTCGGACTTGTTGCTTGTTCAATCTCGACATCAACTTCAAATTCACCCCACTCTGGACCTCCCGCTGACGCCTGGGTGAAACCCTCCGCTAAAATGTTATGACCGTCCTCTAAATAGTATTGAACAGTTCCTTCAAAAACACGCGCCTCTCCTTTAATAATGAGTCTATTTTCAATCACTGTATCGGAATCTGGTTTGTAAATTCGAAATGCTTCGTTTTCAGCAGTAATTTTAGGCGTGGGCTCAGATTCATCTACTGTTTCTTCTGACCTCGTTTCATCGTCAGCTTCCACTTGGCCGTCTTCTTGCGCTCCATCTGTTTGCGGGTCTATTTGTTCGTTAGGTTCTTCTGGCAGTTGATCCTCATCCTGTGTTGGACTGCAACCGACTCCGAGCGCAATAACGAGTAGGCCAATCATAAGTGGTTTAAAAAAGATTTTCATATAAAATACCTCCTCTGCTTACTATATAAGACGAATTAAACAAGGAAAAGTTTCATTTTTTCATTTTATGGGATTTGTTGGGTGACTATACATCTATTTACTGTTAAATAACAACCTGAAAAATAAGAAAGTGTATTGATACAGCGTGTGAGAGAGCGTTCAAGTGAAAAGGGGAGAATAGGGGGTGGTTTTTCACTGTAACAGCATTTTACTAAAACAGTCTGTTATATTACACTAAAATCAAATAGAAATTTAATCTCAAAAAGGAGTGGCGTAAAGATGTTAAAATTGAGCGAGTTCTTTAGAGCTTTGCCTGACCGTTGTTGTTCAAGATGTGGAAACACGTTGATTGAACAGGCGGACTGTTACGTAACAGAGTGCCCTGAGTGCGATACCCAACGCTTTTATCGTATATACGAGTTATAAAATGAGCAAATGAATTTAGTTTATAGTGGTTGCTTTGCGCCCGACAGCTGCTTGACTCAATAGCGACATTTAGGCTCGGGTTGGCCGTGTAGCGCAACCTCTACACTCAGCAGCTATCGCTTTTCGAGTTATGACGAAGAATATGGCAATAATTAAAGCTAGACCTTGGGTAGATAAGACATTAAAATTTAAGGTAGTTAAGTGAAAATTTGGCTGAACCTTTTCACGCAGAATCGGTCGGGTTTGAAGACGTTCTAATGGTCTTGTATACGAGTAGGTTGACTGGTCAACATAAGCGTATCTCTAACGCGCCAACACCGTCGTGTCGATCAATGGGGGATAAGCGCGCCGCAACAAGCGTAATGTGTCGTTAGGAGCCTATTAGCGCGATGGATGGAGCGGACAAATGTCAGATGTCAACGTAGCGCAGAACTGAACAGTTATAAGATGGAAGTAAAATAAAAAAATAAATAATTGAAAATATATTGATTATTTCATTTAATATATTATTATATATAAATATATTAAATTATTCTATAACAAGTGGAGGAAATGAACATGTCTGATATTTTGTCTAAAGTGAAGGATCTATTTGCCGATTTTTTAGCCATCGAAGGGGATAGCATTAAACCAGAATCAACGATTAAAGACGATTTAGGAGTCGATTCTGTAGATATCGTAAGCATTGTATCTGAACTTGAAAACGCGTTTGATCTAAAAATCTCAGATGCAGAAGCTGCTAACCTTAAAACTGTAGGCCAAGTAGTTGAATTAATTAGCGCTCGCGTGGCTTAATACCTGCTTGATTGTAAGTCAGATAATGGATGTAAGCTGGATCTTAACGATTGGAATCAGCCACGATAAAAAGCCCTGATCATTTATTGATCAGGGCTTTTTGCGGTTTATTTGGCTGGACTCTTTTCCTGGCTGGGATATACTTATTTAATTATGCAAATAATAAAAGCATTCATCAATGTAATGGAGGTCGTTTGGATGCGAAATAAGGGCTTTGATTATAATGGCTCCAGTCAAGTGTTGGAGGGAACCGATCGTGTATTTCTTTCTCATAAAAGCTTGAAGTGTTGTTTTATGGTCGGGATTTTTCGTTCCCGAAATAAAGGAATGGATCAAGTAGGGAAGGGGGCTAGATGGTTCAAATGCAAAGCCCTGGTTGGTGCGAGTTAGGGTGTATAAATATAAACCAGTTGAGGCACTGTTTTGGAGTATTGCGTTTCCTGGATTCGGTCAATTTTTAAATGGAAGATTTTTAAAGGGAGTTGTCCTGCTTCTGTTGGAATTTAGTATCAATGTAAATTCGAATCTAAACACTGCAATTGTCTCTAGTTTTCTGGGCGAGATCCAGTTAGCGATTGATCAGGCCAATTATCAGTGGCTTATGTTTTATCCTTGTGTTTATCTGTTTGGAATGTGGGATGCTTATCGGGATGCGGGAGGAGGGGGTGAGCCTTACTCTTACATGGCCTTCGTATTCGCTGCTTATTTCGGTACAATTGGCGTTATATATTCAAAACAATTTAAGCTTTTTGGGGCTCTGATTGGCCCGATTTGGCTACCCATTATATTTATTTTTATCGGTGTCGGTTTTGGACTAATGCTAAAAAGATTATTAAGCTTACGATTGACTTCAGATTAAAAAAAGGCTGAATCAAGGTTCAGCCTTTTTCATAGCTTGTATTTAGAGTAGCTCTTTGCGTAATTCAGCCGCCGTTTTCGGAGATACGTATCCAGGCGCGACATCGTAAATCGTCTTCGCTCCGTATAATCCCTCTTGGCTCATGCGATATGCCGCGCGGGCATAGGCGACAAGCGCACTGGAGGTAAACTCGGGGTTACTTCCTAATTTAAGCGAGAATTCGACGATTTGATTATTGTTGCTTTTCCCTGTCTTTCCGCTTCGAATCACAAATCCGCCATGAGGCATTGCGGCATGTTCCTTTTTCAATTGTTCCTCTGTGATAAAATGAACGGTTGTGTCGTAATCGGCAAAGTAATTAGGCATGGTCTTTATGTCTTGTTCGATTTTAGCCAAATCAGCTCCAGCTTCCGCGACTACATAGCATTCTCTTTTATGTCGGTCTCGGGTAGAAAGGTCCGGGTCCTCGCCATCCCTAACCCGCTGAATTGCTTCCTCAGACGGAAGGGTATATTGAACTCCGCCTTTGACCCCAGCGACTCTTCGAACTGCGTCAGAATGTCCCTGACTTAAACCTTTACCCCAGAACGTATACGTTGTTCCTTTCGGTAAAACGGCTTCTCCCATTAACCGATTGAGCGAAAACAACCCTGGGTCCCAACCGACTGCAATGATACTCGTCTTTTGATTCGGTTTTGCAGATTTATCAACAGATTCAAAGTACTCCGGGATTTTTCCGTGGTTATCAAAACTGTCGATTGTGTTAAAAAGTTTTGCGTAAGTTGGACCTTGCTCAGGCAAGTCCGTAGCGGAACCGCCGCATAAAATCATGACATCGATAGCATCCGTATACTGTTCAATATCATCAACTGAGGCCACTTTTACTTGTGGATCATCCACATCCACACTAGCTGGGTCCCTTCTTGAAAACACGGCAACCAGACTCATATCCTCATTTTGTTTAATTGCTGATTCCACGCCTCTTCCTAAATTTCCGTATCCGATGATGCCAATTCGAATTTGTTCTCCCATTTTACTCCTCCTCCTCGTTTGTAATCGAAGTGAATGAGTCTAAATGTACCATCTTTATAGCGGAAAAGGAAGGTTCCAGGTTCGACAATGATTATTTTGCATAGTTTATTGTATGGACAATGAACTCGAGTAAAGTCAGGAGGTTACAATGAGTAAGAAGCATTATGTATTTGTGTATGGAACATTACGAACTGGCGAACCCAATCATCATCTGTTGCATCATGCTCAAAGAATAGTAGAGCAGTGTTGGACACAGGGAACGTTATTGGATGTAGGTCCATTTCCCGCGTTAATCCCAAACCGTCGTGGACGAATTTATGGAGAACTTTATTTGATTAACGAGCAACAACTACAAACGCTTGATCAATTAGAAGGATTTCATGGTCAGGGAAAACAAAATCACTTTGAACGGATTCGTCAGACGATCCATGGCGACCGAAGTTCCTTAGAAGCGTGGGTATATGTTTATCCCAATTCAAACAAAGACTCTTATCCAATTATTCAACATGGGGACTGGAAATGCCATCGACAGTTAGCGACGAAATCAGAGTGGCTGTATTTTGCATACGGCTCATGTATGGATGATGAACGAATTCGAGCGGCTGGCAAAGAACATTTGTTTCAAGATGTAGTTGGACGCGGTATAGCCCGCGGATACTCATTTCGCTACACTCGTCTTTCCCGTGATGGAAAAGGTCGCGCCGACATGGTAGAGGGCTCTGGTTGGGTTGAGGGGAAAGTCTATCGTATAAAGTTAGAGGCTTTACGCTACCTGTATCATCGTGAGGGGGTTAAGGCTGAAGCTTATCGTCCCGCATTTATAACAGCCCGAATAAATGGGGAAAAAACGACGGGGGTCCTTACCTTTTTGGTTGTTGATAAAAAAAGGGATATTGAGCCTCCCATTGAATATGTGCGTGAAATCGTGCGCGGAGGAAAAGGTTTTATTAGTGATCGTTATTTTCAAACTCTGAAAGAATATCATCGTTCTGTTTTTAACATGGACATTGAATCACTTTATGATGAAAAAGATGATCAATAAACATGAAGGGTCGTTTGATTCCTCTTGTATAACTATTTTACGAACGGTACAAGTTAAGGTACAATGAATGCAGTAAGTTTGAAAATATTGACACGAATAGTAGGAGGAAGGACATGGCAAGTAAACAACATATCACTAAGCTAAGAACTTTTGCTGAAACGAACGATACATGGATTCTTCTGCGTGACGACTTTGGGAAGAAACCAACGATGCTTTTTAAATACCCGCCTGGAAGCTGGAATATCGCGGAAGATCAAGTTGGGATTGGAGATACAAATGCATCCCATCCTCCTTATGTTTTTTGGGTATTGAATGATGCTGCTCAGTGGGGGATCGGGGAACAGAGTGATGACACACTTCAGGTAACTGGTCCTGTTCAGTGGCGCATCCTCTCCTTTGAATCGGAAGAAGAGATCGATGCGAAGATGAAACAATTACAGCAAGCATAATCATCTAGTTGCGCTGGAATTCATGGGCTCATGACTTCTAGTGACGCGCGCGTCTGACTTTTGCAGTAGATAGGCCCAATCGTTTATACAGCGATTCAGGGCTTTTTTCTGTTGGAACGATGAACTCTCTTGTTCTCGTTGAATAAGTATAGATCAGTAACTGATTTATACAGAATAAAGGAAAGGTAGACGTGATGAATTATTTTGCTGTCGGACTATGCTTGATGGCGATAACTGTTCGGATCATTTGGCCGGAAGTTAATTTTGATGAGGTTTCGTTGAAATTGCTCATCGCGGCAGTTCTTATTTTACTTTTTCCAGAACTAAAAGAGGTTTTTTCGAGACTCAAGAGATTTAAAAAGGGCGAATTTGAAATCGAACTTAGTGAACAGGTATCTAAACTTGCCAAAAAAACGTTAGAAGTTGAGGCGCATACGGCAAATCATGCGGAAATCTCAGAAGAAATCATGAAGCGCATTGCGAGAGCCTCGTCTGATCCACGGGGGATTTTAATGATTATTTCAATGGAAATTGAATCAAAGTTAAGGAGATTAGCAAAAAAGGCTGGAATCCTGAATGTCAGTAAAACATCATTGATCACAATTTTAAATGAGCTTACGACAAGTGGTTTCATACCTACAGAAGTAAATCCAATTTTTCGCCAATTTTGGTCTATTCGCAATCGTTTGGCGCAAAGTTATCATGAGGAACTGAGTGACGCTAAATTATACAATATTGCCGACTTGGGCATAAGGATCCTTAAATTATTGCCTAGTCTTGATGATTCCAGGGAAAAGTTAGATGCTGACTGATAAAGGATTATCGGAAAGTTAGCATCGATTAGACGTATTCAAGCGGGAACCACCCAAAATGGTATTAATATGAACCTATTTTTTCAAGATCAATTAGCTTAATTTAGAATATTAAGGCATTATAAATGTAGGAATTTCCAGATATAACTTTAAGGTTTTTATTGTTAAAATAGACTTAGTTTGTGGAAAATAAAAGGGCCTAAGATCCGATGACGTTCTTAGGCCCTTTTATTTTTTGATATCCTCGCCCATTATGGATCAAGCGGTTTATTTAATCATCGTTTTCTTCAGCGCAATCGTCTTTACGCTTTCTTTACGTCGTTTAGCATATTCAGCGGTTGCTGTGAACAGCGCGTCGGAGGATGAATTGAGCGCCGTTTCACAAGAGTCTTGCAATACCCCGATAATAAATCCTACTCCAACGACTTGCATCGCAACATCGTTCGATATTCCAAATAGACTGCAGGCTAGGGGGATAAGCAAGAGCGAACCGCCTGCAACACCTGAGGCGCCGGCCGCAGATACCGCCGATAAAATACTTAGAATAAGCGCTGTGCCAAGATCAACTTGGATACCGAGTGTGTGCACAGCAGCTAACGTAAGAACGGATATCGTAACGGCCGCTCCAGCCATGTTGACTGTCGCGCCCAATGGGATTGAAACAGAGTACGTATCTTCATCTAAACCTAACTTTTCGCATAGGCTCATATTAACAGGAATGTTCGCAGCGGAGCTACGAGTGAAAAAGGCTGTAATCCCGCTTTCTTTTAAACATGTGAATACGAGCGGATATGGATTTTTACGAAGAAATAGAAAGACAATGATTGGGTTCGCAATCAAAGCGATAAACAACATGCACCCAATGAGAACGAGTAACAACTTAAAGTAGTCTAGCAAGGTGGAAAAGCCACTCGTTACAATGGATTCAAAAACGAGCCCCATGATTCCAATTGGAGCCAAATTAATAACCCACTTTACAAGTTGGGAGATGGCGTCAGATAAATTTGCGAGTAAAGTTTTAGTCGTTTCATTTGCATTTCTTAACGCGATCCCAAGTAAGATGGCCCAAGCTAAGATGCCAATATAGTTTGCGTTTAAAATAGCGTGGATCGGGTTGTCGACAACGTTGAAAAGTAATGTTTGCAGTACTTCTATAATCCCGCTAGGAGGGGTTACATCGCCTGCGCCCGTTGCTAATGACAAAGTGACTGGAAAGAGAAAACTAGCGATAACAGCTATAAACCCAGCTATGATTGTGCTTAGTCCATAAAGAATAAGGATGGATTTGATATTCGTTCGATGACCGCTGCGATGTTTTGAGATGGCATGTATGACGATGAATAAGACCAATACAGGGGCAACGGCTTTTAGGGCGCCGACAAATAACCCCCCAAAAATAGAGACCCAGTTAGCGGCCTCCGGAACAGTTGCAGCCAAAATAATACCGATAATCATTCCGATCAGGATGCGTTTGGCCAGACTAATCTGGTTCCATTTATCCACGAAATTTCCCACTACGAAAACCCTCCGATTTTGATAGTTTACTTCCAGCATATTGCTTTGTGTCAGTCAGGGGATCGGGGATAGGGTGTGAAGCTCAAAAAAGAGGATTCATCCCGTACGATTAGCCGACCAATCAAGCTGCGCTCATAGTATTTATTATACCAACTAATCAATGAATGCGTTAGTATTTTGTTTTTCCATCAACTAATTTCAAGAGTGGAACTCGACGCTGTTCAATGAGGAATTGTCGTGGGTTGCGGAAGGAAGAAGGAGATACGCATTCTTATGACGAATTAGAAAGTTTAAAGTCAATTACAGATTAAGGTGTGAATAAAAATGAGTAAAATTGCTTTTCTATTTCCGGGACAAGGCTCCCAAGCGGTTGGAATGGGCAAAGACATTGCCGAACAAAACCCAAAAGCTAAAGCTATATTTGAAAAGGCGAATGAGGCTCTAGGTTATGACCTGCAAAAGCTGTGTTTCTTTGGCCCAGAAGAAGAATTAAAGGTAACTTACCATACACAACCAGCCTTGGTAACGACGAGCATCGCTTTGTTAGAAGCTGGAAAAGGTAAATTACCGAAACCTGATTTTGTTGCTGGGCATAGTTTAGGAGAGTATTCAGCGCTCGTTGCCGCAGGGGTTTTATCGTTTGAAGATGCAGTATATGCGGTGCGGCAGAGAGGCGAATTGATGAACGACGCTGTTCCAGTTGGACAAGGTTCGATGGCAGCAGTCTTAGGAGCTGATACCGAACTCATTCGAGAGACATGTGAGAAGGTTCAAAAAGAGGGACTTTCGGCGCAAATTGCCAATATTAATTGCCCTGGTCAAATTGTTATTTCTGGGGTGAAGGAAGGTGTAGAGCGGGTTTCTATTCTTTTAAAGGAAAATGGTGTGAAGCGGGTTCTTCCACTGGCGGTTAGTGGGCCGTTCCATTCTCAACTTATGGTTCCCGCATCTGAAAGACTACAAACTGTGCTGGACCCGATCACTTTCTCCGATGCCTTAGTTCCAGTTGTTACGAACATTGATGGCGAGCCCAAAAGCAATGCCAAAGAACTAGAAAAAGCGCTTATTTCTCAAGTGTATTCTTCCGTGCAGTGGGAAAGAAGCATCCAATTTATGATTGGACAAGGTGTAGAGACGTTTATTGAGTTTGGTTCCGGGACAGTGTTGACTGGTCTGATGAGGAAAATCGATCGAACGCGTAAAACGATGAATATATTTGATGCAGAATCTTTACAACAAGCAATCGACGAGTTGACCCGATCGAGTGTTTAAAAGTGGTTCAACCGCCCCTCATATTATAGTGGGGGCGGTTGAGTTGTTTTTGGAATACAGGTTAGCGTAGTTCAATGTTATATTCTTCATCACCGACATTGATCTTTAATTCCAGGGGGCCCTTTGATTGATAGACAGCAATAGGTACTTTGGCGTAGAAATGAGCGATTGTTTCTGTCAAAGGTTCGGCTCTTGAGGACCCAAATGTGGATCCATCGCTGCTTTCCGCCGCCGCAATAAATTCAAATTCATGTTTATTATCATAAATCAATATGACTTTTCCATCGCCTTCAAGTCTACTAAAATGGAATGCATCTGTTGTGTCATTGTAAATCTTAGCGATGACGTGGAAGTAAATTTCTTTGTCTGTGGCAAGGATGTTCATCGCATCTTTCGAATTACGCCCAGTAGGCTTTAATTGCATGGTGAAAAAGGCATCCGTATAGGTTATTTCGATGTCCTTTTGCGGATGATTTATTTTTTTGGGCGAGCCTAATAAATTCTCTTTAGGAATCATTTGATCAGGATCTTCTTCTTTCTCTCGATTTGATTCCGAGGTAAGCGTTTCTACTTCGTCATTGGTAACCGTATCTATATCGGTTTCCGCCTCTTCATGTTCCTGATTTTCGTTTGAGCTGTTTACTGGTGTTTTTCCACATGCTGCTAACAATAGACATAGTCCGATTAATAAGACGCGTAGTAATTTTGTTTGCATCGTGATCTCCTTATCTTTTGCTGATATTCGTAATTTTTAAAATATATTATCGCAAATAATAATCATCCGCAATAACCCGTTGGATAGATATCGCGCGACTACTCGTGGCGCTAAGTACCCACCTTCCAAGCCGTTTTGATTGATATGCGCCTGGGTATTGGGTTTGAACCGATGATTTTAGATCTTTTAAATAGTATAAAGGGGAAGAAGAACATGACCGATCAGTTTTCAAGAAACTTCCGTGGGTCGAAACACCAACAATTAATTCAGTCTCTACTTGATAAGCTCAAGCAACGGGGCTACATCATTCACTATTCTTTCTTTCCAAAGCAACAACGATTTGGCTACACCGATAAGAACCCTCAGTTTTATTTCCCTTTTTTAATTACATTTGAAGATGGGGAGCAGTGGGTGATTCAATCGACAACAACGTATCCGCGCGAGAGAATGAATGGGTATCAGTGGAATGCGTTTCATATTAAACAGATCGATCCCAACATTAAAAAGGCATATGTAATCTATCCTGATGCAGCGAGAGAAGACCAGGTGAAAAGTTGTATTCGCTATCACCAAGATATCGAAAATAAGGCGATTATCTCGGCTTTAGACGGAGTGATTAGCTTTGCGGACCTTTATTTTTTAGTTGAGGAAAAAGCATTTGAACGCTTTGGTGTGGGAGCGCGCAAAGATAGACAGGGAAAAGCGTTTGAAAAGCTGCTAGTTGATATCTTGGAGCATCCCGCTAACCTTGAAATTTGGAACGGAGAGGGGGATAAGGATCTTGGATTCAATTACCCGTGGTTTAAAAAGATCATCTCGATCTATGGCGCTAAAGCGAAAGAAAAGTTGTCCTTCATTGAAGCAACCGATGAAATTCCTGATCTTCCCCCAAAGGCGGGTCAAAGAAGGGGCGGTAAACCGAAAACTGATATCCTTGTCCGTCTGATTTTTGACAGCGCGCCAGCCGAAACGTTTACGATCAGTTCCAAAAGAACGAGCAGTGATTGGGTGGCGATTCACCAATATTCAGCAGATACATATATTGATGTATTAGGTATCGCGGAAGATGAGTTAAAATCGGCGTTACTTGAACTAGAACGGGTCGGGGCTCCGACGATGATTGCTCCCATCTATCAGCAATATATTACTGAACAGTTGCCTAATTACTATGAACGGCTAGCTAAATGGGCGTACGCTGGAATTGGCGGAGAAGGTGATCCTGCTACTCAAATGGCTGAATATTTTACGATATATAAAAATGAAACGAAGGAATTAGAAATCTCCCACCTCGACGATTACATAGCTAGAATATTGACAGAGGTGGAGGGACAATTGGGCAGTCCGTTCCGATTCACATATACGGGCACGCGTGGGACAAACATTCAATTGAGGGGGAAGATTTTGTAGATACGTAAAATAGCTGTGACCACCAGGCTCAAATTAATGGCATAAAAAACAAAAAAAGGGTTTAGCCTGTAGGCTAAACCCTTAAATTATGTATGTTGGCGGGAGAAGGTGGGAATCGAACCCACCAGGGACAACACGTGCCCCTCACTCGGTTTTGAAGACCGGGGAGACCACCAGGACCTCATCAACTCCCATATAACAATTAAGCTACGTTATTAAAGTAACAAATTAAGAATAAAAAATCAATGTAATTTACTTCCAAACTAAATTTTATTAAAACCCGCTTCGAGAAATAGACCTCTTCTCAATAACAATCCCAAGCGAGATTTATTACTCCACGAGGGGAAGATGTGAGCATTGGATAATTTTTTTCGTTATAATAAAGGTTAAATTAGTCGCATTTCGCCAAGTGGAAACTTTTTTACGTTTAAGTAAACTTTACACGAATACAATCTTCTCTTTAGACACTATATAGAAAGAAGGGACTTCTGACTTATGGATACGCATTATACGATCGGGATCGCTGGGCACATTGATCATGGAAAGACGTCTTTGACAAAAAAATTAACTAATATAGATACGGATCGATTAAAAGAAGAAAGGGAACGCGGTGTTTCGATTGAACTTGGCTTCGCTCCGTTACAGCTGCCATCTGGTAAACAGGTCGGAGTTGTTGATGTGCCAGGTCACGAACGATTCATTAGGCAAATGATCGCGGGGGCGGCGGGGATCGATCTGGTTATTTTGGTCATTGCCGCTGACGAAGGGATCATGCCTCAGACGCGAGAGCATTTTGATATTATCCGCTTCCTCGGGATTGAAAAAGGGATCATCGCTCTAACGAAGACGGATTTGGTCGATGAAGAATGGATCGAGATGGTAAAGGATGAAGCGCGGGAATGGGTGGAAGACAGCTTTTTGGAAGACGCTCCGATTGTCCCTGTCAGTTCGCAAACAGGAACTGGGATTGAACAATTATTAGAAACGATTGAAACAGAACTCCACTCCATTCCTGAACGGGAAACGTCAGAGCCGTTTCGGATGCCAATTGATCGGGTATTCACTAAAAAAGGAGCCGGCGCTGTCGTAACGGGTACAATATATGAAGGAGAAATTACAGAAGGCGACACAGTAGAGGTGTTTCCGATTGGCGAAAAAGTAAAAATTCGTCAACTGAATGTCCACCACCACTCCGTTGAAAAAGCTTATGCTGGTCAGCGGACAGCTTTAAATTTGAGTGGAATCGACTTTAAGGATATGGAACGGGGTTACGCGTTAACCGCTCCTGAATATTTTCGAAAGACCGATCGGATCGATATTCACTTCCACATGCTGCCGCATCTTGACTTTAAAGTAAAGCAGCGCATGAGGGTTCGGCTACATATCGCGACAACTGAAATCATGGGCAAGATTATTTTTTATGATCGAAATGAACTGGAACCAGGGGAAGAAGCGCTTTGCCAGTTGCAGCTAGAAGGAGAAATTATCGCAAAGGCGGGAGATCCATTTATTCTTCGTCGTCTCTCACCAACGGCTACGCTTGGCGGCGGAAAAGTGTTGTCACCCTACGGGCAAAGACGAAAGTTTGGGGAAAAGTCGGTCGCGTTGCTTGAGTTACTCAACCATGGCGATGAATGGGAGATGTTGCAGTACGTATTGGCTGAGGATGGCTTCTCTACTATAGAAGAGATAGATTTCCAACTTGCCTTAGGACAGGCCTATTTGCAACAGTTGGTTGAGCGATATGAGCAGGAACAACGCGTGAAGCAGTTTGGGTCCTATGTTGTCCTAGCAGACTCCGTTCAAGAGTGGGTGGATCGAATAAAGACGACTTTAATGAAATATCATCATCAGCATCCGATGCGGACCGGCATGAAAAAATCAGAACTACGTAGTCGGTACTTTCCAGACTTGGCTGATCGATTGTGGAGGGAATTTGTTGTTAACCTTAGGGAGGAGGCAGTAGTTGACGAATCGGATGAGGCGATCAGTCTCAAAAAACATCAGCCGAAAATTCCAACATCCATTCAACCGACGATTGAAAAATTAGAGAATACATTGAAGAAGGAGGAGTTAACGGTTTCTTCATGGGATGATTTAGCAAAAAGCGCGGGATTGAAGCAACAAGATATACCTGAGTTAAAAGCTTACCTTATAGAGCAGAAAGGTTATGTGGCGATGGGTTCTGATTTTCTCGTTGACGCGTCTGTTTACGAATCAGCTGTTACGCGTTTAAAAGAGGGTCTACCTGCCGATAACCCTTTTACTCCGGCGCAAGTAAGAGAAATTATATCTGTTTCCCGTAAATATCTAATCCCCTTTCTAGAATCGCTTGACCAGCGTGGATTGACCAAAAGAGTGGACAATGAACGGGTATGGATCAAACGGGCTGAAAAAGTAGTCGAATAGTAGACGAATGTGTAAAAGCCTTCCAACTGGAGGCTTTTTTATTTTTGGGGTTGCAAAAATAGTTGAGATTCGATAACATTATAAAAGTTTTGATTCGACAAAACGAGATCGGTCTTCAACATATGCGATTAAAATCAGCAAAATGAATTTTGCAAAGCTCTAAAATTAAAGCTTGCATTCCGTTAGCTATTTTAATATAATGTTGAATGTTGGTCGATAGACGCGATGAAGCGGGAGGTTGCTGACACACCCGGCTGCATTGTCTAGGTGGATGCTGTTAAATCAGTCGAATCTGGTCAGAGAAGCCGAGTTTTGAAATCAGGTTAAATTTCCGCGGAGAATTGTCTGTTTATAAAATGGGCGAAAAGGAGGGACTTACATGGCAAAGCAAAAGATTCGTATTCGTTTAAAGGCTTATGATCACAGAGTGCTTGATCAATCTGCAGTGAAGATTGTTGATACAGCAAAACGTTCCGGGGCAGAGGTGTCTGGACCGATTCCACTACCTACTGAAAAGCAGATCTACACGATCCTACGGGCGGTTCATAAGTACAAAGATTCTCGTGAGCAGTTCGAGATGCGCACACACAAACGTTTAATCGATATTGTTAACCCAACTCCACAAACTGTGGACTCGTTAATGAGATTGGATCTACCATCTGGCGTAGATATTGAAATTAAACTTTAGCATGACGTTTATATAAATATTTAGATTTAATTTTTGAACTAGGAGGTGGCAAACGTGTCTAAAGGAATCTTAGGTAGAAAACTTGGAATGACGCAAATCTTCACACCAGAAGGCGAGGCGGTTCCAGTTACAGTTGTTGAAGCACGTCCGAACGTAGTTCTTCAGAAGAAAACAAGCGAAGTTGATGGCTACGTATCTGTACAGTTAGGATTTGAAGATAAAAAAGAAAACCGCGCGAATAAACCTGAAGAAGGTCATGCGAAAAAGGCCGATACAACTCCGAAACGCTACGTGCGTGAAATTAGAGGCGTCGAAGAAGCGGAAGTTGGACAAGAGATCAAGGTTGATATCTTTGCCGAAGGGGATAAGGTTGATGTAACCGCTACTTCAAAAGGTAAAGGATTCGCAGGTTCAATTAAACGACATGGTTTCGCTCGCGGACCAATGTCCCACGGTTCTCGCTATCATCGCGGTTCAGGAGGTTTAGGAGCAGGGATTACTGCTGCTCGCGTATTTAAAGGCAGAAAACTTCCAGGACGTATGGGGACCAATCGAGTAACGGTGCAAAATTTAGAAGTTGTAAAAGTAGACGCGGATCGTAACCTGTTGTTAGTCAAAGGATCCATTCCAGGACCTAACAACAGTTATGTGATCGTAAAATCTACAATTAAAAGCGGTAAGTAATTCGGAAAGGAGGATTTGCTATGCCAAAAGTAGCTCTATATAATCAAAGCGGAGCGCAAGTGGGCGAAATCGAGTTGGCGGAAGCTATCTTCGGTATTGAGCCTAACCAAAACGTGCTTCATGACGCGATTGTGATGCAACAAGCGTCATTGCGTCAAGGTACACATGATACGAAAGTGCGATCTGAAGTTCGCGGAGGCGGTCGTAAGCCTTGGAGACAAAAAGGAACAGGACGCGCTCGTCACGGAAGTATTCGATCCCCTCAATGGGTTGGCGGAGGTGTTGTTTTTGGACCTACTCCACGCAGTTACGCGTACAAGCTTCCAAAGAAAGTTCGTCGTTTAGCGTTAAAGTCTGCCTTATCTTCAAAAGTACAAAGTAATGAATTGCTTGTTCTTGAGGGTTTGCAGTTCGACGAGCCAAAAACTAAAGAAATGGTTCAAGTCCTAAAAGGATTGAACCTAAATCAAAAAACACTTGTCGTAACAGATAGTTATGAAGAAAATGTAGTGAAGTCCGCGCGAAACATTCCAGGTGTGAAGTTTGTTACAGCCGAGGGAATTAACGTGTTAGACCTAATCAAGCATGATAAACTAGTTATCACGAAAGACGCGGTAGCTAAAGTAGAGGAGGTGCTTGGATAATGAAAGACCTTCGTGATGTTATCCTGCGCCCAATTATTACTGAACGAAGCACAGAGATGATGGAAGAAAATAAATACGTTTTTGAAGTAGCGCCAAAGACAAACAAAGCAGAGATAAAGCAAGCAGTAGAATCTATTTTTGATGTGAAGGTTGCTTCTGTGAATACGCTGAACGTGAAAGGTAAGCCGAAGCGTATGGGGCGTTATATGGGTAAGCGGAAGGATTGGAAGAAAGCGATCGTGAAGCTGACATCCGACAGCAAACCGTTAGAGTTTTTTGAAGGCGTATAGTCCTTACGTTTTAAAGAAGGAGGGAATATAAATGGCGGTAAAAAAGTATAAACCGACCTCACCAGGCCGTCGTCAAATGAGCGTATCCGCGTTTACGGAGATTACAACCGATCAACCGGAAAAGTCTCTTCTAGCGCCATTGACTAAAAAGGCGGGTCGAAACAACCAGGGTAAGATGACAGTTCGCCATCATGGCGGTGGACACAAGCGTCAATACCGTATTATCGATTTTAAGCGGACAAAAGATGGCATTCCAGGCCGAGTTGCCACGATTGAATACGATCCAAATCGTACCGCAAACATTGCTTTAATCCATTATGCAGATGGAGAAAAGCGTTATATTATTGCTCCAGCAGGTCTAAAAGTTGGGGATGTGATTGAATCAGGCGTCAATGCTGATATCAAAGTGGGTAACGCGCTTCCTTTAGCGAACATACCAGTTGGTACTACGATTCATAACATTGAAATGAAAGCTGGAAAAGGCGGACAAATGGTTCGTTCAGCAGGAGCTTCTGCTCAATTACTTGGACGTGATGGAGACTATGCATTGATTCGTTTGACGTCTGGTGAAATTCGTCAAATTCGTCAAGAGTGTAGAGCGACGATTGGCTCCGTTGGAAACGGCGATCATGAATTGATTACTGTTGGTAAAGCGGGTCGTTCACGCTGGTTAGGCAAGAGACCTGCAGAGCGCGGTTCTTCTATGAACCCAGTTGATCACCCGCATGGTGGTGGTGAAGGACGCGCTCCAATCGGACGGAAATCTCCGATGTCACCTTGGGGTAAGCCTACGCTTGGTGTTAAAACACGTAACAAGAAGAAGGAATCATCTAAATATATTGTTCGAAGCCGTAAGAAAAAATAATGTGATATGGGTACGGTTCGCGAGGACCGTACATATGTCGCGAAGGGAGGTTTATCAATGGGACGCAGCGTTAAAAAAGGACCTTTTGTAGACGACCATCTGATGGCGAAGGTAGTTGAGCAAAATGAGAACAAAAGTAAGAGGGTAATTAAGACTTGGTCTCGTCGCTCAACGATTTTCCCTGATTTTGTAGGACACACTTTTGCGGTATACGACGGGCGTAAACACGTTCCTGTATACGTAACGGAAGATATGGTGGGACATAAATTGGGTGAATTTGCCCCGACACGCACATATCGTGGACATGATTTTGATGAGAAGAAAACAAGAAAGCGCTAATGTCGCTTAGTTCGTAATGTAAGAGAGGAGGTTTAGCTATGGAAGCGAAAGCTATTGCAAGACAAGTGCGCATCGCTCCTCGTAAGGTTCGCCTTGTTGTAGACTTAATTAGAGGAAAGCAAGTGGGTGAGGCAATTGCGATTTTAGCCCACACTCATAAGGCAGCTTCGCCTGTTATCGAAAAAGTATTGAAATCCGCTATCGCAAATGCAGAGCACAACTATGAGTTAGATCCTAATGGTCTGGTTGTTAGTCAAGTGTTTGTAGATGAAGGACCAACACTGAAGCGTTTCCGACCTCGGGCGATGGGACGCGCAAGTCGAATCAACAAGCGTACGAGTCATATAACAGTGGTTGTAACTGAGAAATAAGGAGGGATAAGTATGGGTCAAAAAGTAAACCCGACGGGTTTGCGCGTTGGAATTATTCGTGACTGGGAATCCAGATGGTTCGCGAACGATAAAGAATACGCAGATCTGTTACATGAGGACATTAGAGTTCGTGACTACTTAGAAGATCGATTAAAAGATGCTGCAGTGGCATCGATCGAAATTGAGCGCGCAGCTAACCGATTAAATGTTAATATCCATACAGCAAAGCCGGGTATGGTGATTGGTAAAGGCGGTTCAGAAGTTGAAGCGCTTCGCAGAAAGCTTGCGGAAATGACAGGCAAGCGCGTTCACATCAATATTACTGAAGTGAAGAACGCGGATTTAAACGCAACGCTTGTTGCCCAAAACATTGCAAGACAATTAGAAAATCGTATTTCTTTCCGTCGCGCCCAAAGGCAAACATTGCAAAGAACAATGAGAGCTGGCGCATTAGGTATTAAAACGCTAGTTAGCGGACGTCTTGGCGGGGCTGATATCGCACGTTCGGAAGGCTACAGTGAAGGAACAGTTCCATTACACACACTTCGCGCGGACATTGATTATGGAACTGCCGAAGCTCACACGACATATGGAATTATCGGTGTGAAAGTTTGGATCTATCGCGGTGAAGTGCTTCCTACAAAAGCGAACAGAGACGCTGAGGAAGGAGGCAGATAATCATGTTGATCCCTAGACGTGTAAAGCATCGTAAACAACATAAAGGAAGTTTCAAAGGGATTGCAAAAGGCGGTACGGAAGTATCTTTTGGCGAATACGGTCTACAAGCGTTAGAAACATCTCGTATTACAAACCGTCAAATTGAAGCTGCTCGTATTGCGATGACACGCTACATTCGTCGTGGCGGTAAAGTGTGGATTAAAATTTTCCCTGATAAGCCTGTAACGCAAAAACCATTAGAAGTTCGTATGGGAAGCGGTAAAGGTTCGGTTGAGAAGTGGGTTGCAATTGTAAAGCCTGGGAAAGTTTTGTTTGAACTGGCGGGTGTGCCAGAAGAAACTGCTCGTGAAGCGATGCGTCTTGCAGCGCATAAGCTACCGATTAAAACAAAGTTTGTAAAACGTGAAGAAGTGGGTGGTGAAGCAAATGAAAGCTAAAGAATATCGCAATCTAACCACTGCAGAAATTGAGCAAAAGATCGCTTCTTTAAAAGAAGAGCTTTTCAACCTCCGCTTCCAATTGGCAACAGGACAACTGGATAATCCATCGACAATTCAGCGTGTTCGCAAGTCCATTGCAAAAGCAAAGACTGTGCTTCGTGAGCGTGAATTGGGAATATTAGTTGATTAAGAGAGGAGGACTGCAAAGTGGATCGCAATAACAGAAAATCCTATGTGGGTAAAGTCGTCAGCGATAAGATGGAAAAGACAATTGTCGTTTTGGTTGAGACTTACAAAAACCACCCACTATATGGGAAGCGCGTTAGATATTCTAAGAAGTACAAAGCCCATGATGAAAATAACCAAGCGAAAATTGGCGATAAGGTTTTAATCATGGAGACACGTCCTCTTTCCAAGGACAAATACTTCCGACTAGTAGAGGTTTTAGAAGAAGCGGTTATTATTTAGATAGCGTTCGGATTAATTGAAGTCCGAAAGGAGGGAATACGAATGATTCAAACTCAAAGCCGTATTGGGGTTGCAGATAACTCAGGCGCGAGAGAATTAATGTGTATTAAAGTATTAGGTGGAAGCGGTCGTAAGTTCGCTAATATTGGAGATATCATTGTCTGTTCTGTAAAATCCGCTACGCCAGGTGGCGTTGTCAAAAAAGGTGATATCGTAAGAGCGGTTATCGTAAGAACGAAAACAGGAGCTCGTCGAACGGATGGTTCTTATATTAAGTTTGATCAGAACGCCGCAGTGATCGTAAGAGATGATAAGTCTCCACGCGGCACGCGTATTTTCGGGCCGGTTGCTCGTGAGCTTCGTGATAAGGATTTCATGAAGATCATATCTCTTGCCCCTGAAGTTCTATAATATTGATTTAAGCTTATACAAGCTTGTGGACAAGGAGGTGCTCTCATGGCTCAAAAGTTACATGTAAAAACAGGTGATTCAGTGGTGGTTATCACTGGGAAAGATAAAGGGAAAAAAGGACGAATTCTAGCGGCCTTCCCAAAAGAAAACCGCGTTCTTGTTGAAGGAATTAACATGGTGAAGAAACACTCTAAGCCGACTCCAGTTAATCCTCAAGGCGGGATCATCACGCAAGAGGCTCCAATTCACGCTTCAAACGTAATGATCGTTGATCCTAAATCTGGTGAACCAACACGTATTGGCCATAAGATCTTAGAAAACGGTAATAAAGTTCGATATGCTAAAAAATCTGGCGAAGTTATTGATAAGTAGTCAGGTGAAAGGAGGGCCAACCAATGGCAAATAGATTACATGCAAAATATAAAGATGAAATCGTGCCGAGCTTAGTTAACAAATTTAGCTACAAGTCGGTGATGCAGGCGCCTAAAGTAGATAAAATCGTTATTAATATGGGTGTCGGTGAAGCTGTAGCGAATGCAAAAGCGTTGGACGGAGCGGTTGCGGACTTAACTGCGATCTCCGGACAAAAGCCGATTATAACTCGCGCGAAAAAGTCAATCGCTGGATTCCGTCTGCGTGAAGGAATGCCGCTAGGCGCAAAGGTTACACTTCGCGGAGAGCGCATGTATCACTTCATGGACAAATTATTTAATGTATCTTTACCGCGTGTTCGTGACTTCCGTGGTATTTCAGATAAAGCATTTGATGGACGTGGAAATTACACGTTAGGGGTTAGAGAGCAACTTATCTTCCCAGAGATTGACTATGATCAAATTGATAAGGTTCGTGGAATGGATGTTGTTTTTGTAACAACTGCAAACACGGATGAAGAAGCTCGTGAATTATTGACGCAACTTGGCATGCCTTTTAGAAAATAGGTCCCAATTACATCAGTAAGGAGGGAAAGTAGTGGCGAAAAAATCAATGATTGCAAAGCAACGAAGAACGCCGAAATATAGTGTTCGCGCTTATACGCGTTGCGAACGATGCGGTCGACCGCATTCTGTTTTACGTAAGTTCAAACTTTGCCGTATTTGCTTCCGTGAATTAGCCTATAAAGGTCAGATTCCTGGAGTTAGAAAAGCAAGCTGGTAATACCCGAGTGAGGGAAGGAGGTTCTATACTATGACGATGACAGATCCGATTGCAGATATGCTAACTCGTATCCGAAATGCCAATATGGCGCGTCACGAGAAAGTTGAGATTCCTGCATCCAATGTGAAAAAAGAGATTGCAAGGATTTTAAAAGAAGAAGGATTTGTGCGTGATGTTGAGTTTATAGAGGATAGCAAACAAGGACTTATTCGTGTTTTCTTAAAATACGGTCCTTTAAATGAACATGTAATTAGTGGTTTAAAGCGAATTAGCAAACCTGGTCTACGTGTATATGCGAAGAAAGATGAAGTCCCGCGTGTGTTAGGCGGTTTAGGAGTGGCGATCTTATCCACTTCAAATGGAATTCTGACTGATAAACAAGCTCGCTCTGCTCAGGCTGGCGGAGAAGTATTAGCATACGTTTGGTAATAGAGGCGTAAGAAGAACGGAGGTGTAGCAGATGTCTCGTATTGGAAAGAAACCAATCATCATCCCAGATGGGGTTGAGTATACGAACGATAACAACTATATAACCGTAAAAGGACCTAAAGGTCAGCTCGCTCGTCAGTTCAATAAAGACTTAGCGATTACGGTTGAAGGCAATGAATTAAATGTAACTCGTCCAACTGATAACAAGGAACATCGCTCGTTACATGGTACAACGCGCAGCGTGCTTGCGAATATGGTTGAAGGTGTATCGAACGGATTTGTTAAAAATTTAGAAATGGTTGGGGTTGGGTACCGCGCTGCGAAGTCTGGTAACAAACTTACATTGAGTGTTGGTAAGTCCCATCCAGTTGAAATTGTTCCTGAAGAAGGAATCGAGTTTGAAGTGCCAGCTGCTACGAAAATCGTAGTTAAAGGGATCAACAAAGAACGTGTAGGGCAAGTTGCCGCTGAGATCCGCGCTGTTCGTGTGCCGGAGCCATATAAGGGCAAAGGGATTCGCTATGAAGGCGAATACGTCCGTCGTAAGGAAGGTAAGACTGGTAAGAGATAGTTGCGATAGATGGAATAAGGCTTGTTAGCCGAAGAAAGGAGCGAACCTGATGATTACGAAATCGGATAAAAATAAAGTTAGAAAAAAGAGACATTTTCGTGTGCGTAACAAGCTTTCGGGTACAACTGTACGTCCTCGCTTGAACGTGTTCCGTTCCTCGAAACACATTTACGCCCAATTGATTGATGACTCCAACAAATCAACTCTTGTTTCTGCTTCAACGCTTGATCCTGAATTGAAAGATTCGATTAAGAATGGCGGTAATGCCGAAGCGGCGGCTAAGGTCGGAGAATTGGTCGCAAAGAGAGCAGTTGAAAAGGGGCTTACTGAAGTTGTTTTTGACCGTGGAGGATATCTTTATCACGGACGTGTCAAAGCGCTTGCTGACGCAGCTCGTGAAGCAGGTTTGAAATTCTAATCTCTATTCAAGAGGAGGTAAATTTATGCGTACGCGTATAGACGCTAGCGGCATAGAGCTAGAAGAACGTGTTGTTGCCATTAACCGTGTATCTAAAGTGGTTAAGGGTGGACGTCGTTTTAGCTTTGGCGCGCTTGTAGTAGTTGGCGATCGTAATGGATTAGTTGGCGCTGGATTAGGTAAGGCTTCTGAGGTGCCAGATGCAATTCGCAAAGCCATTGATGACGCAAAGAAAAATTTAATTAAAGTTCCTATTAGAGGAACGACACTACCGCATCAAGTTACTGGACGTTTCGGGGCTGGGCATGTATTGATCAAGCCAGCTGCGCCAGGTACTGGGGTTATCGCTGGAGGACCGGTTCGAGCGGTTCTCGAATTAGCGGGTGTCGGTGATGTATTATCGAAGTCTTTGGGAACAAACAATCCAATTAACGTGGTAAATGCTACGATTGAAGGTTTAGGCCGTTTAAGAACTGCAGAGCAAGTTGCGAAGTTACGCGGTAAAACTGTAGCTGAATTGTTGAAATAGGAGGGATTAGACATGGCAAAATTGCAAATCACCCTCAAGAGAAGTGTTATCGGCCGTCCAAAGGATCAAAAAGCGACAGTAGAAGCGCTTGGCTTGCGTAAGCTGAACCAGACTGTTGAGCAACAAGACAATGCGGCAATTCGCGGAATGGTTGAAAAAGTTAAGCATTTAGTTGAGGTTACTGAACAAGCTTAACGATTGATTTTAACGCTAGTAAGAGGAGGTGCGACGATGAAACTACACGAACTAAAACCAGCTGCAGGATCTCGAAAAGAACGTAAACGCGTAGGTCGCGGACAAAGTTCCGGATGGGGTAAAACTTCTGGACGCGGGCACAAGGGACAAAAAGCAAGGTCTGGCGGAGGCGTTCGTCCTGGCTTTGAAGGGGGTCAAAACCCACTGATTCGCCGTCTGCCAAAGCGTGGCTTTACGAATCCAACGCGTGTTGAATACGCTGAAGTAAATGTAGATAAATTAAACCGTTTTGAAGCTAACACGGAGGTAACTCCAGAATTGTTACTTGAAACAGGAGTAATTAGCAGCTTGAGAGATGGAGTTAAAATTCTAGGCGACGGAGAATTAGCTGTAGCGTTAACTGTGAAGGCTAATAAGTTCTCCAAATCTGCCGTAGAAAAGGTTGAAGCTGCCGGCGGTAAAACAGAGGTGATCTAATGTTTAGCACCATCTCCAATATATTTAAAGTAGGCGACCTGCGTCGGAAGGTGATTTTCACCCTCTTGATGCTTGTCGTCTTTAGGATTGGAGCGCATGTTCCCGTCCCGAATATAAATATCTCTGTTCTTGAAAACCTTGGGGATAACAACATGTTTGGTATCTTTAATACTTTCTCCGGGGGGGCATTATTGAGATTCTCGATCTTTGCAATGGGAATCATGCCTTATATTACGGCATCTATTATTATGCAGTTACTATCGATGGATGTTGTTCCAAAGTTCACAGAGTGGTCTAAAGAAGGAGAAGCAGGACGCCGCAAGATTGCTCAAATAACGAGATACGGCACGGTCGGGTTAGGATTTATTCAAGCGCTTGGACTTTCGATTGGATTTAACAATCTTGTCCCTGGGCTTGTGATTAAACCAAGCGTTACCACTTATCTTTTTATTGCGCTCACGTTAACGGCTGGAACAGCTTTCCTGATGTGGTTAGGTGAGCAAATTACGGAATATGGCGTGGGGAATGGAATCTCTATTATCATCTCGGCTGGTATTATCGCTGCGATCCCCGATGGATTACGGGCGATTTACGCTGCTGAGTTCGTTGATGCTGGAGACGCGTTGTTCTTGCACATTGTGAAGTTTCTGCTAATTTTGCTTGTTATTGTAGCGATTGTAGTCGGAGTTATATTCGTACAACAAGGGATTCGAAAAATTCCCGTTCAATACGCGAAGCGAGTCGTTGGACGCAGGATGTCTGGCGGTCAGTCAACGCACATCCCGCTTAAGGTGAACGCTGCTGGGGTTATGCCCGTGATCTTTGCAATTTCACTAGTCGTCTTCCCGCCAACAATCGCTGGCTTTATGCCTAATAACACGGTTGCGCAGTGGATTAGTGAGAACTTTAACTATCAAGCTCCTATTGGTATGGTCTTCTATGTATTGTTGATTATTGGGTTTACCTTCTTCTATACATTTGTACAGATAAACCCTATGCAATTAGCGGACAATATGAGGAATAATGGTGGTTATATCCCAGGTATCCGTCCAGGTAAGGCAACCGTACAATTTATTACTCGTACTCTGAATCGAATCACCTTTGCGGGCGCTCTATTCTTAGCTGCTGTCGCGATCATGCCAGTTATATTCACAACGTTAAGCAATCTGCCGCAGCAAGTTCAAATCGGTGGAACTTCTCTGTTGATTGTAATTGGTGTAGTATTGGATACGATGAAACAAATTGAAAGTCAACTTATAAAACGACATTACGAAGGTTTTATTAAGTAGAAACTACGGTTGTAATATGGAAGGATGGGAGAAGCCAATATGAATATTATTCTAATGGGATTACCAGGAGCCGGTAAAGGAACACAAGCAGAGAGAATTGCTGAAATTTTTGATGTCCCGCACATTTCCACGGGCGATATGTTTCGCGCGGCGGTTAATGACAAAACGGAAATGGGTGTTGAAGCGAAGAAGTACATGGATCAGGGTCTGCTTGTGCCTGATCACGTTGTGAATGGTATTGTGAAGGAACGATTAGGTAAAGATGATTGCAATAAAGGATTTTTACTCGATGGTTTCCCGAGAACGGCTGCTCAAGCCGAGACGTTAAACGGGATTCTCGACGAGTTAGGCCGTCATATTGATCACGTGATTAACATAGAAGTAGATCGTAGCGAGCTCCTAGGCAGATTGACCGGTAGACGAATCTGTCGCGGCTGCGGCACTTCCTTCCATGTCTTGTTCCACGCTCCTTCCCAAGAGGGCGTCTGCGACAAATGTGGCGGTGAGCTATATCAGCGTGATGACGACAATGAAGAAACTGTTGCGACACGTCTAGATGTAAATATTGAACAATCTGCTCCGATACTTTCGTTCTATGAGGAGAAAGGATTGTTGAGAAATATAGATGGACAGCAGGAGATTTCCAAAGTGTTCGATGATATTGCAAAGTTATTGCGAGGTCAGGCCTAATGATCATTAGGAAGTCGAAAGCAGAGCTAGAAATTATGCGCGAGGCTGGGCGGATTGTGGCCTTGACGCATCAAGAACTAGCAAAGTGGATTCGTCCGGGTATTACAACACAAGAATTAGATCAAATTGCAGATCGGTTTATTCGATCTCATCATGCTATTCCATCCTTCAAAGGTTATGGGGGATTCTCCGGTAGCATTTGTACTTCAGTGAATGAGGAGCTTGTACATGGCATTCCTGGGAGTCGTGTGTTAGAAGACGGAGATATCATTAGTTTAGATATCGGGGCAGATTTTCAAGGATATCATGGTGACTCCGCCTGGACTTACGCGGTTGGCGCAATTTCCGAGGAAGCGAAACGATTGATGGATGTAACAGAACAGTCTTTGTTTAAAGGACTTGAACAGGCAAAGCCAGGGGCAAGGTTATCTGATGTCTCTCACGCGATTCAGGCGTATGTAGAAGCCGAAGGCTACTCGATCGTTCGTGAATACGTGGGACATGGGATTGGAAAGAACCTTCATGAAGATCCCCAAATCCCTAATTACGGACCTCCAGGCAGAGGACCTCGACTGCAACCCGGAATGGCTTTGGCCATTGAGCCGATGGTTAATGCTGGAGAACGCTATGTTCGTACATTGGAGGATAATTGGACAGTTGTTACAGTTGACCGATCCCTATGCGCTCATTATGAGCATACTGTTGCAATTACTGAAGACGGTTGTGAAATTTTGACTAAGCTCTGATGTAGGTGATCCATAGTGAATGATACCGAGAAGCGACGCGCTATCGGTCAGATCGTTTTAAACTTAAAAGGACGAGAAGAAGGTAAATACGCCATTGTTATTAAACAATTGGATGATCGTTTTGTGCTCATTGCGGATGGTGACAAACGGAAATTTGATCGTCCAAAGAAGAAAAACATCCTTCATCTGAAGTTTTTGGATTATATCTCAGAAGAGGTGCGTCAAAGTCTACTTCAATCGGGAAGAGTGACTAATAGCAAGTTAAGATATGCGATGAACAAGTTTCTTGAATCGCTGCAAGAAGAAGTACAAAGCAAAGGAGAGTGAGCCCTCTATGGCTAAAGAAGACGTAATCGAAGTTGAAGGTACGGTCGTTGAGCCGCTACCCAATGCGATGTTTAAAGTCGAATTAGAGAATGGGCATGAGATTCTAGCGCACGTTTCTGGGAAGATTCGCATGCACTTTATCCGTATCTTACCGGGTGATAAAGTGACGGTTGAATTATCTCCGTATGATTTAACAAGAGGACGGATCACATACCGCTTTAAATAAATGAGACGCAGTCGCGTCACAGCATTTACTTCTGATATTCATAGGTCAAATCGGGACATGCAGAAGTAGTAACAGGAGGTAGTTAACGTGAAAGTAAGACCATCCGTAAAGCCAATTTGCGAAAAGTGCAAAATCATTCGTCGCAAAGGGAAAGTAATGGTTATTTGTGAAAATCCGAAGCATAAGCAAAGACAAGGTTAATATTTTGAGGAGGTGTCGTCACCATGGCCCGTATTTCGGGAGTTGACTTGCCGCGTGAAAAACGCGTCGTAGTTGGTTTAACATATATATTTGGAATTGGCCGTTCAACAGCCAATAAGATTCTTGCCGATACTGGAGTAAATGAGAATACGCGTGTTCGCGATTTGACAGATGAAGAAGTGAATAAACTTCGTGAATATATCGATAAAAACATTAAAGTTGAAGGGGATCTTCGTCGTGAAGTGTCTCTAAACATTAAGCGTTTAATGGAGATTGGATCCTTCCGCGGAATCCGTCATCGTCGAGGTTTGCCTGTTCGTGGACAACGCTCAAAGACGAATGCAAGAACACGCAAAGGTCCGCGTCGTTCTATCGCTAATAAGAAGAAGTAAAGGAGGTAAACATTAGATGGCGAAAAGAAGAAATGTTGCAACCCGTACGAAACGTCGTGACAGAAAAAACATTGAGGCTGGCGTCGCTCACATTCGATCAACATTCAATAACACGATCGTGACGATTACAGATCCTCATGGCAATACAGTCTCTTGGGCGAGCGCAGGTGGACTAGGTTTTAAAGGTTCACGTAAAAGCACGCCTTTTGCTGCGCAAATGGCTGCAGAGCAAGCGGCTCGAACAGCAATGGAGCATGGTATGAGATCTGTAGAAGTAACGGTAAAGGGCCCAGGGGCTGGACGCGAAGCCGCGATCCGTTCTCTGCAAGCTGCTGGATTAGAAGTGAACATGATTAAAGATGTGACTCCTATTCCGCACAACGGGTGCCGTCCACCAAAACGTCGTCGTGTCTAATCTGGCGGATTTTCTCTAGAGTAAGAAGTTTAAGGCATTCGTTATCTGTCCATAATGGATGGGAGTAGCGCAGGTTTCTTATGCATGAGAACGGGTAATCAAAACTTAGGATGCGATCTACTTGGTAACCGCCGAATGGGAATTCCGGTCATGGGGCAGGTATGGATTCCAGGCATCTTTGGGGTTTACGGAGTGTATTTCCACACCTTTGAACCTTGATTGGTCCCGATCTGCTACCGGAATTTTCGACGTTTGAAGGAGGGTTTGGATATGATTGAAATAGAAAAGCCTAAAATAGAAGTAGTAGATATAAATGAGAACTCTACCTATGGTAAGTTTGTCGTAGAACCTCTTGAGCGTGGCTATGGAACAACACTTGGGAACTCCTTACGTCGTATTTTACTATCTTCTCTACCTGGAGCGGCTGTCACTAGTGTTCAAATTGACGGGGTATTACATGAATTCTCTACGATCGAAGGGGTAGTAGAAGATACGACGCAAATTATTCTCAATTTAAAACAACTCTCTTTACGGATTCATTCAGATGAAGAGAAGTACCTCGAGATTGACGCTGAGGGTGGCGGGGATGTCAAAGCTGGCGATATCCGCGCGGATAGTGATGTTGAGATTCTAAATCCTGATCTACACATTGCTACTCTGGAAGAAGATGCACGACTGCATATTCGCTTGAAGGCGAGTCGCGGCAGGGGGTATGTTCCAGCTGATCAAAACAAGGATCCCGAACAACCGATTGGAGTCATTGCAATTGACTCGATCTATACGCCGATTACGCGTGTAAACTATCAAGTTGAGAATACGCGTGTTGGACAGGTGACGAACTTTGATAAGTTGACGCTTGATGTATGGACAGACGGAAGCATCCGTCCGGAAGAAGCGGTAAGCCTTGGCGCTAAAATCATGAATGAACATCTGAATCTATTTATTGGCTTAACTGAGGAAGCTCAGGAAGCTGAGATTATGGTAGAAAAAGAAGAAGATAAGAAAGAAAAAGTTCTTGAAATGACGATTGAAGAACTTGATCTTTCAGTTCGTTCTTATAACTGTCTGAAGCGGGCAGGGATTAACACAGTTCAAGAACTGACGATGAAAACGGAAGAAGATATGATGAAAGTTCGTAACCTTGGCCGAAAATCATTGGAAGAAGTTCAAACGAAACTGGCAGAACTCGATCTCGCCCTGCGTAAAGATGATTAATTAACCCAGTTAAAAGGGAGGGAACTAGCATGGCACATTCTAAAGTTGGCCGTAGAACATCTGCGCGTAAAGCGTTGTTCCGCGATTTAGTAACAGATTTGTTTATTAATGAGCGTATCGAAACAACGGAAGCAAAAGCGAAAGAAGTTCGTTCAATCGCGGAAAAAATGATTACTTTAGCAAAACGCGGAGACCTACATGCGCGCCGTCAAGCGGCTGCGTTTGTGCGCAATGAAGTTGCGGATGTAACATCTGGTCAAGACGCAGTTCAAAAGTTATTTGATGATATCGCTTCTCGTTATGATGAACGTAATGGCGGTTATACTCGTATTCTTAAACTTGGGCCTCGCCGTGGAGACGGAGCGCCTATGGTGTATTTGGAACTCGTATAATCTAGTTTCAGACAAAAAGGGTGGGGCAGAATCTAACGTTATTTTTGATTCTGATTCTGTGCCCTTTTTTTGTTGTCCAAATTCAGAAAAAAGGAAGGGCCTCGCTTGATTTCGTTTAAACAAGTTTGCTTTTCGTATGAACAGGAGCAGCCTGCGCTTATCGGGATTGACTTGACGATTGAAGCAGGTGAGTTTGTTACGATCATCGGACATAATGGCTCAGGTAAATCGACGTTGGCCAAGCATATGAATGGCTTGTTGCAGCCATCCTCAGGCCGTGTATCTGTACAAGGTCTTTGCGCTTCAGAAAAAGAAAATCTGTGGCGGATTAGACAATGGATAGGAATGGTATTTCAAAATCCAGACAACCAGTTTGTCGCTCCAACGGTACTAGATGACGTTGCTTTTGGTTTAGAAAACCTCGGTGTTGCGCGAAAAGAAATGATCGAACGCATCGAATGGGCTCTAGATCAAGTTGAGATGTGGGAATATCGTGATCGTCAGCCCCATCAATTGTCCGGGGGACAAAAACAGCGGGTTGCTGTCGCGGGGATTTTGGCGATGAAACCGAAAGTGATTGTACTAGATGAAAGCACAGCCATGCTCGATCCCATTGGTCGGCAGGAGTTATTGGAAACGATGCGCAAGCTTCATCAAGAGGGGATCACCGTCGTCAATATTACGCATTACCCTGATGAGGCTTTAATTTGCGATCGGCTGCTCGTAATGAATAAGGGCGAACTCTTTCTTCAAGGAACGCCGCAAGATGTTTTTAAACAGATCAGTAAGTTACGCAGTATTCAATTAGATGTCCCGTTTGTCGTTGAATTGGCGGATCGGTTACGCAGAAAAGGGGTTCCTCTTTCTGTTGATATATGGAAAACGGATGAATTGGTGGAACGGCTATGGAACTTATTGTAAAGGACCTTACCCATATTTATGGACAAGGGAGCCCGTACGAACGAATTGCTTTAGATCAAGTGAATCTAGTGATCCCATCTGAGAGTTTTACTGCAATTATTGGTCCGACTGGATCTGGAAAATCAACCTTGATTCAGCACTTTAATGGGTTATTACGGCCTTCATCTGGGGAAGTGCAAATAGGTGATACAGTCATTACTTCTACTTCAAAGAAAATGAAATTACACGCCTTGCGCAAAAATGTAGGGCTTGTTTTTCAATACCCAGAGTATCAACTCTTTGAAGAAACGGTTGAAAAGGATATTGCTTTTGGTCCGTTAAACTATGATCTTCCTTATGAATTGGCGATGACCCGTGTGAAAGAAGCGATGAAAGTTGTCGGTTTAGAGTATGATCGTTTCAAAGACGAGTCACCATTTAAACTTAGCGGCGGACAAAAGCGACGGGTGGCGCTTGCTGGTGTTTTAGCGCTTCAACCGCAGACGCTTATTTTGGATGAACCAACGGCAGGCTTGGATCCTCAAGGAAAAAGGGATATCCTGAATCAACTATACCGTTTGCATCGTCAAGAGAAGTGGACAACGATCCTTGTTACTCATAATATGGAGGATGCCGCCCAATATGCCGATCAAATTGTCGTTTTAAATGATGGACAGGTTTTTATGCAAGGGACGCCCGCGGAAATTTTTGAGCAAGAAAAGCGGTTGCGTCAAATTAGTTTAGATCTGCCTGAAATCAGTAAGTTTGTAAGACAATTAAATGAGAAGTTACAATCGCCGTTGCCGACAAATATCTTTTCAATGGATCAGTTAGTTAATGCTTTGTTGAAAAGAAAAAAGGTGGGTAAAAGATGAATTTCTTGAATCAGATTCCAATCGGTCAATACCTTCAAGGCCAATCTTTTATCCACCGATTAGATCCGCGTTCAAAGTTGTTGTTTCTTCTTTTGTTTGTCGGTCTTGTTTTTGGGGCGAATGAAGTGAGCGTCTACCTAACCCTGATTGGCTTTTCTCTATTTTCAATCTTGCTAACGAAAATTCCACTAACTTATATTGGTAGAAGCATAAAACCCATTTTATGGATTATCCTGTTTACTGCATTGATTCATGTATTTATGACCAAAGGTGGGGAGACGCTGTTTACGTGGAAATGGATTGAAATTCATGAAGAAGGCGCGCGACAAGCCGTTTTTATTAGTATTCGTTTCATCTTGCTTATTGTCATGGCATCTCTGCTAACTTTAACAACCTCACCGATTGACTTGACGGATGGAATTGAAAGCCTGCTCCACCCTTTTACGAGATTTGGTTTGCCCGCTCATGAACTGGCGATGATGATGTCGATCGCGCTTCGGTTTATTCCTACTATAATCGAGGAGACAGATAAAATTATAAAGGCGCAAGTTTCACGCGGGGCAGACTTCGAATCGGGAAACGTTTTAAAACGGGCAAAGCATATGATTCCTTTACTCATTCCGCTGTTTGTAAGCACCTTTCGCAGAGCGGAAGAATTAGCGTTAGCGATGGAAGCGAGAGGTTATCGCGGCGGGGAGGGTCGAACAAAATTAAGGGAATTACGTTGGTCGAGGCGTGATCTGGCGTTGCTCTTTTTCAGTGTTATCCTAATCCTATTGTTCATTATTTTTAAAGGGTGGTTTAATGCAATTATCTAGAATCAAATGTAAGGTAAGTTATGACGGCGGTAATTATGGGGGGTTCCAGCTTCAGGATAACGTGATGTCGATCCAGCAGAGGATTGAAGAGGCTTTACAAGGTATTGTAAAAGTGCCGACGCGGATCTACGCTTCTGGTCGAACAGACGCTGGCGTCCATGCAAGAGGACAGGTGTTTCACTTTGACACATCTCTACGCATTCCTGAGGAACGCTGGCCGCTCGCCTTGAACGCTCAGCTACCTGATGATATCGTTATTCTTGAAGCCACTCACGTACCTTCCCAATTCCATGCCCGTTTTGATGCAATAGAAAAGACATACCGTTACTGTTTATGGAATCGTCGATTGCCCGATGTATTCACGCGTAAGTATGCTTGGCACATCCCTTATTCGTTGGACATTGGACTCATGCGAGAAGCCACGCGAAGTCTGATTGGCGAACAGGATTTCACTTCCTTTTGCGCGGCGAGAGCGGTTGTAAAAAATAAAATACGTCATGTCTATGAGATTGAGATCCATGAAGAATCGCCAGGGCAAATTTGGCTGACTTTTCGCGGTAATGGTTTTTTATACAATATGGTGCGTATCATGGTTGGGACTTTAATTCAGGTTGGCTCTGGCAAGGTAGCGGTCGAACGTGTCCAAGAAATTCTTGAAGCGAAAGATCGACGCTTAGCGGGTATGACCGCGCCGCCAGAAGGTTTATTTCTTTGGAATGTAAAGTATGAACACAGTTGACTATTATATTTATTTATTATAAGATATAAGATGGTTATTTTAAATTCCTACCTCCCACGCCCGGGGTTTAAAATAAATGTTCGAACGATTATTTATAAAGTAATGACAGATGATTTTTTTGAAAGATTTAGGAGGGTAATCGATGCGTACCACATATATGGCTAAGCCTAATCAAGTTGAGCGGAAATGGTATGTTGTTGATGCTGCAGGACAAACATTAGGTCGTCTTGCTAGCCAAATCGCAACAGTTATTCGCGGAAAAAACAAGCCTGAGTTTACACCACATGTAGACACGGGAGACTTTGTTATCGTTATAAATGCGGAAAAAGTAAAGCTTACTGGGAATAAATTAAATGATAAGAAGTACTATTTCCACTCCTTATATCCTGGTGGATTAAAGACTTTTACTGCTGCTCAAATGCTACAAAGAAGACCGGAAAGATTAGTTGAACTAGCGGTTAAAGGAATGCTTCCGAAAAACCGTTTAGGTCGTCAATTATTTACAAAGTTAAAAGTATACACAGGCGAATCGCATCCACATGCGGCTCAAACACCTGAAGTTTTAGAAATTCGCGGTTAAGGATTAAAGGAGGATTTAATTCGTGGCAACTGTACAATATTACGGAACAGGACGTCGTAAAGAGTCCATAGCTCGTGTGCGTTTAGTACCCGGCGACGGACGTATTTTGATTAATAAGCGTGAGATGGATGAGTTCTTTGGCGGTTTAGAGGTATTAAAGCTGATCGTAAAACAACCTTTAAACTTAACAGAAACAGTAGGTAAGTATGATGTGCTTGTTAACGTTCGCGGTGGCGGAACAACGGGACAAGCCGGGGCGATTCGTCACGGTATTTCTCGCGCGTTATTACAAGCAGACCCAGACAGTCGCGGTTCGCTTAAGCGCGCTGGATTCTTAACGCGTGACCCACGCATGAAAGAGCGTAAGAAATACGGTCTTCGTGGAGCTCGTCGCGCGCCTCAATTCTCAAAACGTTAATATACGAACGTTTCAAGACCCTTTTCACTTCGGTGGGGAGGGTCTTTTTTGTGTATAATAACAGTATTTGACCATATTTTGACCATCATTAATTCATTCATTAGCTCGGGCTGTTTTTGTTTATTTTTGAGATTGAATTATTTACGGAATGGTTCAAGGGGTACTAAGAAAAGTTAGTACTTATCGAATTTAAATTATTGAGCTAAGCTGTATTCAGTCGGTCAGAGGGAGACGTGAAAAAGTTCAATGAAAATGATAAAAAGGGAAAGTGGTCAACCATTTTCAGAATTTTTCGGGACTTCCTGAATGAGTTATTTGGCTGGCAAAGAACACTGAGCTAAATAAAGTTAATAATTTGTTAATTTCCTATTTAGCAAGATTCAATAGACCTTCAATATAATTGTAAGCAAATGATGTCATAAAACGACTTTTGTACGGAGGGTGGTCTAGTATGGTATTTCTTTTTTTATGTTGCGTAGTTCTCTTAGGGTTAAGTATTCTAACAGCCTCTCCTGAGGAAGTTCAAAAAAACAAAGAAGATTTTATTCCCCAAGAATATTTTTCAGACCTAGCATAAATGTAATCATAAAATCGATGGGGATTTGTCTTTAAAGTTAATAGAATGAAGGGATGCGGAGAGTATTTTTGATTTAGCAAAACTTGCTTACTTTTGCCCACGCCCAAAGCGGTTCTTATTATTTTTTGGTAAATAAATTGCAAAACCTGATCATGTCACAGGTATTCTCTAAGTTCTTGTTATTTGTAAATAGATTCCGTTCGGTATATGAACGAATTAACCTTTCTCAGTCACTTCGAGAGAGGTTTTTTTATTTTCTTGTCCTCAAATCATAAGCTTGTTCATAGACTTATAAAAGAAACATGAAGGAGAAGGCAGTCTTCTTTTAGAAAAGCAGGGAGGGACCCAGGGGATTTTGTCTCATCTTTGCGCAAATTAAATCATTCAAAGGTGTGGTTATGAATAGGTTAACATTGCCGAATATGGTGATCGTGATCACGTTATGCGGTTTCCTTTTAGTAACAAGCGCATCATGGGTCGTTGGAAATCATTATAAGGATCACTTTCCGCCTCTTCTTAGACAAGCTGTTACAGAATTATCGAATAAGCTTATTGTGGGGGCGTTGGAGCATGAGATTCCATATCTTCGCTTAGAATCGGTGGATGCGGAAGATCCGCCATTGCCGTTTTCCCTTTATTTGTTGCAAATGTTTATTAATGTAGAGCCTACTAACTTACTAACGGTCATGGAAAGTGAAATACCCGGATTGTCAGCTTTTAATCCTGTAAAAGATCCGATCATAGAAGAGTTTATTGCTACTGAATCACCTGCTCCACTAGATGTGATTAAAGGACAGGTAGAGCAAACAAAGGAAGAGATGGAAGCGCAAGCAACACCACCACCGCGTTCAGTTTACTTATACAATACCCATAATACGGAATCCTGGACTTTTGTGACGAAAGATCCGAATCTTAATAATGCCTATGATGACAAAACAAATATCACGTTAGTAAGCCAAAAATTAGCGGAGGAGTTGGAAAAGAGGGGCATTCAAACAAAATTTGATAATGTGGATATACAAAAAAGGTTGGAAGACGAAGGGCTTTCGTACCCGCTTTCCTATGCGGTCTCGTCTAAAATTGTCAAAGAGGCGATGGCGAAACATAACGATATTTCCTTTGTGTTTGATTTACATCGGGACTCATCCAAGAAGGACGCTTCAACAATGAAAATTAACGAAAAGAATTACGCTCGCGTTAAATTTGTGATTGGACAGGCGAATCCAGGCTGGAAAGAAAATGAGAAATTAGCGAATGAATTTAACCGCTTGTTAGAAGAAAGGTACCCTGGTATAACGAGACCAGTCGATTATAAAAACTCCGCAAAAGGTAACGGTGAATATAATCAATCGCTTTCTCCTAATGCCTTATTAATAGAAGTCGGCGGACCAGAAAATACGTTAGAGGAATGTTACCTCACTGCAGAAGCGATCGCGGATGTTTTTGCGGACATTTACTTCAAGGATGATAAAAAGGTGGATCAACCGATTAACGATGAGGAACGTCCGATGTAGTATGATTCATTTGAGAAGATCTGTTCGGTGGCTCTTGTTCACTCATCTATCCACGTTGATTTCGTATATTTTATTTCCTTGGATGATCACGATCTCCCTTTTTATTGCGGGAAGTTTGATGGCTTTAAAAGCCCTTTTCGAGGAGGAATTAAAAAAATAAGGGCTCTCAATCAATCGGCTGAGAGCCCTTATTTTTTAACCAGAGCGTTTCGCCTAATTTTAAGACAGCTAAAGAATCACCGGTTCGTTTTAGTCTGTTCCACTCCCTGTACATCCGTTCGAGAGCTTCAGGTCCTGTATCATCGGCTAATCGATACGCGCCATAATGCATCGGAATAAACAGTTTCCCTTTTAGTTCTACAAAAGCTTTAATGGCGTCCTCTGGATTAATGTGGGTTTGTTGCATAAACCATTCAGGCTCATACGCCCCAATCGGCATTAAAACGATATCATGGTTAAATTTATCACCAATTTCTTTAAAACCTTCGAAATATCCTGTGTCTCCAACAAAATAAATACAGCGGTCCAGGGCAGTGTTTTCTATGACCCAGCCACCCCAGCGTGAAGTGTTCATATCGGTTAGAGTTCGGCGTGTCCAATGCTGGGCGGGAACAAACGTGAAATCCACGGAATCAAAGCGCAAATGATCCCACCAATCCGCTTCCACAACTTGATCATATCCGCGTCGTTTAAAAGCGCAGCCTAACCCAATCGGAACGAAGAAGGTCGGATCCCCTTTTAATTTCTTAATCGACCCAAAACTGAGGTGATCGTAGTGACCATGCGAGATCAATACAAGATCTATCTTGGGTAATTCATCAATTGGAATGCCTGGTCTAGTCAATCGTTTTTGAAAACCCATCCGTTTTGACCAAACAGGATCTGTTAAAATATTGACTCCATTTAATTGAATAAGGAATGTTGAGTGTCCAATCCACGTAATGGAGGGGAAATTCTGATTATGATACAACTCTTTGATTTGTTTTGCGCCATGTTGGGGAATCTGGATCGTTAAATCCTTCTTTTTCGCTCGCCTTTCCCTCGACCAACGAAGCAGGTCGAGGAAGGTTCTAGTCGTACATACATTGTTGTAATTTTCATATCTTTTCCTTGCCATGGCGTTAAAGACTCCCTTCTTTTATTTACTAGAATGGACCTGCTTCACTCACAATATCCGCTGTTTCTTTCACTTGTTTACTTTGACTTTTGAGCGCAGTTAAGACGATTACACAACCTACAACGACTGCAGAAATGATGTAGATCGGCGAATAGCCTTTTGCTACGGCAATAATGCCAAAGAGAAAGGATCCGATTGCAATGCCCGTATCGAAGAGTGTAAAAAAGGTGGCGGTTGCATAGCCGCTTCGTTCAATTTTTACAGATTGAATCGCCATGGTTTGCATGCTGGGCACTATTGAACCGTAGCCAAGACCGACGAAGCCGCCTGCGATCAAGAACGTGGTTGGTGAATTAGTATAAGCTAATAACACAAGCCCAATGATAAAACTGATTAATCCGGGATACACAACATACAAGGGTCCCTTGCTATCAAACAACCTTCCTGTGAACGGTCTAGTTAGAAGCATAACCGATGTATACACAAGGAAGAAGACGCTTGTCAGATGGAGTAGTCCTCTTTCTTGGGCATAGATGGATAAGTAAGATAGAACACTTGAATATGATATCCCAATTAGTAATGCGAGCGAAGCAACGGGTAAGGCTTTCTTTTCAAAAAGATCGTGGATGGAAAGTTTCTTTTTCACTTTACTTGGTAAAGAGCATTCTTCATAAGCGGGTACTAAGATAGAAATGATCGCGCCGATTATCATAAATAAACTTAAAATAATAAATAGAGTATGGAAAGAATAGGCCTGTATAACGGATAAGGAGACAAGTGGTCCAAGCACAACACCAAGGTTCATTGACATTGTAAAATAACCTAAGCCTGTCCCCCGTCTACGGGCGGGAATGATGTCTGCCGCAATTGACGCGCAGGCTGTCGTTAAAACGCCGAACCAGATACCATGGAAAAAACGAAGACAAAGCAACCATCCAAATGATGGAGTAAGGTAATAAAAAAGGGTGCAGATCAAGAAGAAAATCAAACTCAGCCAAAGCGACCTTCTTTTTCCTACAGTATCAAGAATTTTTCCGGTAAAAGGGCGGACGATAATCGCGGAAATCATGAAGACAGACATCAATAGACCAGCTTGCTGTTCCGTTTTTCCCAGAACACCAAGCGCGTAAAGCGGTAGCGCAGCTACTAAGCCGTAGAAAACGATAAAAATAAATAAATTAGCAAAAAATAAACTGATAAATCCCTTCGTCCAGATAGTGTCTTCTCTCTGCAAAAAATCAACTTCTTTCGTTATCTAGTTTGTTTAATAAGTCCATTAGTAGATCTTGTTCGGATTCAGTCAGGTTAGCCATCAGCTTACGTTCAAAGAAATTGACAGTCTCAAGTATCTCGGGTAGACGTTCGCTTGCGTCTGCTTTTAATCGCACTCTCTTTTCCCGGCGATCATCTCCCGTGTATGTTGAAAGCCAACCAAGTTCTTCAAGGCGCTTCACGGTTCGTGTAACAGTTGGCGCTTCTACGTTTAGGTATTTCCAAATTTGTGTTAATGTCGTCTCCCCACGTTGATTTACGTAATATAAAACGGACCACTGCGCGGCAAACAAATCATGCTTCTTTAATACCTGATTCAACTCTTTATTTAACAATCGTGTTTTCTGAAAAAGTTCGTGAATGATCGGTTTAATTTTTGTGCCCTCCCATTTATTTATCTAGGTAAATAGTATACAGGCTATTATATTTGAGGTGTTCTAATTTGTAAAGATCGCTTGATCAATGGTCTCGGGAATGAAGTAAAATTTACCGCGCGCCCAACCTCCCTCCACCATAATATATTCCACATCAAACTAACTAAATTCCTTTTTATCCGTGTATGAATCTAGAAGGAACTAGCAACAATGGTGAACAGGGTCCACATTTTTTTGGACGATAATAATGACCCATATATGATGAAAATTACACTTGATGTAAGGGTCATATTGGAGAACCTCGTCCCATATGATGATAGGGATAACATAGGACGAGGTGGTGCTTCATGCTTAAGCGCAAGAAGGCGCTTTTATGGCTGGCCTGTTTTTTGCTGTTAATATCCATATTAACCTATGAATACCCTGAGAATAATTCCTGGACGGCGTGGTCACTTCCATTATCCGGAGCGATCATAGCGATTGATCCAGGGCATGGCGGTTTTGATGGCGGGGCAGTTAGTCGAGACGGGCTAATTGAAAAGGATGTCGCCCTCGATATTTCACTATACCTCCGAGATTTTCTTCAACAGGCGGGAGCATTGGTGATTATGACGAGAGAAGAGGACGTGGATCTGTCGCAAGGTGGGAAACTAGGGCAGCGGAAACGGGAAGATATTCATCGTAGAGTAAAGATGGTTAATGAAAGTGAAGCGGATATGATGGTTAGTATTCATTTGAATGCGATTCCCTCACCACGCTGGTATGGCGCCCAAACTTTTTACTTCCCGTCTAAACAAGAAAACCAGACGCTTGCTTTTCTTATTCAAGATGAAATTAAAGACAAACTAGAAAATACGGATCGTTTTGCCAAAAAGATTGGAAACGTTTATTTACTGAAAAATGTGGAGATGACGGCAGCTCTTGTTGAGGTTGGTTTTCTGTCTAATCCAGGTGAAGCGGCAAAATTATCGTCAGTAAAATATCAAAAAAGTATGGCTAACGCGATCTATCAAGGAATTTTAAGATATTATAGCGACGAAAGCATCCCCGATTCGGAATATGTGGAATAGCTATAATGCTGTCTAAGACTATGGTATAATGAATGGAACATATTGGATAACTGGATAATGCATGAATTGGGGGGAAATATATCGTGAGCCTAACAGAACAACGAATTCTTGACGCGCTAAAGAAGGTTGAAGACCCGGAGTTACATATTAGTCTCGTCGATTTAAATATGATTCGCAACATTAATATTGAGGGGGAAAAGGTTGATCTTGATGTCATCTTAACGATTCAAGGATGTCCCTTGAAAGCGACGATCCACGATGATGTGGTGAATGCGGTTAAATCGGTTGGAGCAAAGGAAGTTGAGGTCCGCTTCGGATCGATGACAGATCAGGAAAGGGCGGAACTAACCGCAAGACTTAGGGGGGGCCAACCTGGTCAAACGGAACCAGGCGCAATTTCTCCGATTTTAAGCCCCGAATCTGAAGTTACGTTTATCGCGGTAACGAGCGGAAAAGGCGGGGTTGGAAAATCAACGGTCACTGTAAATTTGGCGACCGCGTTAGCTCGTCTGGGTAAACGGGTAGGGATCGTGGATGCCGATATCTACGGCTTTAGCGTGCCTGATATGATGGGGATTGATCAGCGTCCGACCGTTATTCAAGACCTTGTTTTGCCTGTGGAACGTTTTGGCGTCAAAGTCATATCGATGGGCTTTTTCGTAGAGGATAATTCACCTGTGATTTGGCGAGGGCCAATGTTAGGGAAAATGCTGCGTAATTTCTTTTCTGAGATTCATTGGGGCGAGTTGGACTATCTGTTGCTGGACTTGCCGCCGGGCACCGGCGATGTGGCGCTAGATGTCCATCAAATGATCCCTCAGAGTAAAGAAGTGATTGTTACTACACCGCACGCGACAGCCGCGTTTGTTGCTGCCCGAGCAGGAGCCATGGCTGTTAAAACAGGACATGAGATCATAGGTGTTGTAGAAAACATGTCTTACTTTGAGTGTGGGAAGTGCGGGGAGCAGGAAGCGATCTTTGGCCAAGGCGGGGGCGAGAAGCTCGCTGCGGAGTTGGGCACGACAGTACTTGCTCAAATTCCATTAGGTCAACCAAATTATGATCCGAACGATCCGAATACCGCGCCATCCGTTTACGAAGAGAATTCTAAGATCGGATCGATTTATCTCGAATTAGCGCGAAACATGATTAACTAAGTAAAAAAGGGGTTAGGACTAAATTCATCCTAACCCCTTTTTTTGTTAAGAACTGCCTGCCCCACCGGTTTTGTCGTCGCCCCCATCTTTATTTTCGCCCTCGTCCTTTTTCTCTTTTTGTTCCTGTTCATCTTCTGGTTTCATCATTTCTTTTTGCGCTTCGACCATTAACTGCATCATCTCTAACTTGAACACGGGGCTCTGCAAAGCCTCTTTCATCACGTTCATTGTTTGCTGCTGGTAGGTGGTGCTATTCATCGTTTTTAGAAGCGATTCTTGGGCCTTTGGATCACTTAAAACTTTAATCATCATCTGTTGGTATTCGGGGTCTTTCATCATGTCCTTCATCAATCGTTTATGTTCATCTTCAATCGCTTTGGCAAATGATTTAGCAACCTTTGGGTCTTTAAGCAATTCTTTAAAAGCAGCTTGATTTTGCGGGTCGCTAAATGACTCTTTGACACTCTCGTGGACTTCAGTTGTCTTTACTAAATCCTGTTGAGTTCCAGAAGATGCTTCTTTAATTGCCTTTTTGCCGTCGTCGGTCTTTAAAATGTCAAGGACCATTGATTTCGTTTCTTTATAATCGAGCTGAGCATTTTCATTTCCCCCGCAACCGATTAGTGTAAGGATGAAAATTAAGGGAAAAAGCCATCTATACCACTTATTCACGATTTTTACCCCTTTCAAAAACCTTTTGTCTGTATTAGTTTTCCGAATGTTTTTTTGTTTATCCATTGAAATAAAGGTTGGCTGGTTTTTTTAGATCAGGATTGATACAATCATAAAGGTTAATCGTGTTTTAAAGGAGGTTAGAATCATTGAATTTAAAGAAGTGGGCATATTTATTTATTACGACGCTATTAATTGGCGGTTTTAGCGCGATATTAGTGGGGATGATGTTAGAAGGAAATTCATTATGGGGTTCAGGAATGGCTAATCTTTTCATTGGTTTGTTATGGAGTTTTGGCCTAGGAGCAACCTTTAGTATCGTATCCCAAATGGGTTTTTTCGCCTATCTAACGATACATAATGTCGGTATGGGTGTTTTTAAACGAATTTGGCCTTATGTTCAAGTGTTGCTTATTCTATTTACTTTTTTTGATCTTATCTATCTTCGGTATACAACATTTGGAAAAGAGGCGGGAGACGGTCTTTTGGGGTATATTGTTTTGCCGCTGGTCATCTTACTCTATTCGTGCTTCATCGCATTTCTCAAAGTGAATCAAACAAATATTCGGGCTGCGATTCCGACTGTGTTTGTCCTCTTTGTTGTAACCATTATCGAGTGGATCCCCGCATTAAAAGAAAACAACTTTTCTAGCATGATTTACATGCTCGTTCCTTTATTGCTTTGCAATACGTGGCAGATTATGCAGCTTCATCGGTTGACTCAAAGTAAAGCAGGCGCGCAATCTTAATGATCGAGCGCCTTAAAAAATTGAACTAATCAATTGGTTTCGCTTTGACTTTAGCATCGGTAATTAATTCGGTTACGGTCACGAATTCATAACCGTCTTTTCGTAAATGATCGATGATTTCGGGTAAAGCAAGGTGTGTTTGTGTTGCAGAATCACTGGCATGAAATAAAATGATGTCGCCGCGATGGGCTTTGCCAACAACGTTTTGAACAATTTCTTCGACGCCCGGTCTAAGCCAGTCTTTTGAATCGGTATCCCACAATATGACGGAATAATGAAGGTCAGTCGCTATTTTTAGGACACGTTTGTCGATGTCGCCGTTTGGCGCGCGAAGTAAAGTTGGTTTTTTACCGACGACTTCATGAAGAATTTGATCCGCTTGTCTGATCTGGGCTTTAATTTCATCGTCATTGAGCCGACTGTAGTTGATATGCTTGTACCCGTGTGAACCAATTTCATAACCAAGCTCATCGATTTGTTTAACAATCTCTGGGTGCTCCTTTGTCCATTCGCCTGAAAGAAAAAAGGTCACTTTGCTTACCTCCTTTTCTTCAAGGATCTCAAGAATCGGTGATACCTGTTGCTCACCCCAGCTAATATCGAAGGTCAACGCTAACTTCTTCTGATCCGTGTCCACTTTGTAAATAGCGGCTGGTCCTGTTTGTGAAGTAAAGACGGAAACGTTCTGTTTTTCAGCATAGGCAATCCCAACCGCGAAAACAGCGGCTACGACAATCACAAAATATTGTTTTAACTTCGTCCCGTTAAATATCCAGAAAAGTTTCATGAAATTGATGACCCACCTCCCTATGTTTGTCCAATACAAATCTATTTCTAAATAGGCAGGGATATGCTAAAAAATAGAAAATAATTGTCGCGAATATGTTATAGTACGAACAAAGGAAGGTGTTGGCAATGTTCACAAGACTGGCTCGGATCATTTCAGCCAATTCTAAGTATATATGGTTGGGAACTCTCTTATTTGTTGGCGGGAGTTTGCTTGGTTATTTCAATGCGACATTGATGGAACAGGTTGCAAAAGAGTTGATGCAACAGCTTGAAAAGATTGGTGATAAGATCGGCGAACAAGGCGGCGGGCCTCTCTCGATGTTTTGGGTCATTTTCCAAAATAATGTGTTGGCTTCTTTAACGATGTTAGGCTTGGGTATCTTCTTTTGTGTATTTCCCGTGTTCGCTTTGATTTCAAACGGTATATTGCTTGGCTTTATGTTGAAAGCATTTTCCATGAAAGGTTTGAACCCACTGCTTATTTTGGTGGTAGGAATTCTTCCGCACGGTATCGTTGAATTGTTTGCGGTTATTTTAGCGGCGGGATTGGGTATCAAATATGGGACGTTTGTAATCCGTATGTTCGGAAATCTATTTAGTAATAAAAGGGCGGGGATCTTGACCGAATTTAAAGAAAACCTTGAAGATCTTCCCTTCATTGTTGTTTCGCTGATTGCTATGTTGTTTGTCGCGGCAGTCATTGAAAGTGTCGTCACTCCTTTTTTAATCTATTCCGTTTTCGGGGACTTAGCGGGGTAAGCGCATAATTTTGGTAATCGAAAGGAATGATAAATTCACATTGAACTTCCAGGAGTTGGGGTATCTTGATGGGTTTTTTATTCAATCAGAAGGAATGCCAAGAGTTACAATACTTATTGCGCAGGGAATTAGAAGAACTGTTGTTAGACTTAGGAGATAAACGAATCGACGGCATGATACGAATGGCGATGGAGGAACGCTATACAACCGTGTTTAAGATGTATGGGCGTCTCGCGTCGCCAACAGAGCTAGCTAAGTATGTAAGAAATAAAACAAGTCACACGGTTCATTAACCGATGGTAGGAACAAAAAGAAGTTGTCTGCGATAGACAGCTTCTTTTTTTATAGAAGTGGCGTAGTCCATTTCTAAATAGGCGACCACCTTTCATAAAATAGAAGTAGCAGGGCGTGGCAAATGGAGGGGGGATTGGAGTGACACATCGTATTTCTATAATCGGGGCGCCAATGGACCTTGGGGCGGATCGTCGAGGCGTTGATATGGGCCCCAGCGCGATTCGGTATGCAGGGGTTAAAAAGAGATTAGAAATGATCGGATATGAGGTAGAAGATAAAGGTGATTTAAAAGTTGCTACACGAGAATCAGAGTCGATCGTTTATCCAAATTTAAAGTACTTAAAGCAAATTGTAGATGTAAACCGCGCGTTAGCTATCGTTGTAGAACAGGAAGTGAACAAAGGGCGATTTCCGTTAATATTGGGCGGTGATCATAGTATTGCGATCGGAACGATTGCCGGTATGGCGAAACGAAAAAAAGACTTAGGCGTGATCTGGTTTGACGCTCATGGTGATTTAAATACAGCGGAAACAACGCCGTCGGGCAATGTCCATGGCATGTCATTGGCTGTTTCGTTGGGGATCGGTCATCCTGATTTAACGGGTATTGGCGGGTTGGACCCAAAGATTAAACCTGAACATGTGGTGATTATTGGGGCAAGGGAGCTCGATAGAGGGGAGAAGGAGCTTATTAAAAGGATCGGTCTAAAAGTTTTTACAATGCATGAAATCGATCGACTCGGTATGCCGCGGGTAATGGAGGAGGCGCTTTCGATTGTCGGCAAGGGAACGGATGGAATGCACTTGAGTTTGGATTTGGATGGTTTAGATCCACATGACGCCCCTGGCGTAGGGACCCCTGTAATCGGCGGTATAACGTATCGAGAAAGTCATTTAGCGATGGAGATGATTGCGGAAGCTAACATTTTAAGTTCAGCCGAATTTGTAGAGGTAAATCCAATATTGGATATTCAGAATAAAACGGCGAAGGTCGCTGTTGCATTAATGAGTTCTGCATTTGGAGACAAACTGTTATAATATTACGTGATGATCAGGATAAAGAATATGTTCTTCTCACAAGGATGAAGGATGTATTCTTTTTGTTTTGAAACTTCTCGATAGACGTTTTCGTATATTAATTGAACCTTAGAGGTGAGGGTAAAAGGGGTAGGCACATGCGCTCGATTGAAGAAAATTTAATAAAAAGAATAAAAAAAGGGGATCGAGAAGCTTTTGCGGAATTAGTGGAGCTATATAAAGATAAGGTTTACAAGGTTTCTTATCGGATGGTCGGTAATCAGCAAGAAGCAGAGGACGTGGCTCAAGAAACGTTTCTGCGTGTTTTTGCGAACATCGATAGCTACGATCCAAAGTATAAATTTTCAACCTGGATCTATCGTATTGCCTCTAATTTATCAATTGATCAACTTCGCAAAAGAAGACAAGTGTACTCCCTTGATAAACAGTTAGTCGGTACAGACGGATTGGACTGGCATGATCGTTTATCAGATCCTGGAAAGGGCCCTGAGGACGAATTTTTAACGGGAGAACTACAAGGACAAGTACAAGAGGCAATCAATAGCTTGACCCCAAAATATCGCTCTGTCATGGTTTTGCGCTATTTAGAAGATCTATCATTAAATGAAATTAGCGAGGTTTTGAAAATACCCGTCTCCACGATTAAGACTCGAATTCACAGAGGCCGCGAAGCTTTGCGAAAAAAACTAAACTTGTTTTAATCGAATGTAAAGAAAGGGGGATGTAAATCGTGGATTGCAAACAGGCTATTAGCCTTATTCATGATTATTTGGATGAAGACCTAGCGCGTCAAGAGGAGCTCGAACTTAAACGGCATTTAATGAGCTGCTCGGCTTGCAAACAACGATTTCAATCCTTGCAACATACCGTTGCCTTTGTTCAAAGCGCTTCGCGTGTTTATGCTCCATTGAATTTCACGGATCAAGTGCTCGCCGCTTTGCCGAAGGAATCCTATCCGCGTATCTGGAAACAAAAGATGCGTCGCCACCCTTTGTTTGTCACCGGATCTCTACTTTTTTTATTGTTAATCGCGGGTCTAGCCGCGCATTGGACAAGTTTTCAACAATTTCAACTAACGTCAGATCAACTTTATAAGTTACAGATTGATGAATCTAGTCGCAAGGTAATCGTGCCGTCCAGCAGTGTAGTAGACGGCGATATTTTGATTCGAAACGCTGATCTTGAAATCAAAGGGAAAGTCTTGGGAAATGTTACGGTTATTGATGGGAACGTCCTATTTGATTCCACGGGGTCTGTTGGCGGGAAGTGCGAAGAAATTAATCGGGCCGTGGAATGGGTTTGGTTTCATATCAAACGAATCGCGCTCCAAATTATTCCATAACGTAGAAGGACTGCCCAAGAAACATAGCAATCAATTTATCGCTTAGTGTATACTATGTTATAAAGACAAAAGATGGGGGATTTATCATGGGTCCACTGCCAAACATGCTAGAGTATCTAAGTGATGCCATTGATATTCTCCTCGTAACCTACTTGATTTATAAATTGATTATCGTTCTGAGAGGAACGCGCGCAATCCAACTATTTAAAGGAATTATCGTCATTGTGGTGACGTGGCTGCTCAGTACATACTTTGGTTTAAGAACGTTGCAGTGGCTCATGTCACAAGCTTTAAATATTGGTTTGTTAGCAATTTTAATCATCTTCCAACCGGAATTACGCCGCGCGTTGGAACAACTGGGAAGAGGACGAATCTTCTCTCGTTCAAACCAACCAGATGATCAGGTTGCGTTACGAATGGTTGGAGAAATCAATAAGGCAATGCAGTACATGTCAAAGAGAAGAATTGGCGCTCTGATTGTTTTAGAGAAAGAAACGGGCCTATCTGATTACATTGAGACAGGAATCGAAATTGGCGGAAAAGTTAGTTCCGAACTGCTCATTAATATTTTTATTCCCAACACTCCGCTTCACGATGGAGCGGTTATCATTCGTAAAGAAGATGTGATGGCGGCAGGGTGTTATCTTCCGTTATCAGAAAATCCCATGATCAATAAGGAGCTGGGGACCCGTCACAGAGCCGCGATCGGTATGAGTGAAGTATCGGATGCTATTTCCTTGATCGTTTCTGAGGAGACAGGTCAAATTTCGCTTGCTCGGAATAGTGAAATAAATCGCAATCTTTCAGAGGACGAGCTGCAAGAGTTTCTCGCGTTGGAATTACAGCCCCCCGTAAGGGCGAGCCGCCCTCTTTGGCAACGAAGGAGGGGGAAGGAAAATGATGGATAGATTGTTGCGCAATAACAATGCCGTGAAAATAGTCGCCTTGTTTTTAGCGATTGCTTTATGGTTTGTTGTCAATGGAAATGAACCCAGCGGAGCTCCAAAATATAACAATCCCGTGGAAACTTACCGAATTAGCGAAGTTAGCTTAACGCCAAAGTATGATAGCAATCGATTGGCGATTATTAAGATGCCGAAAACGGTTACCGTAGAACTAAAAGGCGCTCCATCCGCTCTAAATAAAAATATCTCGCCAAGCGACTACGAGGTTTACATCGATCTTACCGACTTTGAAAAAGGCGCTTGGAAAGTCCCAGTGCATTATAGCGGGTTTCCTAGTGGGTTATCGGTCCGTGTCATTCCTGAGAAAGTCGATGTTGTCTTAGAAGAAAAGCAAACGGTGGAAAAGGATGTCATCGCCCAGTTTGTTGGAGATGTGGCTGAAGGGTATTCTGTCGGTGAAGCCATCCTTACGCCAAAGCGAGTGCACGTCACGTTACCAGAAAGTAAAATACGCGAGATGGGACAAGTACAAGTAAACATAGATATCGCATCCGCTCGAGCAGGGATTGAACAAACCGTCCCGATTCGGGTGTTGGACAAGAAAGGTAATCCCCTCGAGGCAGAGGTTAATCCAGCCGTGGTAGAAGTGAAAATACCTGTCACAAGTCCAAATAAACAGATGCCAATTAAGATGAGCTATGTGAATGAGTCTCCAGCGGGTTTTAGCATTGAAGATATCAAGGTGCTTACAGACAAAGTAACCGTTTATGGACCGTTAGAAGTAATTGATAAATTAAATTTCTACCCTGGACCAGAAATTGATTTAGCCAAAATTAAGGAAGACCGTTTTATGCAATTAAAAGTTCCATTACTTCCGAACGTGATTAAAACGGAACCTGATTTCATTGAACTAGAAATCAACATCACTTCATCGACCACGCGGACATTCGAGGACATTCCTATTTCTATTAATGGACTTGGCGATGGATTGAAGGTTGTTTTCATTAGTCCTGAAAACGGGAAAATGCCGTTGATGGTTCAAGGTTCTGTGAAACACGTAAATGAATTAACTAAAGAGGATATTCAACTATATATTGACAGTAGTAATTTACCGCCTGGAGAACATGAGGCGCCTGTTTTAATCAATTTACCGACCTTTATTTCAACAATGCAAGAGGCGCAGCCGCTTCGCGCTGTCATTCGAATAGAAAAAGTGGAATAGAGCTTACAGTATTACATTGGAAGACCAGAAAGGGAGAGGGTTTAATTGGGTAAATATTTTGGTACCGATGGGGTCAGAGGGGTTGCCAACCAAGAACTAACTCCAGAATTAGCGTTTAAACTTGGAAGATGCGGTGGATATGTTCTTACAAAAGACAAAACGGAAGTGAGGCCAAAAGTTGTCATTGGCCGTGACACGAGAGTGTCGGGTCATATGCTAGAAGGAGCCTTGGTTGCTGGACTACTTTCCATCGGTGTGGAAGTGATGCGGTTAGGCGTGATCTCTACGCCAGGCGTGTCCTTTCTTACAAGGGCCTTAGGAGCGGACGCGGGAGTGATGATTTCCGCTTCACACAATCCAGTTGCCGATAATGGCATTAAGTTTTTTGGAGGAGATGGTTTTAAGCTGACAGATGAATTGGAAGCGGAGATAGAGGCTTTACTAGATGCTGATGTTGATGAGTTGCCGCGTCCAATCGGAAATGAGATCGGAGCGGTGATGGATTTCCGAGAAGGAGGCCAAAAATATCTCTCCCACCTAAAGACGACCGTTAAAAATGAATTTGAGGGGTTAAAAGTTGTGCTAGATTGCGCCAATGGAGCGGTTTCTTCCATTGCCCCCCAACTATTTGGTGATCTTGGCGCGGATATGATCTTGCTGGATAACAATCCAGATGGACTTAATATTAATGAAGATTGCGGTTCAACGCATCCTGAAAATGCCCGTGAGGCAGTCCTAGAGCATAAGGCGGATGTCGGGCTGGCGTTTGATGGAGATGCAGATCGATTAATCGCCATTGATGAAAAGGGCAATATCGTTGATGGGGACCACATCTTGTTTATTTTAGCAGAGTCCATGGCTAAAAATCTAAAGTTAAAAAGAAATACAGTCGTATCTACCGTAATGAGCAATCTTGGTTTTTATAAGGCCGTAGAAGAGCTGGATATCGACGCAAAACAGACGCAAGTCGGAGATCGCTACGTGATGGAAGAAATGATTAAGGGCGGTTACTGTTTGGGCGGGGAACAATCAGGTCATATTATTATGCTTGACTATAATACGACTGGCGACGGGATGTTGACAGCAATTCAATTACTGGATGTGATGGTTTCCGAGGGAATTCCGCTATCTAGTCTAGCGGAGCGGATGAGAAAGTTCCCGCAAATTTTAGTGAATGTGCCTGTTAATGACAAATCTAAACTGAATGGTAATTTGAGTATTAAACAAGTGATTGAAGGGGTCGAAGAACAACTTGGCGACAGCGGTCGTGTCCTCGTGCGACCTTCCGGTACGGAGCCGATTGTGCGTGTAATGGCAGAAGGTCCTGATGAAGGTGAATTGCAGCAATACGTAGATCAAATCGTAGAAACGGTGAAAAAAGAGTTGGCGTAAGGAAGGGGGCTTTTGGCCCCCTTCTTTTTTTAAAAAAACCTACAAATAAAAAACAGCGATTGCAATCCAAAGCAGGTGATACAAATTAACAAGTATGTAGACAAGCGTTACGGTTGCAATGACTGCCTTGACTCTTCTGGTCGGATTAAATGTAGGGTAATAGATCAATAAGAGTAATGGAAAGAATATCTTACAACCGTAAAATAGCCAGATGCTTGTTTCATACATTAATTTAACAAGAGGGTTCGCTTCATCGATGAGATTAAATCTGATCCCTAGGTCTGTGCATACCGCATCCGAGATGCTTAACACGAGCAATAAACGGATACATAGTAAAGTGGACGCATTATTTAACCATTTTTTATAAATTGTTTTCAGAATGGATCCCCCCTTGTACTTTTATACGATAGCGGGAAGGGTTTATACCACAAATTTCTATTATACCCATTCTAAAGTAATGTAGGCGGAATATCCAAATTGGTAGGGGAAAAATAGAAATGCTCTGAACATAGGTTGTTCAGAGCATCTATTCGTTTTGTTATGTTTCTATGTTGTCTTTCGATTTACGGTGCCATGGCGTGCCGAGTAAAGGAAGAGCCCAGCGATCTAGTCCATACCAGCCCGCATTTTTCCAAGCAAGCACAAGCCAAGTCGCTAAAATAAACAGAAGCGGATTTGTGCTTAATGTGCCCGCAAATAAAAAGCTAACATTCATAACGGTTCCAAAGAAGGCAGCTATTCCAGTTAGTAACCCTACGATCAGTCCTAATCCAACAAGGACTTCTCCCCATGCAACGATGAAGCTGAATAGTTTTGCGTTTGGAAGCGCTACGTTTTGCAAAAAGTGAGCGTACCATCCCGCAACATCTCCGCCCTCTTCGGCTTTCGCTAGCGCCCCTCCAATAAAACCTTGGACGGCGGCGCCAGCGTTTTCTCCTGTCCAAGCGTCACTTGTTACTTTACCCCAACCTGCTGTAAGCCAAGCATATCCTAGATAAAGTCTAACCAATAGCCATATCAAACCCGCGTGAACATTGTTGAATAAAAATCTTGAGATGGGATTTTCCGGGATAATAATTTCATTTTCTTCCTTAATAAAATACAAAGTATAATGCCCCTTCCTAAAAAAGTATTAGATCCTAAGTATTGGCCTCATATTATATTGCAGCAGTTAGAAAATTGCAACTAGCTCGAAACGTGTTTAGATTGCGAATTTCCCTTGATTTGTTGTAAGTTATAGTATGCTATAGTTAAGAAAACGGTTTATTTCACAGCGAGGGGTGAATAACATACATGTCGGATTCCTCACAACGATCGAGCCTTGATATACCAAAAACAAGTGTAGAACGCATTTGGGACGGGCTTGGATACGGGATGTTTATTTGCTCGATCGGTTTATTAATCCTGTTATGGAATAAGCTCCCCGCTCGAGTTCCTGCCCATTTTAATGCGTTAGGAGAGGTCGACCGCTGGGGAGGAAAGGGAGAATTGCTTATTTTGCCCGCGATCGGATTGCTTTTAATCATTTCAATGCAGGCATTAGAAAAATTTCCGCAGATGCACAATTATCCTGAACGGTTGAACGAGTCAAATGCGGCCCAATTCTATCTTAACAGCAGAAAGTTAGTTAACCAGTTAAAAAACATTTGTTTGATTATATTTGCTCTTATTTTAGTTGAATCGATTTGGATTTCATTGGAGTGGGGCAAAGGGTTTGGTAAATGGTTCATACCTGTTTTTCTAATAGCTACCCTGGCGCCTATTGGGATTGCGTTGTGGGAACGGTCAAAGATTAAATAGTCGGAGTGAGATATTTATGTGTGGCAGATTCACGTTAACGGGCATTTTTGATGAGTTGATCATTCGATATGGGATTGAGTACGCGTTAGATCCGTTTCATGATCCTCGTTATAATGTGGCTCCAATGCAGATGATCGCGGCAGTTATTCATGACGGCGAGAGGAATCGGCTAGGCCAATTGCGCTGGGGGCTTGTCCCGTCGTGGGCGAAAGATGAAAGCATGGCTAGTCGGATGATTAATGCGCGATCCGAAACACTGTTGGAGCGTCCGTCTTTTAGAAACCTTGTTAGTAGGAAAAGGTGCTTAATTCCAGCGGATTCGTTTTATGAATGGAAAACGATCAATGGGAAGAAGCAACCGATCCGATTTATGTTAGAGGATGAGAGCATATTTAGCATGGCGGGTTTGTATGACAGCTGGATCTGTCCGAAGAGCGGCGAAAAGATAAGTACTTGTACGATCATTACAACTTCGCCAAATGAGTTGGTGGCGGATGTTCACGATCGGATGCCAGTTATATTGAGAAAAGAAGATGAGCAGAAGTGGATAAACGGACATAATACAGATACTGCGCAATTATTAAGTCTGCTTGTACCTTTTTCGGAAGCAGAGATGAAGTGTCATACTGTTTCTCCCATCGTTGGCAATGTAAGGAATGATGGTCCTGAATGTATTGAGAAGGTGATATTGAATTAATCTAAAGTAGCCGATGAATCTAGTTAAAGAATCATCGGCTACAATTTTTAATTAGTGGTGATGCTCGTTTTCGACATACTTACCATAATCAGGAGTCGCTATTTGATTGAATTCATTCACTAACTTATCCAAACCTATCGTCAACAGTTCTCCTGAAACAGGGAGTCCGTGTCCAGTGATCGCCACGGCTGGTTGTATATCCCTTAACTTCCCAAGTGAATGTTTCGCAGCTTTCCAATCTGTTGTAAGGTACCTCGGCGGTTCGCTAATTTCAATCTCCTGAGTTAGAACCTTGAAGAGGGAGTCTTGTTTCACCGTAATAAAGGCGTCTCCCGCAATCAACGCTCGATCGGATTCGCGAAATAGCGAAACATGACCTGGTGTATGACCTGGCGTATGAATCCAACGAAATCCTGTTAAGTGAGGGACACTTCCATCGGAAGGAAGGGGTTGGATGCGACTGCCTAGATTAAGTGGTTCGTTTGGGAATATAGGAGACATCTTAGCGATTAAGCCTCCTTCGACAGTTGGATCGGGATCGGGGTAATTCTCTTTCCCAGTTAGGAAAGGTAACTCTAACTCGTGAGCATAGACAGGCGTGTCCCAATGTTCGATGAGTTCAATAATTGCGCCGACATGGTCAAAATGTCCATGGGTTAAAACAATCGCTTGGGGACGACTTCCCGCGCCAAAACGTTTTTCTGTTGCGGCAATGATCTCATCAGCCGATCCTGGCATGCCCGCGTCTACTAGTACAAAATCGGATGAGTCGGGTTTGCCCACTAAGCTAATATTGACAATTTGAACTGTATGACAGTAGAGATCAGGTAAAACTTCCACCCCGATTCCACTGTTGACTGAAGTAGCTGGAATATATTTATAATCTTCGCCGTAAGACAACTCTTTATCCATTGTATCCCTCCGCTTGAGATTTGCGCGCGCGTTATTATTTTCCGTAGTACGAAAATATATATTCTCCATTGCTTAAGTTGCCATTATTTAAACCGTGTTGCTGATGGTTCCGAAAGGTCTGTATAATAAAGAGGTCGCTCATTGAATAATCATTGAAATTAGTCAGGGGAGAGGTGGTCCGTATTGGATACGGGATCAACATTGAAACGGTTTGGCGTTTCCATGGATGAAGGGTTATTGCAACAGTTCGATCAATGGATACAAGAGACAGGTTATGAAAATCGTTCAGAAGCGGTTCGCAACCTTGTTCGCGACGCGCTCGTGCAAAAAGCATGGGAAGACGATGAGCAATATGTGGCGGGCAGTATTCTTATTTTCTATGATCATCATCAACGTGACGCGCTTCAGGAATTGACGGAAATTCAACATAAAATGCATGATATGATCTTAGCGACCACCCATTTTCATTTGGACCATGATAATTGTTTGGAACTTATTGTTGTCAAAGGAAAGTCGGGGCAACTGCGCCAGTTAAGTGATCAGCTGATTAGCGCCAAAGGCGTAAAGTACGGAAAGTTCACGGTATCTCCAGTTACAGATCCATCCAAAAAGTAAATATCTACCTCACAAAATACCAAAAGAACCTGTTCGGAGAAAATCGAATAGGTTCTTGGTCATACATCCAATATTGAAAATAATAAGCCTTTACAATTCGACGGGCCTAACTGTTATCAGAAAACCATAAAGGGTCATCGTTATCCACTTCGCCATTATAGTTGATCAATACTTCCTCGCCTGCTTTGATGGCCGTTAAAGCATAAAAATCAATCGTGTGGTCATCAAAATTAAGCTCATAATCCGCATTTGGTTGATAGGAATGATTAAACAGCATGCCGTAACCGAGCGCAAAGGCTGTATGGTTTTCGCCGTATTCAAATGCGTAGTCCGCTAGGATCGTTTTCTCAATATGAACATGTTGTTCATTTGGGTATGGGATCACGGGAGCTTGATGAAGTAACTCACCTTTAGCTATATCGCGTGTGGCAAATACCCCTCTGTTGAATTCTCCATCGCTTAATGAGGAAGTTTTTATCTCTATCATTTCATCACCCTTTGACCTTTAAAAGATATGCTAACTAAGACGCGGGAACCCCGCTTAATTTGTTTATGATTGCTTTTGCCGTATGCTGTCCGTTTTCTATACAGTCTGCGATTCCAACACCGTAATAGGAGCATCCTGCTAAGAGGATGTTTGGAAATCTCTCCGCCATTTTTAATTCTAAAGAACGGACGAGTTGCGGATGTTTGACATGGTAGTTCGGCATTGTTTCATGCCATTTCGTTACGTTGTATTCGATCGGATCGCCAGTAATGCCTAGACTATTTTTAATATCTCGTAAGGCTACCTGTTTTAATTCATCTTTTGACATCTGCAGCAAAGAAGGATAAGCGGGATCAGAACTCTTATAGAATAGCCGAACTAACAAACGATTATTCGTTGCGGTGTGCTCCCACTTCCTACTCGCCCAGGTGCAAGCGTTACAGACGACAGAACTGCTGTTGGAGACGATATAACCCGTTCCATTTTCGGGAAGAAGGTGATCAGGCAGATCAAACCCAAGGTAGATGCTAATTAAAGAGTTGTTTTTCAACTGATTAAAATCGCTGTCGAGTTGTTCGTCGTTCAATAACGTTTGGGCCACCGAATGAATCGGGCTTAATACGACGAAATCAGCTTCTAACATTTCCTGATTGGCCAACTGAATCTGGTAACACTCTCCTGACTTGCTGATCGACTCCGCTTTAACACCTTTTATAATGCGCGCATCAGACAACTTGGCTTCATAGGCGTCAATGAGCGCGGACATTCCATCTTTGAAAGACAGAAACTTACTCTCCCCTGTTTTAAACAAGTGTTTATTTTCCGATAAACCCTTGATAATACTGCCGTATTTATTTTTGTATTCAATGAGATAGGGGAGGGTGGAGGCGATTGTTAAGTTGTTAAGTTGACCGGAATATACGCCAGATAGGACGGGGGATATTTGTTTTTGAACTAATTCTTCGCCAAAGCAATGTTCCAAAAATGCGCCGACGGAGTCTTGTTCGGTAAACGTATCGTTTTTTGTATAAAAATCTTTCAATGCTTCGACTTTTCCTTCGGCGGAAACTAAATTACTTTTTGCTAAGGATTCAATGCTTAATGGAATTCCAAAGACAGTATCTTCTGGAATCCTCTTCAATTGATTTTCGGAATAAAGGAAGGACGCGCCTGTGGCATTATAGACAACCTCATCTTCTAGATGAAGCTCTTCCATAAAAGAAGTTGTATGTAATTTACGAGTGACGATCGAATCCGCTCCTGTTTCCATGATGAAGCTTCCCGCGTGTTCGGTTTTAATTTTGCCGCCTAGGCGCGGTTCGGCTTCAACTAATATGAGTCTAATTTGCAAATCATTTTCTTGCGCTTGTTGTTGCAAATGATAAGCCGCAGATAGCCCGGTAATGCCGCCGCCGATGACTACAACTGTTTTCAATATAAACACCTCTCATAGATTCCTTTCGCTAATTATAACAAAGCGAAGGTGACAATCAAATTACAGTTCTGTGAACGTTTATTGACCTTATTTGTCCAGAAAACAAGCAACAGCCGACAATTAGCCAGCTGTTGCTTCAAATGACGACATATTTAGCTAGCTCTTTTGATGACGACCAATCGATCGAGGACATACGAAGAATTCGCTTTATATTTTTTTGAACCTGATTTTGTTTGGTATAAAAGCTCGTTATTACCTAAATAGACCGCGGCATGATCGATGCTAGACTTTTTTCCATTCATCGAAAAGAAAGCGATATCCCCCCGTTTAATTGAAGATTTACTTACGGTCTTCCCTTTCTTTAGCCAGTCATTTGGATTGGAATACGATTTATATCCATTTTTTTTCAACAGGCTGCGCAGTGAATTAACTTCAGTTTTAGCTTGAGAGGTTAAGGATAACGACTTTGAACTTGTTTTGGTTGGCAATACCCTTCTTGCGGTTACATAATGATCTCGCCACCAACCTTTGCTTGCATCCTGTATGCGTACCCCGCCAGTTCCCCACGTATGTAGTACTTTTCCGTTTCCAGCGTAGATTCCAACGTGTCCAATTCTCTTGATTGAAGATGCGCTATATTTCATCGTCGCTTTTGTGGAGAAGAAAACAAGGTCGCCTACTTGTAAATTATTTACGCTAACCTTTTTTCCAACTTTCGATTGGTTTCTCGCCCCAAAGGGTAAATTAATTCCATGCTTTTTATATACATAATGTGTAAAGCCTTGGCAATCAAAAGCGGAAGGGGTTTTGCCGCCAAGTTTATAAGGGACACCAAGATATTTTTTTCCAGTTGAAACGATCTTGCTTCCTGAGACAGAGGCGGCAGAGACGGTTGCAGGTTCCCCTGGTAAAACGGATGGAAAGGCGGTTAAAACAAGGGACAAGCCTAATGTCATAGTCATAATTTTTCTGAATGTAAGATTCTTAAAGTTTTTCAAGTTTCTACTCCTCCTAGTACTTTCTGGGTTTCACTAGGAAAAGTATAGCAGAATTAAAAATTCCATAACTTACATAAAGTGGAACAGAGCTATATGGCAGAAGGGTTATCCAATTTAATGAAGAAATTATGAGAATTTTTTAATCGCGATTTCCTTTACATAAATATGTAATTATGGTAATGGAAAGTTTAACTAAAAAAATGTTGGTGTTTGTACTATAATAATGGAAATGAACTGGAACAGAGGAGTTGGGAGCATGACCCGAACAAAAGCGGTAAATGTGAGAGGGACAGAGATAGGAAGCGGTCAACCGATCATTTGCATTCCATTAATCAGTCAAAGTGTTGATCAATTGGTAAAGGAATGTAAGCAGGCGGTTTCTAAAAAACCAGATATGATCGAATGGCGCGCTGATTTCTTCTCAGAGTTAGCAAATTTAGAAAGTGTTATCGTCGCTGCTCGGATGATTCGGGGAGAGGTTGGAGAGATCCCTTTATTATTTACGATTCGTTCCATCCATGAGGGAGGCCAACCGGTTGAACGATCTGAAGAAGAGATTGTGAATTTAATTAACGCTATTTGTCGAACGGGTTATATTGATCTTGTCGACTATGAGATTAGAAATGATCAGCAACGGATAGAAGGTGTGCTCGCAACAGCAAAGCAAGCAGGCGTTTATGTAGTCCTATCCTATCATAACTTTGAAAAGACGCCTGAGAGCTCAATTCTTATAGACAAGCTCCGTCAGGCGGAACAATTAGGAGCGGATATGGCTAAAATAGCGGTGATGCCCCAGTCAAACGCAGACGTTTTACAGTTGTTACAAGCGGCGCAAACGACGCAAGAAGAATTGTCTATTCCTTTGATCGCGATTTCAATGGGAGGACTGGGCGCGATCACGCGTGTTGCGGGTTGGATGTTCGGGTCCGCAGTTACTTTTGCGATTGGCAATGAAGAATCAGCGCCAGGTCAGATACCGATCGCCGATTTGCGAGCAATGATTACCCAATTGCAGAATGCCTCTAACTAAGTGGATGAAAAAGGACCTATACAGTAGGTCCTTTTTGTTTGTTAAGATTTACCTTTTGTGGCGGATAGTAGCCAAAAAATGAGCGCAAATCCCATCAGGGCTAGAAACGGAATGGTAATAAACCCAAACCAATTGATATATTGCCCACTGCATGGTACGCCACTTGAGCAAATAGAAAGCTTTTGCATAGCAGGGATTTTTTGTTCCAAGTAATGAAAGATAGAGATGCTCATCCCAATCACGGTCAATACTTTGGCGTAAGGAATGATCGCCCGATCTTGTTTATAAGCGGCTATGCCGAGCAGGAACACGAGCGGATACATAAAAATGCGCTGATACCAGCACAACTCACAAGGCGCATAATACATAAATTCACTAAAGTATAAACTGCCCCCCGTAGCGATCACAGCTACAAGCCAAGCGAAATACAGGCTGTACTCCTTGATCATGAGTTCTCATCGATCTCTTTTTGGATTAGCTGTTTAAAAGAGTTATAATCTAATGAAATTTGAATTGGCACTTGTTTTCCATTTAAAAAGAGGGTTGGTGTTCCATCAACGCCGGCTTGATCGCCAATCGTTATGTCCTGATTGACAGCTTTGATTGTGTTCTTCTGTTCAATATCTTCTTTTAGTTGTTCATAATCGACTTCCACGTTCGCGTCTTTCGCAATCTGAACGAGTCTGTCCGCATTCCATGCGTCGGTCTCTTCTGGCTGGGCAAATAAAGCCTCATAGTACTTCCAAAACTCATCGGGATTTTGGTTATAGACTGCTTCCACGGCCATCGCGGCAGCTCCTGAATCGCCATTGGGACTTACAACCGGAAAGTTAATAAAATAAAATTGGACCAGTCCCGAATCAATGAAGTCCTTTTTTAATGAAGGATAGACTTGTTTGCCAAATCGTTGGCAAGTTGAACATTTAAAATCGGCGAATTCAATAATTTGAATCGGCGCTTGCTCAGAACCGAGCATCGGTTGCTGATCTAATTGAAAAATATCCGCGTTAACCGCTTCATTTAATCCTGTTCCCGTTCCTGATCCTGGACCAGAAGCTGCTTTGTAAAAAATGACCCCGATGATTAGAATTAAAAGAATAGCGAGCGACACATTCATCAGTTTTGCTTGTGAACGTTTTTTAACTTGGTTTTGTTTATGTCCTTTATTCCCTTTTTTGCTCATGTATTTTCCCTTTCCATGTGTAGTCAAATTCTCTCAATCACGTTTAGTGTAGTGTTTAGTTGCGAAGCTTGTCAATAAGCGTTTATTCGGAGATTAAGTCGCGGTGACTTCTCGTTGCTAGAATCACCTGTAAATAAATAGTATACTAAATTTTATAGTGATTGGACGTTATCAACATTAGAAGTAAAGGAGCGAAATAAACTGCGATGAGTCAACCAATTGAATTACCGAAGAAAGTAACGTTGTCAGATGGGACGGTTGCGCCGGCTTTAGGACAAGGCACTTGGTATATGGGGGAGAACCCTGCGATTAGAGCGAGGGAAATTAAAGCTTTGCAACTTGGCATTGAGCTAGGGATGACACTTATTGATACGGCCGAAATGTATGGAAATGGTCAGTCTGAAGCGCTCGTGGGTGAAGCGATCAAAGGGCGTCGGGATGATGTGTTTTTAGTTTCAAAAGTTTATCCGCATAATGCGGGACTCGATACCATTTCTACCGCGTGTGAAAATAGTTTGAAGCGGTTAGGGACGGATCGTCTAGATTTGTATCTTTTGCATTGGCGAGGCGGTATTCCGTTGAAGGAAACAATTGAAGGGATGGAGCGACTCAAACAGGAAGGTAAAATTTTGCGATGGGGTGTTTCTAACTTTGATATTGATGACATGCAGGAATTATGGGAACTTGAAAATGGATCCAATTGTGTCACGAATCAGGTGCTCTATCATTTAGGTTCAAGGGGAATTGAATATTCGTTGATGCCTTGGCAGCAAGAACGTCGGGCGCCAGTTATGGCCTATTGTCCGTTGGCGCAAGGGGGCTCGCTCAGTAGGAAATTGTTAAATGATGCGACGATCAGTGAGATTGCCAAACAACATGGGGTACGGCCGCTACAAATCATCCTTGCGTGGGCGATCCGTTCAGATCAGGTCATAGCCATTCCGAAAGCGTCACAGGAGCAACACGTTCGCGAGAACGCCGCTGCAGCTTCAATTAAATTGACTGAAGAGGACTTACAAAGGCTTGATCAGGTTTTTCCAAAGCCTACCCGAAAATTGCCGTTAGATATTGAGTAAATTTAAGAAATGAGGTGGAACCTGCTAAAAAGTGATAGCGGGTTCCTTTTTTAAAGAAAGTTAAGATTGGATTTAAGAAGGATAGGAAAGGGGGGACAGGCGCGTGGATGGAACACTTAAAAAACGGGTTTTAATTATGACTTCTGTTGAGAAAGAACGAGAAGCAGTTTTACGCGGGCTCGGCCAAACAGAACAATTTTCGGTCAAAATTGCTGGTGTTGGTCCCGCCGCGGCTGCAGCAAATACGATGGCAGCCTTAATGGAAGGTCAGTACGATTTGGTTTTAAACGTTGGGATTGCAGGGGGCTTTCAAAATCGGGCAGATGTCGGCTCACTCGTGGTTGCTGATGAGATCATTGCCGCTGATTTAGGAGTGGAAACGCCAGACGGATTTCAAAGTGTGGATGAGCTTGGCTTCGGTTCAACCCGTTTTCAGACAGCGACTGGTTTGGTGGAGCGAATGGTGGCTACGGCTAAGAAGGCGAACCTATCTATCACGATCGGTTCAATTTTAACCGTGTCGACTGTGACTGGAACAAAGGCAAGGGCGGAGGAGTTAGTCAGGCGCGTTCCTGGAGCTGTCGCGGAAGCGATGGAAGGTTATGGGGTCGCGGTTGCCGCTAAGCAGAGAAGGGTTCCTGTTTTGGAAATACGAGCGATTTCAAATGGGGTCGGTCCGCGTAATCGGGCCGAATGGCGGATTGACGCAGCTTTAGATGCGCTGACTCAAGCGGCTGCATTATTCAAGGAGGTCTTTTAAGTTGAGTAGATTACAAATTGCTTTTTCACCATGTCCAAACGACACATTTGTATTTCACGCGTTGGTCCATGGGCTCATTGAAGGGACGCCCGAATTTGATGTTACGTATGCTGATATCGATATTACGAATCATTGGGCAGAAAGCGGGAATGGACCTGATGTCATGAAAATATCTTATGCTGCTTTACCGTGGGCTCTTTCCGAATATGCTCTGTTGCCGTGTGGCGGCGCATTAGGAAGAGGGTGTGGACCGCTTATCTTAACAAAACAGGAGCGTTCTGCGCTCGATCTAGCTGAGTGTGAGGTAGCAGTGCCGAGTGAGCGTTCAACCGCCTATCTTTTGTTCCGACTATGGGCGGCGCAACAAGTCCCTGGCGGAGCCCCTCGAAAAATTACGGTAATGCCATTTGATGAAATCATGCCAGCTGTTAGGGACGGCAAAATTGATGCTGGCTTAGTCATTCATGAAGCCCGTTTTACCTACCCATCCTACGGTTTAAAACTAATGACCGATTTAGGAAACTGGTGGGAAGGGGACACGGGGTTACCCATTCCGTTAGGAGCGATCGTTGCGCGGCGGTCGTTAGATTTGGATTCATTAACAAAATGGATCCGCGCTTCAGTAGAATATGCTTGGAAAAATTCAACCGTCTCGCAAGCGTACGTGCTGCATCATGCTCAGGAAATGGCTCCAGAAGTTGCAAAAGCTCACATTGATTTATACGTTAACTCGTTTACAGCGGAATTGGGCGAAGCAGGTTACGCGGCGGTCCGCGCTTTACTTGATCGGGCGGCTAAGGAAGGGCTCGTTCCTGAAATGGACGCAAAAGCTCTTTGGTTTTAATTTTGGGCAGTTTAGGTGGATGGGGAGAGCTGGATGAAATTGAGTGAACTTAATTCACACAATGTGATTATGGGTGAACCCAGGTGATGTGGGGTGTCTTTTTGGTCCGTTGAGATGCCCTACATAACTACTTTTTAACCAGCGGGAACGCGCTATAATGGACATATGTCTATAAGTTAGGTCATGCGCTAAAAAAAGGAGGGGGAAGATGTTGTGTTACAAGTCTCGAACAGTACCGACTGAATGGAGGGTTTTGGGAATACTGGAAAAAAAGGATGAATTTATTGGAGGAGGACAGGCAGTATTTCGAAAATATTGGAAAAGGTTATGAAGGAGAGCGCATGTTTGATTCATGGATCGGGCCTCTGTCTACAAAGAACGGTCTGATTTTACATGATTTATTGTTTGAATAAATCATTCCGTATTTCAGATTGACACACTCGTCATCGTTTCTGAAAGGCTTTATCTGTTTGAAGTTAAAAATTATGAAGGTGATTTCTATTATGAACAGGATCGATTTTATAAAAGGCCAAAATTTGAAGTTATTAACCCGCTCATTCAATTAAGAAGGACCGAGTCCTTATTGCGTCGTCTGATACGCGAACATCAATTTTCAATTCCGATCACAGCAGTTGTCGTTTTTATCAACCCCACTTTTACCCTGTATCAAGCTCCTCTTGAATTGCCGTTTATATTCCCGACACAGCTAGATAATTATTTTGATAAGCTCCAAACCCATTCGACAAAACTAAGTAATAAACACAAACAATTAGCCGATCTCTTAATTTCATTGCATCTTGCGGAATCCCCTTATAGGCAACTCCCCACTTTCGAATTTACCAAATTGAAAAAGGGAATTACTTGCGCTAAGTGTTCAGATTTTAGCGTCAGGATAATTGGTAAACGGGTGGTTTGCGCTGAGTGCGGCCATAAAGAATCCATCGATGACGCCGTGATGCGCAGTGTGAATGAATTCAGGCTCCTTTTTCCGGAGCAGAAGATAACAACTAATGTGATTCACGAGTGGTGTAAGGTCATAGAATCAAAAAGGAGAATACAGCGGGTTTTATCCAATAATTTTAAGAAGATTGGCTTTAACAGAGGAACCTATTATGAATAAGGTAACTTTTGGACTCTGCAGATTTTTCTAATATAGGTAGATCATGACCGAATCGCTGGGGGTATGGTCGCTCAACGGTTGTGATCATTTAAATGTGTTCGTGACACCTAACCGACGTAGCAGATCCTGTGCAAGATAGACAAAAGAAAGCCCTCATACTCTTAAAAAGAGTTTGAGGGCTTATATTATCAATGAGTCATCACTTCAGGATAATAAAGAGGATTGTTGGGTGAATCAAATTTCTGTCTATTTTTCAAGGAACGGTTGTAAATNACTCTCCAAGGCTCTGTTGTAAAATCAAGTAGCGTGTTCTGTCCCCAGTCGACTCTTCAAGGAACTGTTGTAAATCCAAGCTGTCTGTTTCTGTCCTTAGTCGATTTTTAAGGAGATGGTGTAGTTCTAGATGTTGATTCTTCTCTCATGTCGAAAATTAAGGTTATGCTGTATTGTTTATGTTGCTCCTCGCTAGACTATGGATGGGTTGTATTCCTAAATATCGAAAGATTAGCTTGTTCGGAATAATCACTCCCTTTTTTCGACAAACCTTTTTTAAAAAGAGACGAGATACCTAGTTAAATGTCGAATCTTGCTGAGGTGTATCCCGTTCACCCTGTAGTTCCAGGATGTAATTATATAATACAATCTAAAAACCATTCTGTAAAAGTCGATATTAGTCGAATACAGGCTCAAAATCAACCTTTTATAACTTCAATCGACCTTTTTAGGGTAAATATATCAAATTACGACACGGTTCGACATTTCTTTTTAAATGTATTTTTATGGTATAATAAAGGGACCTGGTAAAAATGGGAATGTTTCTATGTAGGGTGGGCGCAACGGATACTTGGCGCTTGCCTTTTTTTTATGAGTGGTATGGCAAGGGGCAAGTACATAAATAGAAGAGATGGACCATAGAAATGGTGTAGAGGAGGTTGGTGTATGAGGAGGAAATTGTATCTTAATGGGGAATGGGTCTCAGCGAAACATTATACTGAGTTGCGTTCGCCATATACAAATGGAATTTTAGCCGAAGTCCCGCTTGCTGATAAGTCGGAAGTTGATTTTGCAATTCAAAGCGCGGATCAAGCTCGTCCGATCATGGCGAAAATGCCGGCTCATCAACGGGCTGCGATTTTGGATAGATTGTCTGCGTTGTTGGAACAAAAGGCGGAGGAAGCGGCAAGGTTGATCGCGTTAGAGGCGGCAAAGCCGATTTCTGCCGCGCGGGGAGAGATCGCTCGGACGATCCAAACGTTTAAATTTGCGGCTGAAGAAGCGAGAAGAATCTACGGGGAAACAATTCCCTTAGACGCAGCGCCAGGCGGCGAAGGGAGATTAGCTTATACGGTTCGTGAACCACTTGGTGTCATCGGGGCGATCACTCCCTTTAATTTTCCAATGAATCTTGTCGCGCACAAACTCGGTCCTGCTATTGCCGCGGGGAATACGATTGTCTTGAAACCGGCTTCGCAAACCCCATTGTCGGCATTTTTTCTTGCAGAATTACTTGACGAAGCGGGGCTGCCGGCGGGAGCTTTAAACGTTGTTAGCGGTAAAGGGAGTGAGATCGGGCAAATGATCGTCACAGATGAACGAGTTAAAATGGTCACGTTTACTGGGAGTCCGTCGGTTGGCAAGAGGATTAGAGAACAAGCAGGTTTAAAGAGCGTGACACTCGAGTTAGGCTCTAATTCAGCTGTCATTATTGATCGCGCGATAGATGTGGACAAGGTCGTTGATCGATGTGTTGTTGGGGCTTTTTCCTTTCAGGGTCAAGTTTGTATCGCGTTACAACGCATTTATGTCCACGAAGATTTGTATGACTCATTTGTTGAAAAGTTTGTGGAAGCCGCGCAACGATTGAAGTTTGGAGATCCATTGGACCCGGAAACAGCTCTTTCAGCATTGATAACAAAAGCAGATGTCCAACGTTGTATGCAATGGATAGAGGAAGCGAAAGCGGAAGGCGCTCAAGTAGCATGTGGGGGGACGGCAAAGGGACAAGGGTTAATGCCAACCGTTTTATTGCAAACAAGTCCGACCATGAAGGTTTCATGCCAAGAAGCATTTGCCCCGATTGTGTTAATTGATAAAGTACAGTCTGTTGAAGAGGCGTTTGATCGGGTGAATGATTCGCGCTATGGGCTGCAAGCAGGCATTTATACCAACGATATCCATCTGGCAATGGAAGCGGCAGAACAATTGCAGGTTGGGGCCGTGTTAATTAATGACATCCCTACTTTTCGCGTGGATCAAATGCCTTATGGCGGCGTGAAAGAAAGTGGCATGGGACGGGAAGGAATCAAATATGCCCTTGAAGAAATGACAGAATTAAAATTAGTTATTATTAATCGTAATTAACCCCTGTTACTTACTGGAAATAAAGCGACTGAACAGGTATGCTAGGTTAAGTTGAGATTATTATTTGAGGAATATGGTGGGGAAACATGGATGCAATTATAAAAACAATATTGGATACGCTCGCAGATCTAGGTTATTGGGGAATCGCAATAGGTTTAATGATTGAGGTCATTCCGAGCGAGATCGTATTAGCCTATGGAGGCTACCTTATTTCTATTGGAAAAATTGGATTTCCAGGGGCGCTCATTGCCGGAATTATCGGCGGGACATTGGCCCAAATTTTTTTATACTGGATTGGGTACTATGGGGGAAGACCTTTTCTTCAAAAATACGGTCGTTATTTATTGATTAACCAAAAGCATTTGGACATATCCGAGAGGTGGTTTGAGCGCCACGGGACGGGTATTGTTTTTACCGCGCGCTTTATTCCAGTTATTCGGCACGCGATTTCAATTCCAGCGGGCATTGCCAAGATGAGTTTACTACGCTTTACTGTTTTAACGGTGCTAGCTATGATTCCCTGGTCCATTTTATTTCTTTATTTAGGGATGCAATTAGGAAACAATTGGGCGGATATAAAAACTTCTGCTCAGCCATTTATCGGAAAAATCATGTTAGGCGCGATAGCGGCGGCTCTTCTCTATGCTATCTTACAAATTAGGAAAAAAAGAAGAACCTATTGAACAATCAATAGGTTCTTCTTTTTTGGTTAAATCATCTTTATTCCACTAAGTAAGATGACGACGCAGACGACTGCTCGCAATGGCTTTGTTGGTATTTTTGCGGAAAGAGAACTGCCAACAATGACACCGGGGATTGAGCCGATCAGGAGATTGAAGACGAGCGGGAAATTTACGCTTCCAAAGCTGGCATGCATAAACCCTGCTGCGGTAACGAGAAAGAAGGCATGGGCAATATCGGTGCCAACTAATTCTGAAGACTTCAGTCGAAAAAAGTAGAGTAAGGCGATGGCAACGAGGGAACCAGATCCAACAGATGTGAGCCCAACAATGAAGCCCAGGCAGACTCCCATTGTAATGGTGAGTCCTTTTTTCTGCTGGATTGTTCGTAATTGCCACCGATTTTCTTTGAAATTCGAATCAAAAATGGTTCGAAAAAGACTAGACAGCGCAACAGCAATTAAAATGTACCCCAAAGCATGTTTTACAATGACCTCTTGATTTCGATAAAACGTATCTGATAAATAGAGCAGACTAACCGCTACGATAGAACTTGGCACACTGCCGATTGCAAAGTATTTTACGAGGGTGAAATTGACAGTCTTTTGACGCCAATGTTGAAGGGTTCCGAAAAATTTTGTGATGGAATTGTAAACGAGATCCGTGCCAACCGCTATCGTAGGGTTAACTCCGATTAAGATAAGGATGGGGGTTAATAAAGCCGCGCCTCCGACCCCTGTTAGACCCACCAGGAAACCGACAAATAACCCCATTAGCATAATTCCTATACTCATACATTCACTCTCCTGTTTTAGGAAGGGTCTTCAGAATTGGGAAACCGATAGGATATCATATGAAACGCGTTATTTTAGGTGATTGCCTTGAATAAACTCTTTGGAGCCCAAATTAATGGTTGTATAGAGATAAAACAAATGCTGTCTACTAGGGTTTTGTGAATCTAAAAGAGGAGGGCGGACAGTGACGCGTTCATTTTCCACTTTAAATCGGACTTCTATTGTTAAGGGGATAGCGGGGAATTCAGTTGATTTGTTAATTATTGGCGGCGGAATTACGGGAGCGGGCATTGCCTTAGATGCGGCTGCGAGAGGGATGAAAACGGTCCTGTTTGAAATGCAAGACTTTTCCGCGGGAACCTCCAGTCGTTCCACCAAACTGGCGCACGGGGGTCTCCGTTATCTACAACAATGGGAATTGAAATTGGTCGCGGAAACGGGCAGAGAGCGGGCTGTCGTCTATGAAAATGGGCCACACGTGACACGACCAGAGTGGATGTTAACTCCAATTTATAAAGGGGCTGCCATTGGAAAGCGAAGCGTGGCGATCGGGCTAAAATTATATGATTTTTTGGCAGGTGTAAAGCGAGCGGAACGACGAAAAATGTTATCGAAGGAAGAAGTGTTGAAGTTCGTCCCTTTTCTTAAATCATCAGATTTGTTGGGAGCTGGTTTTTATGTGGAATACCGTACGGACGACGCCCGATTGACAATCGAGACGCTTAAAGAATCGACGCGCCAAGGGGCAACAGCGCTCAACTATAGTAAAGTGGAACGTTTACTTTATGAGGCGGGAAAAGTGAATGGCGTGGAAGTAAAGGATCAGGTGAGCGGCGAGTGGTATCAAGTATTTGCCAAAAAGGTAGTCAATGCGACGGGTCCATGGGTGGATGAAGTGCGGAAACTTGATCATGATGATGGACGAGAAAAGACGTTGCGTTTGACCAAAGGCATTCATCTGGTGATTGACCAAGCGACATTCCCCCTCAGACAGGCTGTTTATTTTGAATCGTTAGATGGTAGGATGATGTTTGCGATTCCACGGGACGGAAAAACATACGTTGGAACAACAGACACCGATTATGATGACGATCTGATCCAGCCGCGGATGACGATAGCTGACCGTGATTATGTGTTAGACGCTATTCAAAATCAATTTCCTGGGCTATCAATCAAAGTAGAGGATGTAGAATCGAGTTGGGCGGGATTGAGGCCGTTAATTCAGGAGGAGGGAAAGGCTCCTTCTGAAGTTTCAAGAAAAGATGAAGTCTGGCAATCGCGATCGGGATTAATTAGCATTGCGGGAGGCAAGTTGACGGGTTACCGTAAGATGGCGGAGCGGGTCGTTGATAAAGTTGTTCAGGATTTGCAGAAAAAAAGGGAGCGTACGTATTCAAAGTGTCGTTCCAGGCGGCTACCTATTTCGGGTGGAGATGTAGGCGGTTCAGCGGGTTTTGATGACTATATTCAAAATAAGGTGAAACAAGGAACGGCATTTGGTTTCACCGCTATACAGGCGGAGCGACTCGTTCGGCGCTATGGGTCGAATGTAGATGATTTATTTAAACTCGCATCGGAATACAGAGCAAAAATAGACATCCCGCTAGACTGGTTTGTCGAGGTTTTATACGGAATTCGGTATGAAATGGTCGTTACACCAACGGATTTTTTTATAAGAAGAACAGGCGCCTTATCATTCCAAATTGAAACGGTTAGCCGTTGGAAATTTGCCGTTATTCGAATCATGGCAGATCAACTGGGCTGGACGGCAGACCAAAAATTGAAATATTTAGTTGACCTCGATAAGCGGCTCCATGAAGCTGTTGAACCCTTGGATGAGACTTTATAATCAGGTATACTAAACTAAAAATGATGTAGCGGAGGAAAAACGGAGTGAGATATGTACTTCTTTTCATGGCATGCCTGTTTACGGTTGCATGCGGCAATCAACAACCGCAGCTTGAAGATTCGCTTAATTGGCCTGTGCAAGAATTCACAGCGGTGAATGAACAGGGCGAAGAAATCGGTTTGGAACAGTTGCAGGGAAAATTGTGGATTGCCGATTTTATTTTTACGAATTGCGCGACGGTTTGTTTACCGATGACCGCGCAAAAGACGGTGTTACAACAGGAGTTAAAAGATCAAGGGCTTGATGTAACACTTATTTCGTTTAGTGTGGACCCGAAGCGCGACACTCCCGAAGTATTGCAAGAATATGCGGAACAATTTGACGCTGATCTTTCTAATTGGCACTTCCTTACAGGTTACACAGAAGATGAGATCAAACGAATATCAGAAAAGGATTTTAAATCTTCGCTCATATTTGAAACAGGAACAGATCAAGTGACGCATGGAACGTATTTTTTTCTAGTGGATCAATCGGGTGTTATTGTTCAAAAGTATTCAGGTATGCATGATTCTTCTGCAGAGATTATTGCTGACGTTAAACAATTAACGCGTTAATTTGGTGAAATTTTTTCTAAAATGGACAACCGCCTATCCCACAAACGATGGCCTAACATAGGATAACGTATATTGATTGTTTAGGGGGGCAAGGATTGAACAAGACAAAATCAAACTCTTACCACGCAGTCCTGCAACGACTAACAGAAATAGAAAACAGACTGGATTTAATGATGGAAGAATTGGAAGAGATTAAGCAAAACACGGGGAGAAAGAAAAGAAAGAGGTTGGCCCTTTTATCAAAAAAGAGACAAGATGGCCCAACAGTATCTAACCAGCGGCGGGGGGGTAATGAAACGCCGCTTGAACTAGAGTCATTATTAAATCATCCCATCTTAAAATCAATGCTGCAGGGTAACTCGAAAGGCGCGTCGAATGCGCTGCGGGGAATGGACCCGAATCAACTTGCCAAAATATTTAACAACCCAATGATTCAATCCATGTTAAAAAAGTTATAGGCCTTGACCGAATGAGTGGTCAAGGCTCTTTTTTTATTCGGGCAGTGAGATATATGGGAACTTCCTTCTGCTAAAAAATGTTGTCTCCAATCGAGGATTTGTTATGAAAATTACAGTTAAGGCGTTGTGAATAGGTAGTCCATACGGAAAACCGCTGTTATGAAAGTATTCCGTTTTATTACCTGCTATCTTATAATATTGCAACTAATTGGATGTTATATCCAGTATAAGAAAAAGTCAATAGACCCTCGTTATATTGTTTTGCAATTTTTTTTAAGATCCTTTATAAGGAAAAAGCTAGTTTCGATAGTAATCTGATAATCTATGCTTATTTTTAAGTGTTATTTGCATATGCAACTTTAAAACCCAGCTCATCTTCTTATGTGAAGATAAGCTGGGTTTACCATCATGTAAAGGTATTGAAGAAATGAGGATTTACAATGCTAGAAAATATAGTGTGGAGAATTTCCTTTTAAAATTCAGTAATAAGTTTGATAGAAATCTCCATACGTCTAAATATTTTTTTAGGCATTATTTTTGTAATAAAGCGCGATCATTTGAAGAGCTGCTTACCCTAAAATCCTTCCTGATAGCGTACCATTATCTTTTGAACCGAAAAGTTCTGTTTTTTAACAACGACCGCTTCCCCTTGTTCGAGTCTCTTTAACGTATCGGGGTGATAAATAAACTCTTTGGTTGATCGGATACTTCCGCGCTCGGTTTCACCTTGCTTTGATAAATGCGCTGTTACCTGGAGTTCGTCTTTTTTGCCAATAACCTCCGCTAGCGTTTCCGCATCCGATGGGCTGTTTTGCCGTTGGATAATGTACACGTTGCAGTTTGAAAGGACTTGTCCAATTAAAGAAGTCCCTCCAACCTTGTCGATATCGCTAATGCTTTGTGAGGATAGAATAGCATGGATTCCCGCGCTCCGTCCTTGGTTAATCAGGTTAACAATCTGATCTCCCGCGAAGATGCTGAATTCATCAAAGATGGTATATATCTTTTGATCTGTCTCCCTAGTGAACTGTTGCGCCGCCATGCCTTTTAAATCGGTTATAATCAACTTTCCGATTTGGTTGGCGTATTCGGGGAACGCTAATGGCTGCAGACTAAAGAATACAACGGCATTTTCCCGCGCGGCTCTATCTAGATCGATCACTTCATCATCCGGATCATCCTTATCAATATCAAATAAGTGACCAATTTCACTTTCCGTAATCGTGGCGATCCGCGCGGCTAGTCCTAAAGGTTGTCCAATTTTAGACTTGTTTAGGCTATCCATGACCTTACCACGTTCGTCATAATCTGCAATGCTACGGGAAAGAATCACTAGGTCGTCTGGATCAAGATATTCCCCTATTTTTGTTAACGTCGGTTTAATTCCTGACAGTTCAAAGACCTTAAAAACGGTTTGCAAATAATGTTCAGCGAGATTTTTATCATGTTCTTCAGTCCAATCGCCTAAGCTCATTAACTTATCTTTTAGCTCAGTAAATCCACCAGTAGCCAGTGGATTATATTTCATAGATGGACCGACCATGCTGAATAAGTAGAAAGGTCGATCATGTTGAGTCGCTAACCGCTCGATCTTTTTTGCTAGGTCTAAGTCTCCCTTTCCGTCCACGTAAATGAAGGGAAGCCTCCGAGAAATCGCGCTTTCTGCTATATTCATAATTGTCACGGTTTTACCGCTTCCTGTTGTACCCAAAACGAGAGCATGTTGATTAAATTCGCTATCGCTGATAATACAAGATTCCTGATTGGTAGAATTAGTACCCATTATGACACCATTCTGTGGATGGGTTTCTATCTGCTTATAAGCCATCTCCTGACCTCCTACGTTTGTTCTAAAAGTGATCTCTTCTCTTATCAATTACCCGGTACATGGTCGAATGATTCATAGAAAGATGTTTATGAAGCGCATACGAAAGCGCGAATGATGAATTTTTTGGTTGTGGGTGAATCAAGTTACGTTTTGCTGGTTAAATATAGTCAAGCGTTAGAATTATAATCACACGAAGGAGTGGAAGTAAATTATGAATATGGAATCTGTACAGGAACAGTTAAAGGAATGGGGCGAACTCATTATTACAACCAATGCGGGTGAAACGTATGAAATTCACCTAGGGGATACTCAATTTGATCTTGTTCAAAGGACAATTACACTTACGACACCGGAAGCGGAGTTTATTATTGATGGTGATGCTGTAGAAAACGTAAAGAAACATTATGGACACAAAGTTTAAGTTTGGTTAACAAACGGATACTTTAGAGATAATGAAAGGAAGGAGAAGATGTGGCAATGATTCATGCGAGACACTGGCTAGAGGAGGAATGCGTTAAACATCAATCAATGATTAAAGCAGGGGAGCCTATTTATGAAGTCTGTAAATACGCCGAAAAGGAAGAGTTTGATTTGACTTTGATAGGAAATCGGGAAAGGAGAATGATTGATGGTGTACGTATAATTCAAAGCAGCTGGCTGCTTTGAATTATACAAGTCTTTAGCGTAGTTTCCACTTGATCAATTGGATAGCAGTTCCTTTCTCAGGTTGAAAATGAATGACGAAATCATCCATCAAATGTTTTCCATTCATTACACCGTTTGAAAAGTCAGAGTTGTTTGTTGTATCCTCTACTAGTAACTGAAAAAGATCGGGGACATCCGGCACGATGTCCTCTATCCTTACCTTCAACCCAATTCGATCGGTTTCTTCCACCGATTCAATACATACGGTTCCTTCCTTTGCTTGTTCACATATCGTACTTGCTAGTTCAGAAATTGCGGTTACAATTGTAGTTTGATCCGCTTCTGTAAACCCTAACTTTTGACACATGATACGTCCTTGACGTCGAGCGGCTATAATCCCTTGCACATTAGCTATCTTGATGATCACCCTTTGCGACAAGAACTCAACTCCTCTGGGTCCATTTTAAGTTTTATCTAAATTAATTATACTATTAATTACAAATATTGAAATGCTATCTGGTAGAACATAGCGAAATATCCCTTATAAAACGCAAAAAATCAGTCTTTCTGTAAAAAATAAGAGAAAGACTGATTTTTTATAGAATTAGACGATGAACGATTTTAAAAAGATAGATATATTCAACCTCCGTCTCGATTAGCTTAATTTTTGCGAAAGAGTAGAATAGTCTGATCGTCGGTAATGCGTAGTCCGTTTGAAGCAAGTATATACTGATGTAATTGCTCTACAATTTGTTGCGCGCTTTGCGTTAAATTAATTTCCCGTAAAAAATGCCGAAGGATGCTATTATCATCGATACTTTCACTATCTCTTGATTCAGTGACGCCATCGGTATAGAGTACAATAAAATCACCGGGTTCAAGTTGTACACTTTGGGTTTTATAGCCATACCGCGTCGTTAAACCTAGCGCGCACCCATCCGTTGAGAGATCTGTAAACTGATCTTTCTTTGCTTCGTAGAAGAGCGCGGGTTCATGACCAGCATTCGAATAGTAGAATTGACTGGTGGGCGCGTAATACTCTCCCCAAAACATGGTGACAAACATAGAGGCTTCACTTTTCTTATATAAAAAGCGATTCAACAACTCAAGTACAGTGTGAGGTTGTTGACAGTCTTCAATGCTTTCCATCGCAAATTGCATCATGGACATGATCATGGCAGCTGGGATGCTTTTTCCCGCAACATCCGCTACAGCAATTTCGACCCTTTGATTATAGGACATAATATTGTAGAAATCCCCGCTTACTTTACGAGCAGCAACACTAATGACACCCAAATCCACATCTTTTGGCAGCGATAGATTCTCCGTATCGGGCAGTAAGGAATTTTGAACGGATTTAGCCAATGACAACTCTGTTTCTATTTTCTCCTGTTCAGAAAGAAGAGTCTTTCTTCTCTCATAGACAAGATTATACTGTACCATAAACTCTAAGAAGAATGTAAACGAATCATCCCAAAGAGGGGGTAGATCCTGTTTTTCTTTCATACTATTAAGATGAAGAAGCAAAACATCTACCGGATTAATATTATTTTCAATAAATTTTTTGGAAGATTGCTGGGCATAAAAAAGCTGCCGCTCATCTTTTTCTAATAGATATTGGTAAAGCAATTCCTGATATTGATTTTTAAAATGTTCATCCATATCGTTTATCTCCTTCGAAAATCGAAGCCACCAGTCATTTACTCCCGGTTAATGATGAATCTGATAAAATCTGTCTTAATTCGGAGACCGCCCGTTTTTGAATCCGACTAACGGTCACTTGAGATATACCAAGCCTTTTAGCAATGGTTCGCTGTGATTCGTTCTCAACGAATGCTAAATGTAGAACATGTTTATCTTGCTCCGCCAACTGATTGATTGCTTCATGTAAGTCTAACCGATTTTCTAAATCCTGAAAATCATCATCTTCAGATCCAATGATGTCCCCAATGGTTGCTGAATCTTCTTCACTTTTTAATGGTGTATCAATGGATACATACTGGTAATATTCACGTCCGACGAGGACTTCAATTGTCTGCTCCACGGTAAGTTCAAGAGATTCGGCAATTTCATGAATGTCTGGAGACCGTTCCAGTTTCATCGTCAACTCATCGATGGTTTGCTGGATGCGAGCGCCCTTCTCTTTAATTTTTCTTGGGACCTGGATATACCATGATTTATCCCGAAGATAATTTTTCATATGGCCAATCAAACTTTTCATTGCGTATGCTTCGAAGATAAATCCTTTACTGGTGTCAAACTGCTGGAGTGAACGCAATAATGACATTTGGCCGACCTGAAACAAGTCTTCATAAAAATCAGGGCGGTTCCGGGACATCTTTTTTGCTGCCATCTTTACCATGGGTTCGTATTCTAAAAGAAGAAAGGTAGCTAATTCCTCATTATCTGTTTCCTGATATTGTTGAATTTTTTCATTAAACTGTCCCTTTTGTCTCTTCGAATCCATAAAGTTTGTCTCCTTCAGTTCCGTTAAGCAACTTTATCAAGATCACTTCTGTACCCGTTTCATTGTTTACTTGAACGTCATCCATAAGAGCCTGCATCATGAAGATACCTAAACCGCCTACAGTCACTTCACTCAGCTCTTTATCATGAAGCGATTCCGCTTCATTTGAGACTTTTTCATAGTTGAAGCTGCTTCCAAAATCTTTTATTGTGATCCGTAGGCCATCTTTTTGCTCCTCAAAATGAACGTCAATTTGGCCTGAGTTACCCTTATCATAAGCATGAATAACGGCATTATTGCATGCCTCGGAAACAGCTACTTTCATATCCTCGATATCCTCATAGGAAAAACCCATTTTTGTGGCGATTCCATATAAAGATAGACGTACAACATCTACAAAATCAGCTTCAGCAGGAATGGTTAAGTGGACTGATTTATTTTGCTGCTTCATGCTTATGCGTCAGTCCTTTCGTTGTTGTTCATGTCGCGCGTAGAAAAAAGGAACTTTGAAATCCCTGTTATGTCAAAAATCCGTTTAATTTTGGGGGAAGTATCCTCTACTGACAAGGCAGCATTTAATTGATCGCGCTTTTTCAAGATATGGACGAAAATTCCAATCCCTGTACTATCAATGTAGTGTAGGTCTTTCAAATTGATCGTAAGAGTCTTGCTAGCATCATCGGCAAGCCGATCTACTAGTGATCGAAATTGTTCGGCTTTTGATATATCAAGTTCCCCCTTTAAGTATACCCTGTGTTCCATCGCAGTTTCCTCTTGATGAATTTCAAATTTTTCAACATGTTTCATTCTGACTGTCACCTCTGCTCATTATTAATTTCTTTTATTTAACCAAAAACAAAGGAAGAGGAAAAGAGTTCTACTATTTTGCTACAGAAAAATTTTGTCATCCCTATTACTTACCCCCTGCAGGAGCAATTGAAACACTTAGTATGAAGATTTTTATTATTTTTTTTAAGAAAGTGATGAAAGTTATCCTAGTCTTGTTTGCTAAGATTTTCAGTGTAGCTATATCGTACACAAAAAAATAAGGCCTACCCTGGGGATAAGGCCTTATTTTTTATGTGTCTCAAGCATGAACTGAATTAATCAATCGCTAAAATAAAAAGGTCGGATAGCCCTTTATAAGGAAATCAGATGATTACATTAGGGGGTAAAAATGATACGGATCATCTGGTTCACTCGGTTGCGCAATGATGAGTAACCGACCTTGATTTAACTCTTTTAGTAGATGCTTCTCTATTTCTTTAGGAATCCCCATAGATTCCATTTGAGAACAAAGTTCATCTTCTCTTGAACGAAAGATATTGGCAATTTGGTTAAATATACCTTGTTCCAGAATACCAATTGAGTTCGTTTCTATCGCATCTGTTAACGTGTTTGTCCGTCTTTCACTATGAGCTAAGATATAAATATCCTGAAGGGAATATCCTTCACTTTCCAATTTTCTTATTTCCTCTACTGCTTCTACTCCGTTTTCTACAATAGCTACTGGAATTTCCATTGTATATTCCTCCTTCAAATGAATATTTTACGACTTACCTATTCATTACCCAGGAGTTGCTCGATTGAGTCAATTATTATTTCAGTGTTTCAATCGACTCATTTGGGTTTAAGAAGTAGTAATCACCTTAAACATGAAGAAGGGCGTGAAGAATTGATGGAACAAAATAAAAATATCGAGATAGAAAAAAAGAATATCGAGAAGAAGTCAGATTCAAGTATGGTAGCTTCCACATTCATTAAGTATATTTCTTATTTAATCATCTTCTTTGGTTCTTTATACTTTATCAACCATTATGTATTTCCTTTGTTTAAATAAAATACTAAAACGTTGGAAGGTGGGAGACGCATGGCTAAGCTGCGGCACATTGAACAAGTTCGGGGAGAACTTCACGTACTCGCTTCTGGAAGAGGATATCCAGACGGGGAAGTGCTGAAAAAATCGCAAGAACTGGATAGGCTCATCGTTGAGTACATGAAAAATCAGGCGGTTTGTGGGAGAGATTGAATTTCATGACGAATGCTTTCCTGAAGCTAACCCTTGTAAATAACCCTAATACTTACGCGAGTAGATCATACTCGCGGAGTAAGGCTTACAGTTCCTGAATGGCGACTTGAATGATTATAGTTAACAAGTTTACTTTGGAATCTAGCGTACGCTTGACGATCTATAAAATTGAATTGGAGGGGATATTAATGAAGTCAGAATCCATCCATCAGTTGTTAAGAGTAGGTTATTTATTGCATCAAAAACAGACCTTATTCAAACGGATTTTTAATGTTAACGCTGACTTTTTTAATGAAGAACTTAATTTATTGTTACACGTGATTCTTATTCACATGGAAATTATCCAAGAGAAGGATCAATCTATTATGATAGTCAATCAAGATCATTACGAGTATGTAACAAAAATATTCTGGAACTACTGTGAAGGTCAAGTGTCTGTGGAAGACGTGATCGAGCTTATTCAGGATTTAAAAGTTGAACATAGCAGTGTCAGGTATGGGGAAAATGGAGAACCTCTGATGCGGATTAATCCTACAAATTCAATGAATGTCTTATTTAAGATTAAGTATTCTATTCAACAAAAACGAAGTAAATTCGGGGACTTAATTGGAAGTGAGCGGGACTTCCTTCGGGCCGAAAATAAAATCATACAAGTTGCTTTAGGGGAATTGGGGAGAACGGGATATTTTGCTGAAGATGGCGCTTTGGAGACACTCTTTGGTTTTGAGGCGTCTATCCAGCAGGTGGAAAATGCCGTTTAGTTTTCTTTGCGAAGCATTTAACAAGGATACCCCGCAGTACAAGAGATCTATTTGACTTAGTGGATACGATCAACGCGCGACTTTTTTTATTTTTTTGATATCAAAACAAGATTTTTATTAAAAAATGTTTCAAGCTGATCGATCGTGGGTAAATAAAAGTAAGGGTGAACTTGGAGGTAAAAATGGCGTTTCAGGTTACAATCCTGGAGTTCTCGGCCTTATTGGCTTCAATTTCCTTTATGATCCTTGTTATTTACTTGGTTCGCATACTAAAACGACTTAAGCGTTTGATTGCAGATCTCCAAGTGAATAGCAACCAGATCAAATTGATTGTTGATTCTCTTGCTACGACTGGAAAGCACATACAGGATCTTACGATGACAATCAAGGACGAGACTGAGATCAGGAAAGATAGGTTAGGCAACATAGGCAACATATTATCCATATTTCATGTAGGAATGGATCTTTATCAAAAAGTGAAAGAAAAAGGGAGAGATGTCGCATGAAGAATGAAAATCATAACAAAAACCTGTTATTGGGAACCGTAATCGGAGGAGTAGCTGGTATTGCTACATCTGTGCTTGTGTATAGGAACAAAGATACTGTTATCGAAAAGTGCGCGGAAGTGAAGGGAAAAGCTGGTGATACGATTGAACAGTTAAAGGAACAAACAGCAGTGTGGGAATCCAATCTAAAGAACCGTACGATTGGATTTACCAACCAGTTAAAGCAAGCAGTCAAAGAAGTTGCCGCCTCAAAGAAAAACCAAGACGATGAAGGCGCGCAAGAGGCGATGGATAACTTAAGTCTAGCGATTGATAAGTTTGTTGAGGCAATAGACAGAAATAAAAATTAAATGTAAACCGCTGACCAAAGAAAAAACGCGCTGTTCAACAGTAAGAGCCCTATGCCCACTTGTCAGGGGAGGGCTCCCCTTTGCATTCATTCGCGCTTCTATTTTACAAAACACCTTTCATGCCGATCAAATAGAAAAGGCCTTCCTTGAGTTCGGTGACTGCAAGGAAGGCCTATTTTCTTCTACGATGAATCGACTACGACGAGGGGTCGTAAAGGGTGATTCAACGTTGTATTACATTGGATTTAGCGGACAGCGCGCCGCATCCCCACAAATTAATTAAATCCTGCGAAGATAATGACAAGAAGGATGAACAGGACAAGGATAATCAGAAAACCATCGTCTTCAAATAAACCGCCATTCCATAAGCTCATGTAACCTTCCTCCTTTCGCTGTGTTCCTTTTCAGTCTATGAATTGATTTGCGAAAGGGTATAGACGGCCGTCTAATTTAGTGAGGAAATTCTTTTTTTGCTATTTGCCCAATTACCTAAATGGTCATGAAGCAATGAGGTTAACGATAAACTGTATTAAGACGTTTTTGGAGAGGGGCTTCACTGGATGAAAAAAATGCAAGAGAAGATCCAACGGTGGATTAAAGGCAATCGGCAATCGAGTATTGATTTTTTAGGCGAGTTAGTACAGGCGCAGAGCACGCAAGGGGATGAAGAGCAGGCCCAAAAAATAGTAGAACGCAAATTGCGTTCGTTAGGGTTTGATGTGGATGTTTGGGAACCTGCTGGAGACGAGTTGTTAGACCATGACTACTTTTATTCGCCGCGAACTGATTTTTCGGGTAGTCCGAATGTAGTCGGTTTGATGCGGGGGGCGGGAGGCGGTCGATCGATTATTTTAAACGGTCACATTGATGTCGTTCCTGAAGGGGACCACAAGCAATGGAAAGACCATCCCTATAGCGGAAAAATAGAAGACGGGAAGATGTATGGTCGCGGGGTTACAGATATGAAAGGCGGCAATCTTTCCTTACTGCTTGCGATGCAGGCAATCAAAGAATGCGGGATCAAGTTGAAAGGTGATGTCATTTTTCAAAGTGTTGTTGAAGAAGAAAGTGGAGGCGCGGGCACGTTAGCGGCAATTTTGAGGGGATATAAAGCAGATGCCGCTCTCATTCCAGAACCGACAAATATGCGGATTTTCCCTAAACAACAAGGCTCCATGTGGTTTCGGGTCCATGTGAAAGGGCGCTCAGCGCACGGGGGCACGCGCTATGAAGGGGTTAGCGCAATTGAAAAAAGCCTGCTTGTTATCGAACAAATTCGGCAATTGGAGACCGAACGCAATGAACGCATTACCGACCCGCTGTATGAGCGAACACCTATTCCAATTCCGATTAATGTCGGGGTGATAGAAGGCGGTAACTGGCCTTCCTCGGTTCCGGATGAAGTGAAGATTGAGGGGCGAATGGGCGTTGCGCCAGATGAAACAATGGAACATGCTAAACAAGATTTACAGCGCGCACTCGACAAATTGAGTGAAACGGATGCATGGTTTATCGAGCATCCACCTGCTCTGGAGTGGTTTGGCGGTCGCTGGGTTCCTGGAACGATTGATCTTGAACACGAACTTATGAATACATTAGTCGAACAATTCCGATCTGCGCGCGGGAGTGAGCCCATCATTGAAGCTTCTCCATGGGGGACGGATGGCGGATTACTAAGCAATGTTGGCGATACGCCAACGATCGTGTTTGGTCCGGGTGTAACGGATGTCGCTCACCATGCGGATGAGTATATTGTTTTGGATGAAGTGTTTGCTTGCGCGGAAATCGTTGCGTTTACGTTGCTGAGGTGGTGTGGCGTTGTGGAAAACGGAGGATAGACTCCTTTTTGTCTTCGCGGAAATTTACTTAGACAATAGCCGACTTCACCCTTCACAAAAGGACAGGTCGGCTCTTTCTTCCTTTTAGCGGCGCGTAACAATTATGTTAAAATGGGTAAATAAGGAGGGTGGCCGTGGATGTCAGAAAAAACAGTTGGAATTCATCAGGTTACACTGCCTTTGCCGTTCCGTTTGGACCATGTCCATTGCTATCTGGCGCAGGGAAACAATGGATGGACCATCATCGATAGCGGGTTACATACAGAAGAAACGGAGCAGGCTTGGAAGCGGGTATTCCGAGAATATAAAATTGACCCGAGGCGAGACGTTGAACGGATTGTTCTGACCCACTTTCACCCGGACCATTTTGGGTTTGCGGGAACATTGCAGGAATGGACAGGCGCAGCGGTACATATGAGTAAGCAAGGGAAAGCGCAGGCTTTGTCGACATGGACGGAACAACGTTATAAAGAAAACCGACGCTTTTATAGAGTGAATGGCCTGCCCGAACATCTAAATCAAGAGATGGCGAAAAATGATCAAATGTTTTTTTCGCTTACGCGGCCCTTCCCTCAAGATATTCAAGTCATTGAACAAACCGCTGTCCCGATAGGGGATCATTTGTATGAAGCGATTTCAACACCTGGGCATGCGGAAGGCCATCTTTGTTTCTATCAACCTGAGAGAAAAATATTGTTTGGCGGCGATCTATTATTAAAGAAGATTACGCCTAATGTATCTTATCTTGGAAAGGGAGACGACAATCCGTTAGCTTCTTTTTTAGTGTCAATGGAAGAAGTGAAGAAGAGGGAGATTGAGGTGACGCTACCAGGTCATGGACCTATTTTCCATGATACGCATGATCGAATCGAACAATTGATAGACCATCATCAGCAACGATTACGCGAGTTGTTCAACTTGATTGATCAGGAGTTGGATGCTTATCAAATTTGTCAAAAGTTGTTTCGGCGGGAGTTGTCTATCCATGAAATTCGTTTTGCGCTAGGCGAGACGATCGCCCATCTTCGCTACTTACAAGAAGCGAGTCAACTAACAAAAAGGGTGGATGCGAACGGAACAATTTTATATATGAGGTGAGGAAAATGAAATGGTTCGTAAGGTTTCTTATAAGTGGAGTTTCACTGTGGGCAGCGGCGTGGTTGTTAGATAGTATTCATCTGAGCGGGTTTGGCGCCGCTTTGGTAGCCGCTTTTATTTTGGGTCTAGTGAATATGACGATTAAACCGTTGTTAGTTATTTTTACGTTACCTGTCACAATTTTAAGTTTTGGCTTATTTTTACTCGTGATTAACGCTTTTACGTATTGGTTTACATCGCTTCTTGTGCCTGGTTTCGAGATCTACAGTATGTGGGGGGCATTTTGGGGCGCAATTATCACGACGATTGTGAGCAGTATTCTAAACGGAATGATTAAAGATTAAAAGACTAGGGCCCTTGCAAGGGCCCTAGTCGGTTCCTTATAACCCATTACGGTAAGCTATTCTTCCGTTAACGATTGTTAGCTTTGTTTGCGCGTCAAGAATTTTATCAACGTCTACGGTAAATAGGTTGCGGTCTAATACGGTTAGGTCACCGTATTTTCCAATTTCGATGCTGCCGCGTTCCTGTTCTTCCGTTGCCGTCTGGGCGCCGCCCAGCGTGAACAAGCGAATAGCTTCGAGGCGATTTAGTTTTTGCTGAACAAGATAGCCTGCGTGGGATTCTTTCGGTTTGCGACGGGTGATGGCGGCGTGAATTCCTAATAAAGGATCAAGCGGTTCGATCGGCGCGTCGCTGCCGCCTCCGCAAATAATTCCCGCGTCGATCAATGTTTTCCACGGATAAAGGAAGTCTGTCCGTTCAGGACCGACACGGTCTATTACCCAAGGAAAATCACTAGCGACAAATCGAGGTTGGATATCGACCGCGACATGGAGCTGTTTTAATCGTTCGATCTGTTCGGGTCGAATGACTTGGACGTGAATCAATCGATCGCGATAGGATGACGCTTTTTGAGCAGGGAAACGCTCCATTGAGCGCAAGGCAATTTCGATCCCGCCATCGCCAATGGCATGGACCGCAATCGGGATTTTCCGTTTGCGAGCCTGTTGGGTAAGGTGGTCGAACTCTGCTTGGGTATGCATCGCGATTCCGCTCGTTTGCGGAGAGTCATGGTATGGGGAGCTTAACAATGCAGTTCTCCCGCCAATCGCTCCGTCGGCAAATATCTTTACCGCCCCGATTCGCAGCCACTCGTCCCCGTCACCCGCTTTTAATTGCAGATCATCTAATTCAGGTAAATGCGGGTGGTAGATGAGATGGTTCGTTCGAAAAAGATGCCCCTCCTCGCGCAGTTCTCTGTATATACGCAGCAACGCATCCATCCTTCCTAAGTAACGTAAATCTTCCGTGTGCGCGGCGGTTAAACCGAGTTGAAGGGCGTGTTGGATCGCTTTTTGCGTAAAGGTTTTTTGGGCCTCGTAATCTGGTGTAGGTTGCGCCTCATAAAAAGGTTTAGCCGCTTGTTCATAGAGGAGCCCATTGAACCTCCCTGCTGTGTCCCGACCAAATGAACCATTTGGAGGATCATTTTGCCCGACCCTAATTCCAGCTCGTTGGAAAGCGTTCGTATTGGCAAGGTAAGCGTGGGTGCATGTTCGGGTTAAAAAAATCGGATGATTATCTGAGAGGGTGTCTAGTTCCTGGATGTTTGGGATCGACTGACATGGAAATTGATTTTCATCCCAGTTTAATCCGAGTACCCATTCCCCTGGCGGCGTTTGCTGGACTTGCTTTTTCAAAAGCGTGAACATCTCGGCTTTTGAAGAAGCGACAGACAAATCTAACATGGAGAGTCTCATCCCATGTCCAGGCAAGTGAAGGTGGTTATCTACGAAGCCTGGGTACACAAAAGCTCCCGCTAAGTCGATCACTGTTACATCGGGTCGGCAAAATTGGAGCATGATCTCAGACTTGGAACCGAAAGCGGCTATTCTTCCATTTTCAATATAGAGAGCTTCCACAGCTTGAAAATGAGCAGATGCAAAGATGGTTCCGTTGCTTAAAATTGTTTTCATTGGCTCCCTCCCGTGTTGTTCTTGTTATCGTTAGTTTAAAATATTTTTGCCGAAAAGTCTTGAGTAAGCAGTATAACATTTCGATGTAAAGGGGGTAGCGTTGGTGGGGAGAAAGTATGTGCTTGCGCTTGATCAAGGAACGACTAGTTCGCGGGCGATTTTATTCGATCATGCGGGAAAAATAGTGGGTTCGGCTCAAAAGGAATTTATACAGTATTATCCGCAACCCGGTTGGGTTGAACATGACCCTGTAGAAATTTGGGCGACGCAGTGGGAAGCGCTGCAAACGGTGTTGGCTGACCACCAGGTGTCTGCTGAGCAAATCGCCGCGATTGGCATTACGAATCAACGGGAGACAACGGTTGTGTGGGATCGTCAAACGGGTCAGCCTATTTACAATGCGATCGTTTGGCAAAGTAGACAAACAGCCGATATTTGTCATGATTTAAAGAAAAAAGGGTATGATCCGCTCATTCGCGAAAAGACGGGATTATTGATCGACGCTTATTTTTCAGGCACAAAAGCGCAGTGGATCCTTGATCAAGTGGCAGGGGCCCGAGAACGGGCGGAACGCGGTGAGCTTTTGTTTGGGACGGTAGACACGTGGTTGATTTGGAAGCTAACGGATGGAAAGAAACATGTCACTGACTACTCCAATGCCTCGCGGACGTTGCTGTTTAATATTCATACGTTGGAATGGGATGAGGAATTACTAGCGTTGATGTCGATTCCCCGTTCCATGCTGCCAGTTGTGAAGTCATCCAGCGAAATCTACGGAAACGTTTCTTCAACATGGTTGACAGGGGATATTCCAATCGCGGGGATTGCCGGTGACCAGCAGGCTGCTTTATTTGGTCAGGCCTGTTTTGAGAAGGGGATGGCCAAGAACACGTATGGAACCGGTTGTTTTATGCTGATGAACACCGGGGCTCAGGCTGTGCGCTCTCAACATGGTTTGCTGACAACGATCGCTTGGGGAATCGATGGTCAAATTGAATATGCGTTAGAGGGCAGTATTTTTGTGGCCGGGGCTGCTGTGCAATGGTTGCGAGACGGGTTGAAGATTATTAAACAAGCGGCGGATTCAGAGGATCATTGTCTGGCCATTCCAGATAATGAAGGGGTCTATTTTGTGCCCGCCTTTGTTGGGCTCGGCGCGCCTTACTGGGATATGGACGCGAGAGGGGCGATCTTTGGTCTGACTCGCGGCGTGACACAAGCGCATATCACGCGAGCCGCTGTCGAGTCGCTCGCCTATCAAACGAGAGATGTGTTAGAGGCGATGGAGGCAGACAGCGGGATTCAATTGCAACGGTTAGCGGTTGACGGCGGCGCCGCGGCGAATGACTTTTTGATGCAATTTCAGGCAGATCTATTAAATACGTTAGTCGAGCGGCCCGCTGTTCAGGAAACGACCGCGCTTGGAGCGGCTTATCTGGCCGGTTTAGCGGTTGGGTTTTGGGAAAGCAAACAGGAAATTGTAGGGAATAAGGAGATCGAGCAGCGCTTTCAGCCAGCCATGGACAGGCTTGTCCGTGAACGGCTTTATGCGGGTTGGAAGCAGGCGGTGGCGTCTACTTTGAGTTTTAAGCATTAGACAGTTCAATATTGTTGGCATTGTCGCAATCAAGAAAACAAGTGCTTAACGCTCATTTTTTTGGTATCCTATTCTCCATAGAATAACGAGGAGATGATGATCGGTGACATTGGGTGTTATTATGGCGATTAGTATTGGAATGTGTATTGGAATGATCGGTTTATCGCTAGCCTATTTAAAAGGAGGCTATTCGTACAAACAAACCGTGGATGAACTTCCCAAACAAGACATACAAGAATAGAACAGCAGACCATACCCTTTATACTGATAAAGGGGAATGGCGCTACATAAAATAGAAACCGCTTTCACAAAAAAAGGAGGTTAAATAACATGGAAGTGAAGACAACGACAGAAACCATTTCAGAACTTGCCGCGGATTGTCTTGTCCTGACAATGTACGAAGGGCAACAAAGCGCAAAAGGATCTTTGAAAGAAGTAGACGAGGCTCTTCAAAACCGCCTTTCCGAATTAATCGCGTCTGGAGAAGTGAAAGGAAAATTTGGGGAAATGACGCTGTTGTACAACTGGGGTCAAATTCCCGCGAAACGTACGCTGGTTGTGGGGGTTGGCAACGAGCAAAAATTTACGCTAGATAAGCTGCGTGATGCGCTCGGTATTGCTGCCCGTTTTGTTCGGGATAAAGGAATCAGCCGCTTCACTTTTAGTGTTTCTGAGCAGTTAGGAGAACCGACGAAGGTGGTCCGCGCGGCGATTGAAGGGGTTGAACTTGGCGCCTACCGATTTGCGGGATACAAGCAAGCGACGCAATCAAAGGATACATTTGAAGAGATGACGCTTGTGATTGATGCCGCGTTGGATCAGGAGTCGATTCAGAAAGCGATCAAACGAGCGAAAGCCGCAGCAGAGGCGACCAAGCTTGCTCGAGATCTCGTTAATGAGCCGAGTAATCTATTGACGCCTGCCGCATTAGCTAGAAGGGCTGAAGAAGTAGCGTTACGAAGAAATCTAGAAGTTAATGTGTTACATAAACAGGAAATCGAACAGATGGGAATGGGCGCGCTTTTGGCCGTCGGAAAGGCGGGGGCTAATGAGCCAAAAATGATCGTGATGAAGTATCACGGGAATCCAGCGAGCAAGGAAGTGATTGGTCTCGTTGGAAAGGGAATTACCTTTGATACAGGCGGGATCCAGGTGAAGCCTGATGAAGGCATGGAAGAAATGAAAACCGATATGGGTGGAGCGGCAGCGGTCATCGCCGCCATGGACGGAATCGGGGCCTTGCAACCGCAAACGAACGTGATCGCTGTTGTGCCCGCTTGCGAAAATATGGTTGCTGGCAATAACGTTAAACCATCCGATGTGATACCCTCCTTTTCGGGAAAGACGATCGAAGTCATCCACACAGACGCAGAGGGGAGATTGATCTTGGCTGATGGCGTTGCCTATGCGAAACATCTCGGGGCAACGAAGTTAGTCGATGTCGCGACGTTAACGGGATCGGTGATTTCCGCATTGGGCTATGCGGCGACCGGGTTAATTACGAATCAAGCGACGTGGGCGGATCAGGTGAAGCAAGCGGCTCAAGTAACGGGAGAAAAAGTGTGGGAACTTCCGAACTTTGAAGAATATCAAGAATACCTTGAAAGTGAGATTGCGGATCTGAAAAATGACGCGGGTCGTCCAGCCGGATGTATCCAAGGCGGTATTTTTATTGGCGCCTTTGCTGAAGATACGCCATGGGTTCATTTGGATATAGCGGGTACCGTGACCACGAAAAAAGATCAGGGACATCATCCGGCTGGAGCGACTGGTGTGATGACGCGAGCCTTGCTTGAATTGATTGCCCCGAGCGACTCTATTTAAGCGCGCAAAATGATATAAAAAAGCATCGTTTATACACTTTACAAAACCCCTTTTCGACTGTAAGATATAGTTGCATAATGCGATATGATGCGCTATGAATTTGCTAAGTCTTAATAGGATTGAGGGGAGCATCAGTTTTTTGTGCGTTCCCGCTTTTCTACTTACCCCGTAATAATAAACATAATGGTTCACCGCTTTTTTGGCTTTTGGCTTTTGTTGTATATGTAGCTTAGCAGCATTTGTCTTTAGAGATACTTAAGTCAATTTGGGGAGGCTTAGATCGATGAATGAAGTCGTGAAAAGGCGCTTGGAAGAGAATCTGGGGCATGTGATTGAAATTCAAACGAAGTCAAAAGGGAAGATCAAAGGTTTGCTTAGCTGGATCAGTCCGGATTGTTGCATGGCGGAGGTCAAATTGCATACCGGCGAAATCAACACGGTGTTGGATACCCAAATCAAGAGTATTCGCAAAATATAGGGAGCTTGATAAGATGCGCTTGGTTAAACCGAAGGCGTTATCGTTAGGCGACACGATTGGCGTGATTGCGCCTGCGAGTCCCGTTTTGGATAAGGTTGCGAGAACGGCGCTCACTGCGCTTCAGGATTTCGGGTTTAATCTGAAACTAGGCGACACGGTGAGCGCCCAATACGGTTACTTAGCGGGATCGGATCAGCTGCGGGCCAACGATATCAATCGAATGTTTGCTGATCCAGAGGTAAAAGCGATCTTTTGTATGCGTGGGGGTTATGGAACGCCTCGAATTTTGGAAGCGATTGATTATGATCTCATTCGGCGTTGTCCCAAAGTGTTTGTCGGGTATAGTGATATTACAGCGTTACACCTCGCTATCTTGAAATATGCGGGGCTTGTCACGTTTCACGGACCGATGATCGCGGAATTGGCGAATGAGCCTGCCCCGATGACATGGCCGACTTTATTCCAACATGTGATGGATCCTTGTCCATGGGGCCGTTATGTTGAGCCGAAAGATATGTTGCAATGCGTCATGACCCCAGGGATGGCAACAGGACCGTTAGTTGGAGGGAATTTAAGCTTGATTTGCGCTACGTTAGGCACTCCCTACGAGATCGAGACGACAGGTCGGATTTTATTTCTCGAAGATGTAGGCGAGGAACCTTATGCAATCGATCGGATGTTGAGTCAATTGAAACTTGCGGGGAAGTTGCAAGTTTCAGCTGGAATCGTTCTAGCTGACTTTGATCCTGCCCCATCGCCGCCCAAAAAGAAAAGTCTTACGCTTGAGCAAGTGTTTGCGGATATTTTAAAACCGTTAGGAATCCCTTGCTATTATGGACTGAAGGCGGGGCATTGCGACCCCAATTTAACGATGCCCATTGGCGTTGAAACAAGACTGAATGCTGCTGAAGGCTGGATTGAATTCCTTGAAGGCGGAGTAGTCTAAATAAAAACGGTCTCCATGATGGGAGGCCGTTTTCTGTTTTTGACGGAAGTCCCAACGAGATCTTCGGAACAAGATTGTGTTTTCGAAAATAACTATGTAAAATAGAACGATGGATTTTGATGATGCAAGGAGACTTTTATGACGGATAAAAATAAAAATAATTTAAAAAAGGAAATTGAACGCAGGCGAACCTTTGCGATCATCTCTCACCCGGATGCGGGAAAAACGACCTTGACGGAGAAATTGCTTTTGTTTGGCGGGGCAATCCGATTGGCGGGAGCGGTTAAAGGGCGTAAAGCGCAAAAGACGGCGACATCTGACTGGATGGAGATTGAGAAGCAAAGAGGGATTTCGGTTACTTCAAGCGCGATGCAATTTACTTATCAGGGGATCAAAGTGAATATTCTTGATACCCCCGGTCACCAAGACTTTAGTGAAGATACGTATCGAACGGTCACTGCCGCGGATTGCGCGGTGATGTTGCTTGATGCGTCGCGTGGGGTGGAGGAACAGACGAAGAAACTATTTGCGGTCTGTCGTATGCGCGGGATCCCTATTTTTACATTTATCAATAAACTGGACCGTGATGGGAAAGAGCCGCTGGAATTGTTGGAAGAATTAGAGGAAGTGCTCGATATTCGCTCGTGTCCGATGAATTGGCCGATTGGAATGGGTCATGATTTTAAAGGGATTTACGATCGAAATCTAAATCGGGTTGAGCTCTATAAACATGGTAGCTATCATGAAAGGGACGAGGTGGAAGTGGTTGACGGAAATCGCTCCGCTTTACTTGATTTGTTAGGTGAATCCCTTTATGAAAAGGTCATGGAAGACATCGAATTGTTGGATATAGCGGGGGATCCATTTGATATGGAGCAAGTGCAAAAGGGCGAGCTTACGCCTGTGTTTTTTGGTAGCGCGATCAACAATTTTGGTGTGCAAACCTTTTTGGACCATTTTCTAAAATTGGCGCCGGCTCCCGTTGCGAGGGTGAGTGACATCGGACCGATTGAACCGACGAACGAGCATTTTTCAGGCTATGTCTTTAAAATTCAAGCCAATATGAATCCGGCTCACCGTGATCGAATCGCATTTTTGCGGATATGTTCAGGGGTCTTTACGAAGGGAATGGCTGTTTCCCATGTTCGAGCTGGAAAAACGATTAAGCTTTCCCAACCGCAACAGTTTTTTGCTCAGGATCGTGAAATGGTGGAAGATGCTTATCCAGGAGATATTATCGGGTTATATGATCCGGGAGTTTTCAAAATTGGCGATACGCTTTGCGCGGGGGCTAATTTTGTCTACGACGAAATGCCAGAGTTTGCTCCAGAACATTTCGCTCGGGTGACGGTTAAAGACGCCATGAAATACAAGCAATACCATAAAGGTGTCGATCAATTGACTGATGAAGGCGCGATTCAAATATATCGGTCCTATAACTCGGGTATGGATGAAATGATATTAGGGGTTGTCGGTGTGCTTCAATACGAGGTGTTTGAGTATCGGATGAAGGCTGAATACGGCGTGGATGTGACGATGCAGCACCTCCCCTATGAGTACGCCCGTTGGATTGGCGGAACCAAAAAACAGGTAGAGGGCTTTGCCGGCGGCAGTAATGTAGTCGTTCGGGATAAAGAAGATCGACTGGTCGCTTTATTCCAAAATGAGTTTGGTTTACGCTGGGCTCAAGAACGATATCCTGAACTTGAGTTTTACGATACGCCGCTAAAATGATGGACGAAAGCTTATAAATAGGCTGGATAAAAGGGTATTCCTGTGGAGTGCCCTTTTTGTTTTGAAAAAAAGCGAAACTTTTTTAAGCTTGTTTCGTAATATTTCTTATAAGCAATCGTTTTAAGTTAGTGTAGATGAATGACTGCCGTAAGGTAATAGATATATTTATAAAAGGAGTAGTTGAAGATGGGAAACAAAGGTATCGAAACAAACCCTGGAAGACCCTGTCCCGTTTGCCAAGAGCGCGCGCAAGTTAATTATATTTTAAGAGAAAAACATTGGTATTGTTTACAGTGTGATACAGAATTCGATGGCGATGGGGTCATCTACATTTACGATGATAAAGGTGAGTTGGTTGAGTTAATTACGGACAAGCCTAAAATATGGGATCAGTTAAAAGTTGGGAAGACGAAGCGGAAATTGATCTTTACAACGACAGCTTAGTGTGACTAGTAACAAGCCTATGGCGGCAAGAGGGAGGGAACCTCAGATCTTAGCGTCATAGGCTTGCTTTGGTTTGACAGTTCCTTTTTTAGATAGGCGGCATACCTTAGTCATGAGGCGATAATTTAATGAAGAGGGGATGCCGATGAAAAAGAAACAGAAAGGTTTTTCAACATTAGCGATCCATGCGGGACAAATTGTGGAGCCCCAGACAGGCTCATTAACCACACCCATTTATCAAACATCTACGTTCGTATTTGATTCATTAGAGGATGGCGCGCAAAAATTTGCGGGAGAAAAGCCAGGTTATATTTACTCGCGGCTTGGCAATCCAACCGTAGCTCTGTTTGAGCAAAAGATGGCTGCTTTAGAAAATGGCGAAGCTGCGCTCGCATTTAGCTCAGGTATGGGGGCCATTTCCGCTTTAATGATTGGACTGATTAAGAGTGGTGAACATATTCTTTGCTCACGCGGTTTGTATGGTTGCGCCTATGGGTTATTGGTCATGTTGAAGGAGCGATTTGGTGTTGAATTCAGTTTAGTGGATATGCGCGATGAACAGCAGGTTGCAAACGCGATTCAACCGAATACGCGGCTGATCTATATTGAAACACCGATCAATCCTACGCTGGAAATGGCGGACTTGCGAAAAATTTCAAAACTGGCTAAACAACATAACGCAAAGCTGATTGTGGATAATACATTTATGACCCCTTATTTGCAGCGTCCATTAGAAATGGGAGCAGACTTTGTGGTCCACAGCGCGACGAAATATATAGGTGGACATGGAGACCTGATCGCGGGGGTTGCCGTCGGATCAAAGCGTGAGATGGACCGATTGCGTCAAACGACCCTCAAAGATGTCGGGTCAGCGCTTGGACCGAATGAAGCCTTTCTATTAAACCGAGGGTTAAAGACGCTTAGTATTCGGATGGATCGCCACTGCGCGAATGCCCTAGAGGTCGCGAAGTTTTTGGAAAAACATCCGCGCGTGAAAAGTGTTTACTATCCAGGTCTCGCGACATTTAGACAATATGAGCTTGGTTGTCGTCAATTGAATGATTTTGGTGGGTTGGTTAGTTTTGAGATCGAGGGTGGAACAACACAAGTTGCCGAGATTATAAATCAATTGAAAATGATCAAAATAGCTGTCAGCCTAGGGGATGCGGATAGTTTAATCCAACACCCGGCGACGATGACCCATGCGGTGGTCCCGCCCGAAGTCCGAGCTGCGATGGGGATTTCCGATGGATTGATTCGCTTGTCCGTGGGGATTGAAGATGTTGAAGACATTATTGACGATCTGAACCTCGGGTTAAAATAACGATCGTGTTGCGTTCACTCCCCTCTAAAAATTATAATGGTGTAAAATGGGAGGCCAAAGGCGCGACCTCGGCTTTTAGAAGGCTTCGGCGGATGGGATGTCGCAAATTACTAGATCGCGAGGGCCCTTCCTGTCTTGCGTTTGTTGATCACCGCGGGAAAATCTGGACCTAGATTCGCCGAAGTGTAATTCATTAAGGAGCATGATTAATGCGTGACTTTTTTTCCCTTCAATTGAAGTTAGTTCCCGATCTAATCCATGTCATGCAAAGGCGGTTGCATGTATTGCGTAATATTTATCTCCAACAGCCAATCGGTCGGCGGAGTTTAGCCGCTTCCTTAAACACGACAGAAAGAATTCTTCGCGGCGAAGTCGAGTTTTTAAAAGAGCAAGGCTTCGTTCGGGTGGAGAATGTCGGCATGTCTTTAACGGACGAGGGTTTAACGACTTTAGAGTCGCTGGAATCGATGATTAAGGATCTTTATGGCTTATCTGAATATGAAACGAAGTTGCAAGAAATTTTAAATGTTAAACGCGTAATCGTGGCGCCAGGTCAATCAGCGATGTCGGATTTGGACAAAAAAGAGTTAGGGCGGACGGCCGCAAGCCTTCTGTTGTCTGTGTTGAGTGAAGATGATATCGTTGCGGTCACAGGCGGCTCAACCGTGGCGATGATGGCTGAGATGATGAACTCGGGGTCTTCTTTATACCCGAGTGTTTTATTCGTCCCGGCTCGTGGCGGACTGGGTGAAAATGTGGAATTGCAAGCAAGCCATATTGCGGCGCGTTGCGCGAGTAAACTCGGGGCCCAGTATCGTATGTTCCACGTATCCGATTTTTTGGGCGCTGCTGCTTATGAAATGTTGCAAAAGGATCCTTATATTCGTGAGATGTTGACGTTGATCCGTTCCGCAAAAATTGTTGTTCACGGGATTGGTCAAGCAATGGAAATGGCTATTCGGCGCAAAGCGCCAGATGAAATTTTAACGATATTAAAAAATGGCAATGCCGTTGGCGAGGCATTTGGTTATTATTTTGATCAAGATGGGAATATCGTCTACAGAATGGAAACGATGGGGTTGCAGCTGGAGCAGATCAAGAGCGCCCGCGTTGTCGTTGGGTTAGCTGGCGGAGCGGGCAAAGCGAAGGCAATTGACGCGATCGCCAAAAGTGGTCTTATGGATGTTTTGATTATGGATGAATCAGCGGCGAAAGGCATCCTAGCGCTCTATTTATAATTGTAATCAAGGGTGATCCATGTCTTTACAGGGATTGTGTGATAGAATAGCCTGAAAGGCAAGAAAGTTGTCAGTATTCGCTATTTGAGCTAAAATAAAAACTGGAATTAACTGCATTTACAAAGAAGTCCCTGTTATTTATAGTAGTGGAATAAATATTTTGAATTAAACCGTTAAAGGGCTAAGAATCCAAACAGAAGGGAACGATCCCATGAATAAAAAAGTCTATGCGGGCATCGATCTTGGGGGCACAACGATTAAAATGGGTATTTGCTCAACGGACGGAGCGGTGATTGGCGAGACTAAACACCCTACCCCGAAGGGCCCTTATCAGGATGTGTTTCGGACTTTTCAGCAATTATTATCGGATCTTTTACTTCAAGCGGGCTTATCCATTCATGATGTAATAGGAGTAGGTGTGGGGGTTCCAGCGTTATTAGATGTAAAAAAGGGGTACGCTTTTGAAATTGTCAATCTTGGTTGGCGGAATGTGCCGATTAAATTTGAACTTGAGCGATATTTAGGGGTATCCTGTTTTGTAGACAATGACGCCAACGTTGCTGCTTTAGGCGAGATGTGGCAAGGGGCCGGAAGAGGGGCTGCGCATTTAATCTGTGTGACCGTTGGAACGGGAATTGGCGGCGGCCTCATTTTAAATGGCGATATTTTTCACGGAGCTGTCGGATTAGCGGGTGAAATCGGGCATCTTAAGGTTAGGCCTGAAATCGGACGCCGTTGTAATTGCGGGAACATCGGTTGCCTAGAAACAGAGGCTTCCGCTACGGCGATCGTTTTTTATGGTCGGACGGCTGTTGAATCGGGAGAAGCTACCCAGTTACGGCAGATTTTAGACCAATCGAGAGGTTCCCTTACAGCGAGGGACGTGGTTGACGCGGCGAAGAACGGTGATTTAGTTTCCATTAAGATCATGGAGCGAGTGAGTCACTATCTTGGTTTAGCGCTAGCTAATCTCTCGAATACGCTTAATCCAGAAAAGATTGTTATCGGTGGCGGCGTGTCGCGCGCGGGTTCTTTTTTCCTCAATCCGATTCGGGATCAATTTCGTACATATGCGTTAGATCAAGTGGCTCGGAGCGTTGAGCTCTTGCCGGCTGAACTTGGGAATACGGCAGGTTGGCTAGGCGCGGCTTGGCTTGTACATAGAAATCTAGGAGAAGATGGAGGAAATTAACTGAATGAAAAAAATCGCTGTTTTGACAAGCGGTGGAGATGCCCCGGGAATGAATCCCGCGATCCGCGCGATCGTAAGAAGAGGAATTTTTCAAGGCATGGAGATCTTTGGGGTGAGACTGGGATTTGAAGGCCTTGTGCGCGGTGATTATTTTTCCATGGATTTAGGGAGTGTTGGCGACATCATTCATCGTGGCGGGACGATGTTGCGTAGCGCTCGATGCCCACAGTTTCGGGAAGAGGAAAGTCAACAGGAAGCTCTACGGCAATTGAGAGCGGCCGGGATTGAGGGGCTCATCGTAATTGGCGGAGATGGTTCTTTTCAAGGCGCTGCCCAGTTAACGAAAAGGGGATTTCCTACAATCGGTATTCCTGGGACCATCGATAATGATATTCGCGGTACGGAATATACCATTGGATTTGATACAGCTGTGAATACAGTTGTCGAGGCCATTGATAAAATAAGAGATACAGCATCATCCCATGAACGAACGTATGTGATCGAAGTTATGGGGCGAGATGCTGGGGATATAGCCCTATGGTCAGGGCTGTGCGTTGGAGCGGAGTCAATTTTGATTCCTGAAGCTCCTTATGATGTCGAGGACGTCATCGCGCGAATCGATCACGGAAATAGGCGTGGAAAGAGACATAGCATTATTGTCGTTGCGGAAGGAGTTTGCAGCGGCATGGAAATTGCCAAGAGCTTAGAAGCGCGCGCGGGATTAGAAACGAGAGTGACTGTTTTAGGTCATCTGCAGCGCGGAGGTTCCCCAACTGCTTACGATCGAATGATCGCTAGCAAGATGGGGGCTCAGGCAGTGGATCTGTTGCTCGAAGGGGAAAAAGAGGGCATGATTGGAATTCAATCTGGAAAGCTTGTCCATGTTTCCTTTGACCCGACGAATAAGCGACAAGGTCTTGACCTGTCTGTTTATCACTTGGCAAGAAGTTTATCAATATAGGATGAGGTGTGGTTATGAGAAAGACGAAGATCGTATGTACAATTGGACCAGCAAGTGAACAACCGGAAGTATTAAGAGAGCTTATGTTAGCGGGAATGAATGTTGCTCGACTTAACTTCTCCCACGGAACGCATGAGGACCATGCAATGCGAATTGATCGCATTCGAGAAGTGGCTAAAGAATTAAATCATAACATTGCGATTATGTTGGATACGCAAGGACCTGAAATTCGAATCGGTGTGTTTGAAGACGATCAAATTGTTTTAAACGACGGTGATATTTTTACTTTAACACCAGAGAAAATTGAAGGAACACAGGAAAAAGTAAGTGTTTCGTATCAAAATATTGCCAACGACGTTCATGTCGGATCGACTGTCTTAATTGATGACGGACATGTTGAATTGGTGGTAGAAGAAATTAAAGGGAATGATATCGTTTGCCGCGTAGTCGATGGCGGTGTTGTTAAAAACCGAAAAGGCGTTAACTTGCCTGGAGTTAAGGTGAACCTACCAAGTATTACGGCAAAAGATGTTGAAGATATTGCGTTTGGCGTTAGCAAAGGTGTCGATATTATTGCGGCTTCCTTTGTGCAAAAAGCGGCGGACGTGTTTGAGATGCGTCAATTATTACAAGAGCATGGCGGTAACCATATCTCGATCATGGCTAAAATAGAAAACGAAGAAGGCGTAAGGAACACCGATGAAATCTTGGCGGCAGTTGACAGTGTAATGGTTGCCCGCGGTGATTTAGGAGTGGAGATTCCGGCGGAAGATGTGCCATTGATTCAAAAGAAGTTAATTGAGGCGTGTAATCGAGTCGGTAAACCTGTCGTTACAGCTACTCACATGCTTGATTCAATGGAAAAGAATCCGCGACCAACGCGCGCGGAAGCAACAGACGTAGCCAATGCTATCTTTGACGGTACTGACGCGATCATGTTGTCGGGCGAGTCTGCAGCGGGTAAATATCCGGTTGAATCGGTAAAAACAATGGATCGAATTGCTCGCAGTGTTGAAAATTCTCCGCTTTATCAAGAGCGCGCAAGGGACTGGCAAGGTGACAAGATGACGATTACGGATGTGATGGGGCAGGCTGTTTATTCAGCTGCATCCTCTTTACACGCGGCTGCGATTTTAACTCCGACTGAGAGTGGTTACACAGCAAATACAGTTTCCAGACTACGTCCATCTTGTCCTATTGTAGCGGTAACTCCGCATAAGCATGTTGTAAACCAACTGTTATTGAATTGGGGCGTTTATCCGATTTTATTTGATAGCGCGGATAACACGGATGAGATGATGGAAAAGGCGATCCAAGCTGCTGTTGGCGAAAAGATTATTAAGCATGGTGATCTAATCGTTATTTCAGCGGGAGTGCCTGTAAGAGAACCGGGTAATACAAATATGTTGAAAGTTCATGTCGTTGGAAAAGTTGTGGCGCGCGGACGTGGTTTTGGCGATACGTCTGTCACGGGTAAAGTTGTCATTATGGGCGAGCCTGGTTGGCAAGATCTTGTTGATGAAACAACTGTGCTTGTCGCTAAATCGACCGATAAAGGAGTCATTTCCTTTATTGAAAAGGCGGCTGCTTTGGTTACGGAAGAAGGCGGTCTCACATCACACGCCGCAATCGTTGGCCTAAATTTAGACAAGCCAGTAATCATCGGCGCTGAATCGGTAACCACGTTATTGAAACAGGGTGATGAAGTAACGGTAGACCCTCATCAAGGACATATTTACCACGGCTTTTCAAGCGTACTATAAGAGATTATTTAGTAAGAGAGAGGGGCTTCTTCTAACCACGATTGGTTTGGAGGAGGCCTTTTTTCTTCTTTATTTAAAAATGTATGAATGATTGAATGAGTGAAGGAGGTTTATAGCAATGATTAAAGGAATTGGCATTGATATTAGTGACAAACGACGCATTGAATCATCTGTCTCGCGATTAGGCGATCAGTTTTTGACGCGCATATTAACTCCTCGCGAAATAGAAGAGATGCCGCAGGGCACTCGTCGGATCAGTTATGTGGCGGGAAGATTCGCAACTAAGGAAGCTTTCGCAAAAGCAACGGGCTGGGGAATCGGAGAGAGATTGAGCTGGCAAGATATGACGATTACGAGCGACGAATGGGGAAAGCCCGTTCTGCTTCTTTCGGAGAAGTGGTTGGAAACGTATGATCCGCAGCATCGGATGCGTTTTCATATTTCTATCAGTCATGAAAAAGACTATGCTGTCGCGCAGGCGATTATCGAAGAAATTTAACGTGAATAAGACTTGTCAGCATAATTGGACATGTTCATACATAAATATATATCGCAGGATTAGGAGGGAAAATTGTGTATTTGGTGAATGCGCGGCAAATGCGAGAAATGGATCGCTTCGCCATAGAGAAAATCGGCATTCCTAGCATTGTACTCATGGAAACGGCGGGTCAAGCCGTTGCCCAAGAAGTGGAACAGAGGTACCCGCAAGCGCGCCTTGTCGTCATTGCTGGTCACGGGAATAATGGCGGGGATGCGTTCGTGCTATCCAGGCATTTGCAAAATAGAGGTTTTGCGGTTAACACATGGCTGGTCGGTTCTGAAGAGAAGATGACAGCAGATACGGCGATCGCCTATCGGGCGTTGGTTCAAAGTCGTGTCCATGTCCAAAAACTCACACCCAAATCGTGGAATCTATTCTGTCGCGAACTTAGCGGGGCGGACGTTATTATCGATGGACTTGTCGGTACGGGGATAAAAGGGTCCCTCCGCGAAGAGGCTGCGCGCGTAGTTATGGAAATAAACAAGCGCAAAGATCGGGCTGCAATCGTTTCGGTCGATATCCCAAGCGGAATTAACGCGGATAATGGCGTCATTTCTTCCGTGGCCGTGAGCGCGGACCTAACCGTTACGTTTGCTTGTCCGAGATGGGGACATTTTTTGTTTCCGGGGGCGGGCCATTGTGGTCGCTTGATTGTTCGCGATATTGGCATCCCCGCGTGGGTGGGGGAGGAGTTGGGAATCAAGGCTCGTTTGCTTCAAGATGAATTTATATCTACATTGATCCCAAAACGAGCGAGACATTCCCATAAAGGTTCCTATGGACATGTGTTGGTTATAGCGGGTTCTCAATCTTATGTCGGCGCCCCAGCGTTAACCGCATTAGGAGCGATTCGTTCGGGAGCGGGGATGGTGACGCTTGCGTTGCCTGAGTCAATTCAATCGATGGTTGTCGGTCTAACACCTGAAGCTGTTTATTGGCCATGGGCGGATAAAGCAGGCAGCTTTGCCCCGCATAGCTGGGAAGCGTTGCGGGCAACGAATCAACCTCGTTATGATTGCGTTGTCGTCGGTCCAGGACTTGGGCATGAAGTGGATATTGACTGGTTAAAGCAAGTGATTGACCGCACGTCAGGTCCGTTATTGCTCGATGCGGATGCATTGAATCTGCTAGGTCAAGACCTCACGCTGACTGAAAATCGGATGCCTGTGATTCTCACGCCGCATCCTGGAGAAATCGCCCGCATAATGAAAATGACCGTACAGGAAGTGGAAGAAAACCGCCAGCAAATTGCCGTGAAATTTGCCCGTCAACATCGAGTGTACCTGGTGTTAAAGGGGACTTATTCGATCATTGCCACTCCGCAAGGGACTTGTTTTGTCAGTCCGCGCGGGAGCTCTTCTTTAGCCAAAGGTGGCTCAGGAGATGTATTGTCAGGAATGATCGCTTCTTTTATTAATCAGACGGGCGATGTTTTAGCGGGTCTTCAGTGCGCAGTCTATGTACATGGAATGGCCGGGGAACTGATGGATGAATATAGCGGCGGCGCATCTGATCTCGGTTTATGGATCGGTCAAGCCCTTCAAGCGCTCGCGCAAAAAGATCGCGATAACCATACACTTTAACCCCGCTCGCGGGGGAAACCCTCCTTTGTCTAAATAAACAGCTTGATACGCGCTTCAAGTCATTGTTGTAAAAATCAGACGAAGGGGATGTTGGTGTAATGAGAAGAAGATTTAAATGGCTAGTTATGTTGATAGCTATACTGTCCCTAGTAGCTACTGGTTGTGGTCCAAAAGGCGCCAGTGATGCGGTTGCTGATTTAAATAAGCAAATGGAAAAGATGTCGGGATATAAATTGAATGCTGAATTAACGTTGCAAACGGGTAAGGAACCACAAAACTATGATGTGGAAGTATGGTACCAAAAACCCGACTACTATCGGGTGGCGCTCACTTCCAAGACGAAAGATGTTACACAGTTGATCCTTCGCAATGAAGAAGGAGTGTTCCTGTTAACGCCGCATCTCAATAAAAGTTTTCGTTTCCAAAGCGGGTGGCCTGAAAACCACGCCCAAGTTTACCTTTATGAATCGCTGGTGAAGAGTGTCACAGATGATGAGCAAAGAGAATTTGTCGAGGATGAAGGGAACTATGTGTTCGACGTGAAAGCAGACTACCACAACCATTCGCTTATTTCTCAAAAGGTTGTATTTACGCAAGACTTTCAGCCTGTTAAAGTGGATGTGATGGATGCCAACAAAAATGTGATGGTTACGGTCAATTTTACACATTTTGAGAAAGACGCGCAATTTGATGAAAATTCATTTAGTAAGGATCGGAATTTGGAGACGAGCAGCCTAACTTCGAGTATGCCAACGATGGCTAAAACGGATGAAGAAGTTCAGGGAAGTTTTGGGGTGATTCAACCTTCTTACACACCACACGGCGTCAATTTCCTTGGCGTTGAAAAAGTGGAAGGGACGGATGGACCACAACTTGTGCTTCGTTATAAAGGAGATTTTAACTATACGCTAATTGAAGAAAGACCGAAGGCGACGCACGCTAGTTTTCCGAGCGGGGAAATCATTGATCTCGGTGAGACACTTGCGGTCATGGTAGGAGACAAACAGAAAACGATGACGTGGACTCACGACGGCGTTGAGTATTTACTCGTTGGCGATCTTCCGCGGGAAGAGCTTATGTCTGTAGCCAAATCGACTCTGAATCAAGTTGGAAAATAAGTAAAAGGGCTTCCTTGCAAGCCCTTTTTTTGCTTGCTTATAGGGAAGTGACTGTGATCATGATTGTTGGCTTATGGACATGGATATGGTACTCTAAGAGTGAAATAAAATATCGTCAGTTGGGGGAGGTGGATGTTGAAATGGCTAAACCAAAAGTGACAAAACAACAAGTGCTTTATAGAGAATTTGCTTCCTATTCAAGCATATTTCAAAATCGGCCGGTCTTATATCGCGTTGTTGAAACGCTTGTCTTTATCACCGCCGTATTTTTATTGACTGTTTATATGTCGCCTGATAGCGGGGTATATAAAGTTCTTTTATTCGGATCCCTGTTTGTTTTTCTCGGCGGCGCTCCCCTTTTGTACAAGTTTTTGTTATCGCCCACATATACTCTAACGAGAGATGAACTAATTGTAAAACTCGGTAAAAAAGAACGGCAGTACAATTTGACAGATGTAGAATCTCTTTCGCAATGGAAACCTATTTTTAATTTGAATGGCAAGAAGGAAAATTTAATGGTTTCCAAAGATTTTGCGCAGAGACTTGACGATCAATTGGCTAAAGTTCGTAAAGGGAGAAAAAGGTGATATCCAACATGGGAGAGGATTTTTATCGCCATACTTGGGTTGAAGTAGATTTAGATGCGATTTCCGCTAATGTGAACGCTTTCCGAAAACATCTGCCAGAACAAACGAAGTTAATGGCTGTTGTAAAAGCGGATGGCTATGGTCATGGCGCGATTCCAGTTGCCGAGGAAGCTTTGGCCGCCGGCGTTCAATATTTGGGTGTGGCTACGCTTGATGAAGCTCTTGAATTGCGAGCTGCGGGGATTGACGCTCCGATTCTTGTGATGGGCTATACTGCTCCGCCCTTTTTGGAGATCGCGGCGTTGCGCAACATCACATTAACCGTATTTGACTTAGATGTGATCGCTGCGTTGGATGAACTGACGCGACGTCTTCGTATTCCTGTAAAAATCCACTTGAAAGTGGATTCGGGAATGGGTAGGATAGGAGTAAGGTCGGAAGCGGAGTTTCGGGCCCTTATTTCGGCTGTTGATAAATGTCCCTTGATTGTGCTCGAAGGGGCGTTCACTCATTTTTCTTGCGCGGATGAAGTAGATTCGTCATATTCCGAAGCTCAGCATCATACCTTTATGAGAGTGATTCAAAACTCACTGCGTTCGATTCCTATTATCCATTGCAACAATAGCGCCGCCGGTATTATGTTTCCAAGCTGGGGTTATAACATGGTTAGATTGGGAATAAGCTTATATGGACAATACCCGTCCCCTCAAGCGCGTGGGCAGGGAATCGAATTGACAGCAGCCTTTGCTTTAAAGTCAAAGATCTCTTATGTGAAGGACGTCTCCAAGGGAACATTTATTAGTTATGGGGCAACCTATCAAACAACAAGTAAAGCAAAAATTGCCTCTATACCGATTGGCTATGCCGATGGCTATTCACGCGCGTTATCTAATCGCGGCAAAGCTTTGGTCGGGGGCCAGAAGGTGTCGGTTGTTGGGAGAATTTGCATGGACCAGTGCATGCTCGATGTTTCCAACCTATCAACGTGTTTCGTTGGAGACGAAGTTGTCTTGATTGGGCGGCAAGGAAATGCGATCATTACGGTTGACGATGTAGCTGAATTACTGCAAACAATTAATTATGAAGTAACTTGTATGATTAGTAGGCGCGTTCCTAGAGTGTACAAGAGGAATGGCTCCGAACTATTTACAAAAAATTATTTGCTATGAATTTGTCGTATATCCTTGTCGTTTGAATAGGTATAATGGTACAATTGAATGGTGTACGTGTCGATGGATTAGTATTCTACAAAATAGGTAAAGAAACGACTATAATAACAGAATATGCAGACATCTAGAGATGGAATGGGTTCTGTAAGATCTTGATCTTACAGTATAATTTTTCATGCAATTCGACATAATGGTACTAAGTTAGTATGTGTTTTTATGCAGATTATGAGTCGTTAAGTGTCGTTGGAGGTGCGTTTGTCTTGTCTAGGATGGATACCAAGCGTATTATGATTAGTTTGCCTCACCATCTTCTGGAAGAGGTGGATGGTCTAGTGGAAAGAGAACAATCAGATCGAAGTGAATTTATTAGACAAGCGATGAAACTCTATCTTAGAGAGCGGAAGAAGAGCCAGATTCGTGAAACCATGCAGAAAGGATACATGGAGATGGCCAACATTAATCTCAACATAGCGTCGGAGGCTTTTCAAGCAGAAGAGGAGGCTGACCATACCTTATGCCGCTTAGTAAGCGGGGTGTAACTTGTGATTGTTAAGCGTGGCGATGTCTATTTTGCGGACCTGTCTCCTGTCGTCGGCTCAGAGCAAGGCGGTGTTCGTCCAGTTCTCATCATTCAGAATGATATAGGAAACCGGTTCAGTCCGACGGTCATCGTCGCAGCCATAACAGCTCAGATCCAGAAGGCGAAGCTCCCTACTCACGTCGAGATTGATGCCAAGGTATACGGATTCGATAGAGATTCTGTGATTCTTCTTGAGCAGATTAGAACGATTGATAAACAACGATTGACGGATAAGATTACCCATCTTGATGATGAAATGATGGAAAAGGTCAATGAAGCGCTTCAGATTAGTCTCGGTCTTATTGATTTTTAAAAAACGGTGGTTTAAGGTAAACGAGAAGGAGCTCCCTAAATGGTGGGCTTTTTTTTTCGCCCTGTTTGTTCGGATCAGGCTAATGTTTACAGATTATGTTAAACTATGAGGAGTAACTTAGGTACTGCGGAAGCAACAACTAAATCTGTTCTCATGAAACAAATAGAGGAGAAGATGCGTATGGATATAAATCAGATGATCGGCGTTATTTCAAAAGAGGCTGGTATCGCGAATCAACATGTAATTAGTGTGGTCGAGCTACTGGATGCGGGCAATACAGTTCCGTTTATCGCCCGATATCGGAAGGAAGCGACAGGCGCGTTGGATGAAAACCAAATTCGTTTGATTCAAGAACGATTGACGTATCTCCGCAATCTTGAAGAGAGAAAGACGGAAGTCATTCGACTGATCGCTGAGCAAGAAAAATTGACGGACGAGCTTGAATGTCAGATTGCTCAGGCCGTGAAGTTGCAAGAAGTAGAAGACCTGTATCGACCATTTCGTCAAAAGAGAAGAACAAGAGCGACCATGGCGAAGGAAAAAGGCTTGGAGCCGTTAGCCGCTTTTATTATGAGTTTACCCGTTAAAGAAGATCCAGCTACGGTAGCGAACGAATATATAAACGAGGAAAAACAAGTGATGACAGCGGAAGATGCGTTGCAGGGCGCAATGGATATTATTGCCGAAGTCGTTTCAGATGATCCTGATACACGTAAATGGATTCGACGTTTTACATTTGAACGAGGTACGCTGCAAGCGGAAAAGAAAAACGATGAAGAAGCCGAAAAAAATGTGTTTGAAATGTACTATGAATACGCCGAACCGATTAAGCGCATTGTGCCGCATCGAACATTGGCGATCAATCGAGGCGAAAAGGAAGGAATCTTACGGGTTAGACTTGAAGTTGACGTGGAATCTATTATGGAATTCTTAGAAAAAAGGTATATCCCCGCTCCTACTGCGGCGCGGCCTTATTTGAGCGCGGCTCTAGAAGATAGTTATAAGCGTTTAATTGCTCCAGCTGTGGAACGGGAAGCGCGCAATGAATTAACGCAGATAGCGGAAGAACAAGCGATCCATATTTTCTCAGAGAATTTACGTCAACTATTATTACAAGCGCCGATCAAAGGGAGTATGGTTCTGGGACTTGATCCCGCTTATCGGACAGGCTGTAAGTTTGCGGTTGTGGATGAGACAGGAAAACTGCATCAAGTTGGCGTCGTTTATCCGACTCCGCCGCATAATCGGGTGGAAGAAGCGAAGCGTGTGTTAATTGATGTTATTGATTCATATCAAATTGATATCATCGCGATCGGTAATGGTACGGCGTCAAGGGAAACAGAAGAATTTACAGCTGCGATGTTAAGGGATATCGATCGAGATGTTTCCTACATTATTGTCAATGAAGCAGGCGCCAGCGTTTATTCTGCTTCAAAGTTAGCGGGAGAAGAATTTCCAGATTTAGACGTCGCGGAACGGAGCGCGGTTTCTATTGCAAGGAGATTGCAGGATCCATTAGCTGAATTGGTTAAAATCGATCCAAAGTCAATCGGGGTTGGGCAATATCAACATGATGTCAGTCAAACACGACTCACTGAAAGTCTACAGTTTGTAGTAGAGTCCGCGGTAAACTATGTCGGTGTCGATGTGAACACCGCATCTCCGTCACTTTTGCAGCATGTGTCGGGAGTCAGTCGCCAAGTGGCAAATAATATCGTGAAGCTAAGGGAAGAGGCTGGTAAATTCTCCTCAAGAACACAATTAAAAAAGGTGCCTCGTTTAGGGGCTAAAACGTTTGAACAGTGTGTCGGTTTTTTACGGATTATGGAGGGGGATAACCCGTTGGATAAGACGCCGATCCATCCTGAATCGTATGAAAAAGTGGAGGAATTGCTGCAACGATTGCAAATTGAGCCGCGGGCGATAAATCAGCCGGAAAGCAAAGAAAAATTACAAAAAGTAGAATTAGTTTCGATGGCTGAACAATTGGAGATTGGTGAACCGACATTGCGGGATATTATCGACAGCTTGCTTAGACCTGGGCGTGATCCGCGGGATGAACTGTCAAAACCCTTACTAATGAAAGACGTATTGACGATCGAGGATTTAAAGCTGGGTATGGAGTTGCAGGGTACGATTAGAAACGTTGTTGATTTCGGCGCTTTTGTCGATGTTGGCTTAAAAAATGATGGACTTGTCCACATATCGAAGTTAAGTTCAAGCTATGTGAAACACCCACTGGATGTCGTATCAGTCGGACAGATTGTGACGGTGTGGGTTTCGGAGGTAGATGTAAAGAAAATGCGTGTTGGCTTGACGATGATTGAGCCGCATGAAGCGGGCGCATAATGAGAAATGTGGGTCCCTTTTATGGGGGACCCACCTTTGTTTTGTATGTCGTTTATGTGAGAGCTAGACGCTGATTGACTTTTGGTTGTTTTTTTGTTTGTAACCGAACCAACAATCATTGAGCAATCTGATTTGTCGATGATCTTTACCCTGAAAGGCCCGCATTAATTGTCTGCGTAACCACCCCGGCATGATATAGTCCCCCCTCTACCGAATTCATCACATCCTTCTTTCTAGGATATTCAAACAATGGGCGAGGGTGAACTGATTTTAGACTTCTTCTGCTAAATATTCTAATTGCGCTTGGAAAGCGCGAATTTCTGTTAGTAGTGAAATAAGCGGGTACTCGGTTTCTTGCACATCATTAAAACTTTTCTCCAGTTCATTAATATAGTCTAAGCCCGAAATAATTTCGCAATGAGGCGAAAGGATCTCGAGTTCACTACATTCCGCGAGGACAATCGGTAACGTTGGCTTTTCTTTTGCCGTAAGTTTGTCAATCTCTTTATGTAAGCGGTGAATGAGAGCAACGAGTTGATACATGTGATCTTTTGGAATAGCTATAAATTGAAGGCCATTTTCTCCTTGAAGCAGGCAATATCGCATAATTTTTCCTCCATCTATTTCTTATCATATTGTAAAGTGTAATAAATCGTCCGTTTCTTTTCAAGTTCTACATCGTTTAATTGCGGCAGGGAATGGTCAAAGTTATAATATATTAGGAACGCAAGCATCGGTCAAGCATAAGGAGTGTCTAACTTGAAGCGAGAATATAAGGTTACTACTCGTTCTGCGGAAGAAACCAAGCAATGGGCGCGGCGATTGGCGGAGCGAGTCCAAGCTAGAGATGTAATTACATTGGAAGGGGATTTAGGGGCGGGTAAAACAACATTCACACAAGGGTTTGCTAAGGGCTTAGGTGTGTCGGGTGTAGTAAACAGTCCTACCTTCACGATTGTAAAAGAATACGCAGGGCGGATGCCGCTTTATCATATGGATGTTTATCGAATTGAGGATGAGTTTGAAGAGTTAGGGTTTGAGGAATATTTTTATGGAGAAGGCGTTACAGTCGTGGAATGGGCCAGTCGAATTCAAGCGGCGTTGCCTGAACAACGTTTGGAAATTGAGTTGAAACGTCTAACGGGGGACGAAAGAGAAATTATAATTTACCCGCATGGAGAGCGTTTTGAACAACTACGCAAGGAGTTGTTGGAATGAAGATACTTGGCATAGATACTTCAAATCTAGTGATGAGTTTGGCTGTAATCAATAATCAGCAATTGTTAGGGGAGTATACGACCAATCTGAAAAAGAACCACTCGATTCGATTGATGCCCGCGATTTCCTTATTGTTGGATGAGTTGGACGTTGAACCATCCGCCTTGGACGGAATTGCCATTGCGCAAGGACCTGGTTCTTATACAGGCGTTCGGATTGGTGTCACAACGGCTAAATCAATGGCCTGGTCGCTCGGAATCCCCTTAGTGGGGGTTTCAAGTCTTGAAGCGTTGGCTGGTAACGGTAATTATTTTTCAGGATATGTTTGCCCCTTGTTTGACGCGCGGCGCGGTCAGGTGTATACAGCCCTGTTTGAAAATGGGGAACGTAGCGAGAATGATCAGATTACAATGATGGAATCTTGGGCGGATCAGCTTGCCGCATTGCAGAAGCCTGTTTTGTTTTTAGGTGATGATGTATCGATGCACCAATCTGTTATATCGGAAAAATTAGGGAATCAAGCTAGATTTGGTCCGCCTGACTGGAATGTTCCGCGGGCAAGCTATATTGCAAGAGAGGGCAGTCGAAAAATTCAACAGGGAGAATTATCGGATCCGAATCTATTTGCCCCGCGTTACTTGCAATTGGCCGAGGCTGAAGCAAAGTGGCTGGCTGCTCAACAGGCTAAGGAAACATAAACATGGATAACTACTCAATACGTCCGATGAGACGTGAAGACCTTGAAGTGATTCATGATATTCAACAGGAGGCATTTCCGGATCCTTGGTCAATAGGAGCTTTGTTGCATGAGATCACGGAAAATGATTTCGCGCATTACCTTGTTTTAGAATCTGATGGCAATGTAATCGGTTATGGCGGAATGTGGATCGTTATTGATGAAGCGCAAATAACTAATATTGCCATTGCTGCCCCTTATCGCGGGCAAAGATGGGGAGAAAAACTGTTGATGTCGATGATTCTTTACGCTGTGAAACATGGGGCAAGCGCGATGACGCTAGAAGTCCGGGTCACAAATATCGTTGCTCAGCGTTTATATGAGAAGTTTGGATTTAATAAAACAGGGATTCGTCCTCGGTATTATTCGGATAATGGCGAAGATGCCCTAATCATGTGGGTGAATTTTAGAGATGAAGCAGAACAGCAACTGGAAGAAGAAAACTCTAGATACGTATAGGCAAGCGCGGGATCAGAACAAGCCATGTTACATTTTAGGGATCGAGACGAGCTGCGATGAAACATCAGCGGCGATTGTTAAGGACGGAACTGTGATCTTGTCGAATATCGTTTCTTCTCAAGTAGAGATACATAAACGATTCGGAGGGGTCGTGCCAGAAGTTGCTTCAAGGAGGCATGTGGAAAGTATCACTTATATTGTCCAAGAAGCTTTAGATGAAGCAAAGCTAACACTAGATGACATTTCCGCCATTGCGGTAACGCGTGGACCTGGTCTTGTCGGAGCGTTACTCGTTGGGGTTTCAGCGGCTAAAGCGATTGCATTTGCAAGAGGAATCCCTTTGATTGGAGTTCATCACATTGCGGGGCACATCTATGCAAATCGATTAATAAAAGAGATGCGTTTCCCGTTGATTTCGCTTGTTGTTTCGGGAGGACATACGGAATTGATCTATATGCGAGAGCACGGTTCCTTTGAGATACTCGGACAAACGAGAGATGACGCGGCGGGTGAGGCGTATGATAAGGTGGCTCGCTCGTTGAATTTGCCTTATCCCGGCGGACCGCAGATCGATCGATTAGCGCATCAAGGAACGGCGAATATTCCTTTCCCACGCGCTTGGTTAGAGGCGAATTCCTATGATTTTAGTTTTAGCGGTTTAAAATCTGCCGTGTTAAATGCGTTGCATAATGCAGATCAACGAGGCGAACAATTAGCTGCGGAAAATGTTGCCGCTAGTTTTCAAGCGTCTGTTGTAGAAGTATTGGTTGAAAAAACATTTCGAGCGGTAAGTGAATATGGGGTTAGTCAACTATTATTAGCCGGTGGTGTAGCAGCGAATTCGGCTTTACGACAAGCTTTGATAGAACGGAGCGCTCAGGAAGGTGTAGAGCTCGTTGTTCCTCCTTTGAAGTTATGCACAGACAATGCGGCAATGATTGCGGCGGCGGGAACAATTCAATATCAACAAGGGGACTTCTCTGATCTTGATTTGAATGGAACTCCGGGTTTATCCCTGTAATAAAGAGGCAACTATATTAATAGTTGTCTTTTTTATTACATAATTTCGATCGTACGTTCCCGTGGACAAGTTATCCATAGGTGATTGTGGATAATGTTAATAACTCTGTTGTTATTGAATTTAACAACGTTTGTTGACTTTCGAGTCCGTGTATAAAAATGGGCGCGAACATTGTCGAAACTGTGGATAATATGGGGAAACTCAGTTATATCACGGATTATACTGTGTATAACTATGTGGACACTGTGGAGGAGGTGTAATAACTGAATGAATAGGAATTGGTTATCCACAATAATGGTGTTTTGTTGCTTGATTTTGTCTATTCCAATCGAGACGAGCGCGATGGATCGGACAAAAAGAGTCATCCTTGTTCTTGCCAACCACCTTTCTTTAGAGGATATTCGACAAATAGAGGGTTTGCCCGATGCTAACTGGTTGAATAAGGGAACCATTGGGGCGATGAATCTTCGAACGGCTGGGAAAATTAATGGTGTGAATAACGCGATAACGATTGGCAGCGGTGTTCGGGCGATCGGTCCGAATAACGCTGTGGAATCGTATATGACAAGCGATGAACTGCATGCGACATCCGCAAAAGATTGGTATCGACAATTGACTGGGCATGAGGTCACTCAAGAAGGAATTGTCGTTCCGGGTATTCAATCCATCTTAGAGAGTAATCGTAGCTCGGGTTATACGATGAGCGCGGGGTTGCTAGGGGAGACGCTTCGTCAACATGGGTTACAGGCAGCTGCTTACGGAAATTCGGATGTCGGAGAGAAGAAGATAAGGTTTGCCCCTTTAATTGCAATGGATCAACGCGGATTGTTGAATGGAGGCGATATATCTCTAAATACGAACCGTGAAGCACCCGATCGTGTGTATGGAGTAGTGACAGACTATGATTATCTACTGAAGAAAATAGAGGAAGATAAACAGAGTTCTTTACTTACGGTTGAATTGGGCGATTTGTATCGACTTTCTTCTGCAAAGGAAATGATGGATGCTCAGCAATTTCAAACGACTAAATTGATGGCGCTTACCGAGCTGAATCGGTTCATGAAAACGCTTGTTGAGCAACAGACTGAATCGCAAATGATTTTATTGTTAGCGCCAATGGTTTCACCAGATGCGGAGCAAAGCCGTTCGATGATGGCGCCGTTTGTTCAAATGAATCCGAATCAAGAACAGGGCATATTAAGTTCGTCGACGACAAGACAACCGAATATTGTGACCAATGTTGATATTGCCCCGACTATCTTATCTTGGCTTGAACTACCCGTTCCACAGCAAATGATGGGGCGACCGATAACAACAATTGCGGGTCAAGCTGACTTTTGGAAGGATTGGACATCGATCAAGCATATTTATGCCACCCGCTCCGATGTTTTGACAGGCTACGTCACTTTTCAAATTGTCATTTTAATATTGGCAACAGCTTTCTGGTATTTTAGTAAGCCGAATCATGTTTTCTATCGGACGGGAAATGCGCTCATTCGGTTTTTGCTGCTTTTAATTACGTTATCGCCATTTTTGTTTTTGATCCTTCCGCTATTTCCGTTCCTATTTAGCGTGCGTTGGACTGTTTTATTTTTGTTAACGCTTGGGATGGGATTAGCTGCGGCCGTAATTCGACTTTCTTTTCCATGGATTTTTCTAATCGTGAGTGTAGTTAATTGGCTTCCTATTTTAATAGATGGTCTGTTATTTGATTCGATGCTAATGAAACGATCGTATTTAGGCTATGATTCTGTAATCGGGGCTCGATTTTATGGAATTGGAAACGAGTATATGGGAGTTGTGATTGGGAGTTCGATCCTTAGCCTAGCGATGTTGTTAGAATTGACAAAATGGAGAGAAAAGTGGGTAAAGCAGATCTCAGTGTTTGTTTTCGGGCTGTATCTTTTATTTTTCGCGTTGCCTCGGTGGGGCACAAATGCGGGTGGAGCGATTACGGCGATGACCGCGTACAGCGCTTCCTTCTTCCGTTTGTTTGATGTGCGTTTAAACCGTCGTTACTTTTTTTGGGGAGTCTGCGCGGTTGTGATTTCGATCGGTGTTATGTTCATGGCGAATGTAGTCGGGGATGATCAGACGCAGTCACATATTGGAAGGGCGATGACAAAGTTAATGCAAGGGGATTTACTAGAGATTAAAAATATTATTCAACGGAAATTGGAAATGAATTGGAAGTTGATCGGCGTTTCCGCATGGAGCAAAGTATTTATTACTTCGATTCTTTTGCTCGGATTTATTTGCTACCGCCCATTCGGGATGATTCACATTTTTGCGCAGCAGCGCCCTTATGTCATTCGCGGCTTTTTTGGTATCGCGATCGGAGCGGTTACGGCGTTGCTTGTCAATGATTCGGGAATTGTGGCGGCAGCTACAACGATTATTTATATGATTGCGCCGATGCTCTTTCTTGGCTTACAAGAAGGATTCAAACCGCATGACGACCGTTTAACAAATGATTGAGCCTATTTTTGCGCGAATAGGCTCAATTTAAATTCAGTTTTCTTCTTGAAGTTGTTCCCATTTAAACATCAGCTCTTCTACTTGTTGTTGTTTGGATTCTAATTGTTCATTAATTTCAAGAGCTCTTAAAGGATCTTCAAATACTTCAGGTTTACAAAGTTCAAGTTCAAAGTCACTAATCTTGGATTCTAACAAATCAATTTGGCGCTCCACTTCTTCAATTTTTCGTTTACGTTGTCTTTCAATACGTTGTTGTTCTTTATCCGCAAAAAAAGCTTCTTTATCGGTAGCCTTTTTATCTGAATCTTGTTCGGCTGCGGTAGGGGCTTTCTCTTTCGGCGCTGGAAGTTTTCCTAACTCATCTAACTCTTGTTTCTTCTCTACATAGTAATCATAGTTACCAAGATAACTAGCGGAACCGCTCGCAGATAATTCGATCACTCTGGTCGCCATTCGATTCAAAAAATAACGATCGTGAGAAACGAATAAAATCGTTCCGGGGTAGTCCTCTAACGCGTTTTCAAGCACCTCTTTACTGTAAATGTCCAGGTGGTTAGTAGGCTCATCTAGGATCAGAAAGTTGGAATTTTGCAGCATCAGTTTAGCAAGGCTGATCCGCGCTTTTTCTCCGCCGCTAAGGGCAGAAACTTTCTTTAAAACATCGTCACCGCTAAACAAGAAGTTACCAAGCACCGTTCGTATTTCCTGTTCAGTAAGTTGACGATATTCATCCCACAACTCATGAAGAACCGTTTTATCGGAATCAAGCTCCTGTTGCTCCTGATCATAATAACCGATTGAAACGTTCGAACCGAGTTGGAAATCGCCTTTGAGCGGCGACAGCTCGCCGATGATTGTTTTAAGAAGCGTTGATTTACCGATCCCATTCGGACCTAATAATGCGACGCGTTCACCGCGATTGATATCAAAGGAAAGCCCTGAACTTAATGTGTTCAACGGATATCCAATGGAAAGATTATTTATCTTGAGCACCTCGTTGCCGCTGACGCGATCAATATCAAACGTAAAATGAACCCTTCTCTCCGCGGAAATAGGTCGTTCGACTCGATCGATCTTATCTAGCATTCTTCTGCGACTCTGAGCCCGTCCAGTTGTTGAGGCGCGCGCGATGTTTCGGGCGATAAAATCCTCCATCCGGTTAATTTCCGCTTGTTGCTTTTCAAATGTGGCCATTTGTCGTTGAATTTGCTCGGCCTTTTGTTCTAAATACTTTGTGTAATTGCCGACAAAGCGTTGACATTGGGTTCGTTCGATCTCATAGATCATTGTGACAAGCGCGTCTAGGAAGTAGCGATCATGCGAGACGACTAAAACAGCCCCGGAATAATGATGCAGATATCGTTCCATCCAGGTTAGCGTTTCAATGTCAAGGTAGTTTGTCGGTTCATCCAGGACGAGCACTTCTGGTTGGGTAAGCAACAACTTGCATAAAGCTAAACGTGTCTTTTGTCCGCCGCTGAGGGAAGAGATTTGGGCGCCGTAATCGTCTTCATAAAAACGGAGACCGTGTAACACGCCGCGAATATTCGCCTCATATTGGTAGCCGCCCGCATCGGAGAACTCCTCCGATAAAATGGCGTACTGTTGCAAAAGCCGCTCATGGTCTTGTTCGGACATTTTTTGCCCCATACTCGCTTCAATCTCGCGTAATTCTCTTTCTTTCTCTTGGAGCGCCGCAAAAACCGAGATCATTTCATCCCAGATCGTTTTGTCAGATTCAAGGCCGCTATCCTGGGCTAAGTATATGAGTTGAATATCCCGCGATTTCCGGACTTCGCCTTGATCGGGTAACATTTGCCCTGTTATTATTTTAAGTAGTGTGGATTTTCCGGCTCCATTCACACCGACGAGGCCGATCCGATCTCCCGTTTGGATTTGTAAACTAATATCTGAAAGAATCGGATCCGCTCCAAACGATTTGGAAACGTTAACCGTTTGTAATAAAATCATGGTTGTCACCTCAAGTCAGATTACCATTCTAGTTTATCATATTCCATTCATAAAAGTAGAAGAGGAAAGGGGGTTTCTTCTTGATAAAGAAGGAAATAAGAAAACAAATTTTAACAAGACGCGGGGAAATGCCAGCTGACGTTCGACAAGCGAAGTCATCGTTGATTGTTGAACAGATCTTGCGTAATACTCTCTATCAGAAATCTAAGCTGTTATTTAGCTTTGTACCGTTTGACCATGAGATAGATCTACGTTCTTTGCTAGAACAGGCGTTAGCGGATGGGAAACAGGTCGCTATTCCACTTGCCGATATGAAAAATAAACAGATGACACTTTACTATTTTGAACGATGGGACCAACTCCAACCTGGCGTTTACGGTATTTTAGAACCTGATCCGCTGCGTTCAAAACAGGTTGACCCGAGTGAAATCGATCTCATCGTCATGCCGGGTGTCGGTTTTGATCGTAAGGGAGGAAGAATCGGGTATGGCGGCGGTTTTTATGATCGGTTTCTAGCAAAGTTAGATCCGCGTCCACCTTTGCTTGCGCCTTGTTTTTCGGAACAATTGATGGAGGAAGCGCCGATGGAAGAACATGATTTTCGGGTTGATTTAATTATTACCGAACAGGAAACAATTATTTGTAAAAAATGAGCAAGAAATCAGTTGTGAAATCATGTACAATATAAGTGATTCTTGGTACTAACGAAGGAGGATACTATGTCTACGTATAAAATCGGCGTCATTACCTCAAGTAACTCTATTTATCGCGGTGAAAGAGAGAATGATAGCGTAGCTAAATTAGTTGAACTGTTAAAAAGAGAGCTTGATAGTGAAATCTGTTTGCATCGTGTAGTGCCAGACGATATTGAACACCTAAAAGAGGCGTTTATTGAATTGATCGATAGAGAGAAAGTGGAACTGCTGATTACCGTCGGCGGCACAGGATTAAGTCCTGAAGACGTTACGCCCGAAGCAACGGAATCTATCATCGATCGAACGGTGCCTGGTTTAGCGGAGGAGATGAGACGCGCTTCACTAGAGAACTCAAGACGAGCGATGTTAACGCGCGCCGTTTCGGGCACACGCGGCAACACGCTGGTTATTAACTTCCCTGGGAACCCAAAGGGGGTTGAGGAGTGCTTTACAGCAATTGTAGATCAAATCCCTCATGCCCTTAACATCATTCAAGGAAAGGTTGGAGAGGGCTCAATTACTAGGGAGGAAACGTGGTGAAACCGACGTACTTGAAAGAAGTTCGGGTTGAAGATGCGATTGGAATGAAATTGGGACATGACCTGACACAGATTGTTCCAGGCGCTTTTAAGGGGCGGGTCTTTCAAGCGGGGCATGTCATCACAGAGGAGGACATTCCACTGCTGCTCGACATCGGTAAGCGCCATATTTACATTATGGATACTCCGCAAGGTTTTCTGCATGAAAACGAAGCGGCGGAACGAATGGCCCGCGCATTTGCGGGGGAGCATGTGTATTTGACAGGTCCCGTTGAAGGGAAGATGACTTTAAAATCCGCCATCCACGGTCTATTGAAGGTGGACCCAACGGCTGTTGAACAAGCGAACCAGATTGAAGGGATCTCTGTATCCACGTTATTGTCTGACCGAGTCGTTCAAGCTGATCAATCGTTAGCGGGGATTCGACCGATTCCACTGATTATTGAGGAAGAGAAGGTCAAACGAGTCGAACAACTTCAATCTTTACCGGCGATCGAGGTGAAGCCTTTTCAAAAGAAAAAGGTTGGAATCGTAACGACCGGCAGCGAAGTATTTACAGGACGGATTGAGGACCGATTTGGTCCCGTTCTAAAAGACAAGTTGAAAGCATTCGGCTCGAAAGTTTTGGGACAACGATTTGCTGACGATGAACTAGACGCGATTCAAGCGGAAATTCGTTATTTTGTTGAGCAAGAAAAGGCGGATTTGATCCTCGTAACGGGGGGGATGTCAGTAGACCCAGACGATCGCACCCCAGGAGCGATCAAGGCTGTTGGCGCGGATATCGTTCGGTATGGTATACCGATGCTGCCCGGCTCGATGTTGCTCGTTGCTTATTTAGGAGAAATTCCGATTCTAGGACTGCCAGGCTGTGTTATTCATGATTCATTCACGTCGTTTGATGTCTTTCTGCCCAGAGTATTGGTCGGAGAGAAAATAACGGAGTCTGATATTATCTCCATTGGATACGGAGGGTTTCATACCTGATGACAGGTTCAAGGGGGTGAATAAAGTGGGCCAACAGATTCCAAAGGTGACTGCAAGAAGACTTCCTGTGTATTACCGATATTTGGATCGGCTAGCCTCGCTAGGTGTGCGTAGAATCTCGTCAGCGGAGATTAGTCGGTCCTTAAACATTGATCCAGCTACGATTCGTCGAGATCTTTCGTATTTAGGCGCTCTTGGAAAAAAGGGGTACGGCTATGATGTGCAATATCTCATCCAATTTTTGCGGGAGTTTTTAAAACAAGATGAAATGACCCATGTTGTGCTAATAGGGGTTGGGAATCTTGGGACCGCGTTGATTCAATATGATTTTCTTAAAAATAACGCGTTGATTGTCGCCGCGTTTGAGACCGATCCGACGAAGATTGGGCAGGAAATAAACGGGGTTCCAATTTACTCGTTAGATCGTATGGAGGGTATCATTAAAAAGGAAGATGTGCTCGTCGCTGTTCTCGCTGTTCCTGTTCATGCGGCTCAGGGGGTAACCAATCAGTTAGTCAGATCAGGCATTAAAGGAGTCCTTAATTTTACGCCTACTCGCCTGCAAGTTCCTGAGGAAGTTGTTATTCATCACATTGATTTAAGCATCGAACTTCAATCGCTGATTTACTTTATGAAAAATACGAACGCGGGGATTGTAGACGAAGATGAATGATAATCAAATGTCCGTCGTAGAGCATCTTTCCGAGTTACGAAAACGCTTGATCTGGATCATTAGCGGCTTTGTCGTTGCCCTTATATTTGGCTTTCTTGTCGCGGGTCCGGTAGTAGAACATATCAAAAATGATCCGATTGCCGTAAATATTGAGGACTGGTATGTGTTTGGTCTGTCGGATGCGTTGCGTATTTATATGCAAGTGGCGTTTGTGATTGCCTTAGCGTTCACGTTGCCGCTAATCCTATACCATATTTGGAGATTTGTATCCCCAGGCTTGATGGAGGAAGAGCGGAAGGCAATCGCGGCGTATATTCCCTTTTCTTTTCTATTACTCATTATTGGATTATTATTCGGATATTATTTCCTTTTTCCATTGATTATTGGGTTTTTATCCGGTTTTTCCCAAATGTTGGGGGCGAGCGAAACATATGGACTAACGCAATACTTTCAATTTCTGTTTAATCTAATCTTACCGATTAGTCTATTGTTTGAGCTGCCGATCATCATCTTGTTCTTAACATCGATTCGCGTTGTCAATCCGCCGCTATTGATTAAATTTCGTAAGTACGCCATGTTGCTATCCGTGATTGTTGCGGCAATGATCACACCGCCTGATTTTATATCTAATATTGTCGTTACGATTCCAATCATCATTCTTTATGAGATTAGTATTATTCTTTCTAAACGAATCTATCGAAAACAGCTTGCGAGACAAGCGCGATATGAAGAAGAGTTCGCAACGATTCGAACGGATGACGACTAACAAGAACCCGATAAACTGTGTCGGGTTCTTTCTGTTGTTTAATTTAGGTATGGGGTATGAAATAAAATAAAAAGGATAGGATGGAAAGGGATATTTTTTCAACTTAGCAAGTTTTTTTAATAAAAAAGCAAAAAGGGCTTGCAAAGTTTGGGAAAAATGACTAATATAATAATTGTATTAGCACTCACGATATCAGAGTGCTAACAAAACCGTAAGTCTTTTAAGGAGGGTGTTTCAAAGTGTTAAGACCATTAGGTGATCGCGTAGTTATCGAAGCTATCGCTCAAGAAGAAACTACTGCAAGTGGCATTGTATTACCAGACACAGCTAAGGAAAAGCCTCAAGAAGGTCGGGTTGTAGCCGTTGGCCCTGGCATCATTGAAAACGGGGAGCGCGTTGCGCTTGAAGTAAAAGAAGGCGATAAGGTAATTTTCTCAAAATATGCTGGCACAGAAGTTGAGTTCGGAGACAAAGAACTACTAATTATGCGTGAAAGCGATATTCTGGCTATTATTCAATAATATAGAACGACGATCGAAAAATCAAAAAATCATTACATATAGAAGGAGGAGTTTTTTTCATGGCGAAAGATATTTTGTTTAGTGAAGACGCGCGTCGCTCCATGCTGCGTGGTGTGGATACGCTTGCGGATGCTGTAAAAGTAACTCTTGGACCAAAAGGACGTAACGTTGTACTTGAAAAGAAGTTTGGTTCCCCTCTAATCACGAATGACGGTGTAACCATTGCGAAAGAAATTGAATTAGAAGACGCTTTTGAAAATATGGGAGCTCAGTTAGTTAAGGAAGTTGCGACTAAAACAAATGATGTAGCAGGTGATGGAACAACAACTGCGACAGTATTGGCGCAAGCAATGATCCGCGAAGGACTGAAAAACGTAACATCTGGGGCGAACCCAATGGTTATTCGTCGCGGGATTGAAAAAGCGGTGCGAGCTGCCGTTGAAGAAATTCAAAAGATCTCTAAAACAGTAGAAACAAAAGAATCTGTCGCTCAAGTTGCGGCAATCTCTGCTGCCGATGATGAAATCGGTCAATTAATCGCGGAAGCGATGGAAAAGGTAGGCAGAGAAGGTGTGATCACTGTTGAGGAATCAAGAGGCTTCAATACCGAATTAGACGTAGTAGAGGGAATGGAGTTTGACCGAGGCTATGTATCACCATACATGATTACAGATACAGATAAAATGGAAGCGGTTCTAGAGGACCCGTACATTTTAATCACAGATAAGAAGATTACAAATATTCAAGAAATTCTGCCTGTGCTTGAGAAAGTTGTTCAGCAAGGTAAGCCGATTTTAATTATCGCAGAAGATCTTGAAGGCGAAGCATTAGCTACACTTGTTGTAAACAAACTTCGCGGCACGTTCAATGCGGTAGCTGTTAAAGCTCCTGGCTTTGGCGACCGTCGTAAGGCAATGCTTGAAGATATTGCTATATTAACTGGCGGTCAATTGATCACAGAGGATCTTGGACTTGATCTAAAGGGAGCTACATTGCAACATCTTGGAACAGCGAGCCGAGTCGTTGTGTCCAAAGAGAACACAACGATCGTAGAAGGCGCTGGCGAGACTGCGAATATTGAATCGCGTGTTAGCCAGATTCGCGCTGAAATGGAAAATACGACTTCAGAATTCGATAAAGAAAAGCTGCAAGAGCGCTTAGCGAAACTAGCTGGCGGAGTTGCTGTCATTAAAGTTGGAGCAGCTACTGAAACAGAATTGAAAGAGAAAAAGCTTCGTATTGAAGATGCTTTGAACGCTACACGCGCCGCAGTTGAAGAAGGAATCGTTTCCGGCGGTGGAACAGCTCTGATTAACGTAATTAAGGCTGTTGAAGCTGTTGAAGCTGAAGGGGATGAGGCAACGGGCGTTAGCATCGTGCTTCGCGCCCTTGAAGAGCCAGTTCGCATCATTTCCAACAACGCAGGTTTAGAAGGATCTGTTATTGTTGAGCACTTAAAGAAAGAAGAAATTGGCGTTGGTTTTGACGCGGCTACAGGCAAGTGGGTGAACATGATTGAAGCGGGAATCGTTGACCCTGCAAAAGTAACTCGTTCCGCTTTACAAAACGCAGCTTCAGTTGCAGCTATGCTATTAACTACCGAAGCCGTAATTGCAGATAAGCCAGAGGAAAATGGATCTGGAATGCCTGATATGGGCGCAATGGGCGGTATGGGTGGAATGGGCGGCATGATGTAGTGACCGCCACAAAAACCCAGTAGTATCAAGGGTTTAACCCACCTTTTTAAAGGTGAATTTCAATAAAAGTCACAGAAAGATAACATTATTTATTGTGACTGTCTAAAATCAATGTTTTTGAGGGTGCTTTCGTATAAGGTGGAAATCTTATGGGAAGCATCCTCTTTCATTTTCTTGGTAACATGCGTATAGATTCTTAAAGTCGTTTGCGGATCGTCATGACCGACTCGCTCCATGATTGTCGCTAAATCAATTTCAGCTTCTGCCATCATGCTGATGTGCGAGTGCCTAAAAATATGCGGAGTAGCATTCTTTTTAATGTTTGTGTATGCCAATAGTCGGCGCATTCGATCGCCGATGTTCTTTTGAATGAATGGGTAACCGTTCGGTCTGCAAAAAACAAAATCCTCATCATGGTATTCCTCTAACTCATGTTGAAAGCTTAATTTTATTTTTAATCGGCGCCTGCGGTGCGACTTAAGCAGTTGCATGATCTCCTCTTCTAATTCAATTTGGCGAATAGAGCCCTCCGTCTTAGGCGGCGTCAATTCATACTCCCTCATATTATTGCTTTCGTTATAAATCGTCTTTGTAATCCTGATTGTATTCTTCTCAAAATCAACGTCTGACCATTTAAGCGCGCACAATTCACCAGAGCGCATTCCTGTAAAGGCTAAGAGATAGAAACGCTCAATGTCTAAATCCAGACCATGCTTTAAAACAACATCTAAAAAGTCGTTTAATTCATTCGTGTCTAGATACCTTTCTTCAATGGGATCAGATTCGATCTCCTCAACCGTTCTCTTTTTCCTCGGAACAATGACGCCTGCGGTTGGATCGTCCTTAACCAACTTGTCTCTCACCGCATATTTAAAGATCATTCCAGCCGTCGTATTTACCCCCTGGACAGTCGTTCTAGCATACTGGGCGGATAATTCATTGACCAGCCTTTGATACATGGAGTGGGATATATCCGAAATGGGCATGTTCGCAATATGTCGATTCAAAATATTGATCTCTTTTTCTCGAATTCGCACAGTATTTCGCTTTACTCCTGTTAAGGCATAGGTCGAAATCCACTCTGCCGCGAGGGAATCGAAAGATATATTCTTTCCAACTCTTTGATCGATTCCATCTATTTCAAACCCCCTGATGACCTCGTTTACTTTATTCATCGCTTCTCTTCTTGTTTTTCCACGTCGTCGGATTTGATTTCTTCTACCGGTCGCTGAATCGGGAGGACCATCCGCGACACAAACCCATCTTGTTTGACCTGATTTCAGTGTGATTTTTTCGCAAAACATGAATATCAACTCCTTATAGGAATGTATGTTCTAATTCAGGGTGAAAGAAAAGCCCGATTAAGGGGCGTTGCCTTGGGTAAGGTTCAATATTTATATCTCACCCTCCTTTTGGTGATTGAAGGTTATGTAGAAAATAGCGCTCATATTAAGTCACGTCCTTTCTAGAATTTTGTTGTTCATAATTAAACTGTTTTTAATCATACTCAGTCTTTCATTGCATAATTCTTCTGTGACCTTAAAACGATCGGCCATTAGCGGAATAATGTTTGGATCTCGGAAATCAAAGTACTTTAACATGTGAAAGGGAATGGCGGCATATCGAGTAAAATTTTGAGAATCATATTCCTGCAACTCTTTGAATGCCTTAGGTAACATGAGCTGCCATCCAACGTGACGCAGTAGATGACATAGCTCATGGTAAAAGCGTTCCCGCTGTTTTCTTTTCGGCAGTCTCGAGTTAATTGTTATGCTTTTAAACCTACCGCTTTCAAAGGCCAGACTAGGAGCTTCTTTGTAAAATAGGAAAATATCTAAAAACCGACATATAGACTCCTCACAAATATCATGTGGCTCACGGATCCGTTGTCTTAAATATAAACGTGAGACCCATTCTTCTAGATGTGTTGGCGTATAAATTACTTTCAAAGTCAACCCTCCTACACAAAGGAACGTTTGTTCGTTTTGTTTATAAAATAAAAGCCCTCACTAGACGGGCATTTACTTCTTCTTGTTTACTTCCTTTGCCATATGTTGCAGAAACTTTATATGTTCAATGGCTTTTTGCTTATCCTCTTCGCTCAACTTCTCGAATTCGTAAAAGAATAGATTTGCTTCTGGATCGAAAGGGAATTCTTCCTTGGCTGAAGATTCACTGCCTGGATCGTCGGTGCGGCCGAGGAGCCAATCAACGTTAACCTCATACAACTCAGCCATTTTATCTAATATGGCCGTATCGGGGTCTCTGTAATTTCTTTCATAGCCCGATAGTGTTCCGTTAGATATACCTAACTTTTTAGCCGCACTTAACTGGGTCAACCCTTTAGATTCTCTTGCTTTTTTTAATCTCTTTCCTAGCACAGACATATTCAGCACCTCAAAATAAATATAACACTTTTAAGCGTTCCGTTTAATAAATTAAGCGAATAGCTAAATAATATAAACAAAACACTTGACTTAAGCGTAACGCTCAAATATACTTAAAAGCAGATTAAGCGTTACGCTTATATGGGCAGAAAGGAGAAACTTGATGAAACCTGTTCATCTGAAAATAGAGGAAATTAGGATTCGGAAAGGTGTGACAAAGACACACATCGCTAACAAGTGCGGTAGAACAGTTGCTTGGTATCACGGCATTTCAACAGGAAGAAGGCAACCGAATGTTGAGGCTTTACAGCAAATAGCCAAAGCCTTGGAAACGGACATTCGAAATTTTTTTGAGTATGAATTAAGCGATACGCACAATCCAACTCCTGAAAACCAATCCAACCCCCGAAAGGAGGTGAGTTAGGTGGCGAAGCAGTTTCTTGCTCATCCGTTAGAGGTGTTTCCGATGGTTGAAAGAGTGCTTAAACTCGCTCATGAGCTAGGTTGGGACGAAGATGATCTTTACCTTATAGCAAAGACCATCCTCGTACACATCAAAGAAAATTAAACCTACTTTTCACCATAAAACTTTTTGTGATCTTCTAGACGATTTGCTTTAACAACAGTTCTGTTATAATCCTCAGCTTCTTTATATGAAGCTACGTAAATTTCAACTTTTTCTTTTGCAATAGCTTCTGGGGAGTCGCTTATTGCAGAAGATGAACTAACAACGGATAAAGCAAATTTTTCTGGGTCTATTCTTTTTAGCATTCATTTCACCCCCTCTCTATGAAAATAGTACCACATGAGAGGGGGGATAAAACAAAGGAGGTAACTATGAGTCAATTACAAGTCTTCGAAAATGAATTATTCAAGGTATCTGCCAAAAACGAAAACGGACAAATCCTTTTCGAGATTGAACAAGTCGCTAAATGCCTTGGTATCACACAAGAAAAGAATAATAGAGAGTATGTTCGTTGGGAACGGGTAAATGAATACCTGCCACCAAATTCCCCAGAAGTGGGGAAAGGTGACCTAATACCCGAGCCGCTTGTTTACAAGTTAGCATTCAAAGCTTCAAACGAAGTAGCTGAACAGTTTCAAGATTGGTTAGCGATTGAGGTCATTCCTTCTATAAGAAACACAGGATCTTATAAAACCGAAAATGTTGTTCCACTTTCAAAAGATCAAGCCCTGGTTACCGTCCTCAGAACTACTGCCGATTTAGTCGAAGGCCATGATGAAATTGTCAAGGAACAACACGAGATCAGAAAGTTAGTGACCCAGATCGACGAGAAGGTCGAAGAACAGATCACTCTCGATCACGGTGAACAACGCCGATTACAAAAGGCTGTTGCAACTAAAGTCTATGAACTGAGCGACGAACCAAATGAACGCTCACAACTGTTTCGTGAAATTTATCGCGAGATCAAAGACCGGTTTGCGGTTGCTTCCTATAAAGATGTTAAGCGCAAGGAGTTACAGGTCGCGATCCGATACGTTGCAAACTGGATTCCGAGAAAGGTCAGCTAATTAAGCGGCTGACCTCTAGCGATCCGTGACCGACTGCAATCTAAGTGAGTGTAAATCAGCCTTAATGTCGTTCGCGTCTTCGGCAAGCAATGTGAGTAGTTCATTAGTGGATTCTTGGCTTTGTATAATAGTTGCAAGTTCAGTTTTAAGAATATGTATTTTATCCATCAGTTGATGAATAAGTAATTCGGGCATATCAAATCATCCTTTCAAGGAGGTCATATGATGCAAGTTAAATTTTCAAACGAAATGATTGAATCGTTAGCAACAGAAATTAAAAAGCAATTGGCGCCGCTGATTCTCCAAGAGATCAATGTCCAAAAAGAACTACCTCCGCTATTAACGCGAAAGGAGTTTATGGAATTGGTGGGGATCAGCGGGACAAAATGTGCTGAACTTTTCAATAGAGCAGATTTCCCGGTTATACGTGATTTTGGACACCCACGGGTTCCGACACGACTTTTGTTCGAGTGGATCGACCTAAACGCGGGTTGGGTGAATGCAAACGCTCCGAATTTAAACCGAGCACCGTTCCGAGTGATCTAGGAATCTACTAAAACTAATTTTAGTAGATAGAAATAGATTCGACTGTCCAGGATTTGCAAGTGTGCAAATCCTGCACATTGGAAGGGGGTGAATCGTAACGATGATGTATGGTCCATTGCTTAAAGAAGCAAGACTTAAAGCGGGGCTCAGCCAAGAGGAAATGGCAGAAAAGTTACACCTATCAAGGAGTAATGTATCAAGGCTTGAGAACAATTACTTGGCTTTAAAGGTAAGGGATTTAGTCGATTGGTTTCAAGTGACGGGAGCCCCAGAGATAGCGGCCGCAATCATATGCGGTGTCGATGTAGCGGCTGTCATGCAAATCATATCAACGGTATCGACGATGGTCGTGTGGGCGCTCTTTACATAGGAAAGGAGAATGTTCAGTGGTAATTGTAATTGCGGTTAGTAAGTTAATGCCCGCATGGAGGGTGCGGCAGATGTGTAGGCAGGCGTTGGATAATCCGAATCACCTTGCATGCTTGGATGAGGTCATAAAGGTTAGGGTTTCCCGTGAAAAAAGAAAAACAGCAAGCTAGGTTGGAGGACCGGCTTACTGTTCATAAATAGGTAATCACATTATAACATCTGCTGGATCGTCCAGCAACGACAGGTTTGGTCCTGTCGTCATGATCGGGAATCTCCCTCCTGTGGTTCCTGGTCGTGACGATGGATCCAATCCATTAAAAATAATAGGGAGCAGGTGAGTGAATGATAGGCGGATGTATTTTGTTAGCGGCTATTTCGGGCGCAGCAATGGTCAACGGTCATTGGCTTCCGGGGATGCTTGGATTATTAGTTTCTCTAGTTTTCTCCATTGCTGACCAAAAGCGAGAGGGGGTGAGGAAGTGAAAACTGTAATGTATTGGGGTCTTGAATATGAGCTGGTAAACGAGACTGTTGCTCATGATTTCATACAACTAAATTTCTTTGCGCGAGTACTCGCAGGAACGAGCGTGTTGACCATGCATTACTGCTTGATTGATCACAAGCTATATAGCTACAAGAACACAATCGCAGACGGTGATCTGAATTACCTTGTTAATTTTGTAAAAAGACATAAAAAAATAGCCGTGTGAACGGCCCATTAAAAATAAACACAATCCAATTATAACATGAAGGGGTGTAAAGCATGAAGAAAATCACTTTGTTATCTTTAACAATTCGCAATTTCAAAGGTATTAAGGATTTCTTATTTAATACTAACGGCGGAAACGCAGATGCGTATGGAGACAATGGTACAGGGAAAACAACGGTGCCCGATTCCTTTTTGTGGTTGCTCTTTGGTAAAGACACTAATAATCGATCGGACTTTTCAATCAAAACTCTTGATTCAGAGGGTCGACCGATCAATGGCTTGGAGCATGAGGTTGAAGGAGTCTTTGACATCGATAAACGAACCGTCACCCTAAAACGAATTTATAAGGAAGTGTGGACGAAGCCACGCAACCAACCAGTCGCAGTGTTCGGGGGTCATACAACGGATTACTTCATAGATGGTGTGCCTACCAAGAAACGGGATTATGACGAATTCATTTCAAATATGATTGAGGAAGACGTGTTCAAACTTATTACGAACCCTGCTTATTTCAACGAGCAGTTAAAGAAAGACGAGCGCCGCAAAGTCCTCATGGGAGTCTGTGGAGACGTAACGGATGAAGAGGTCATTTCATCTAACGATAAGCTGGTTGAGCTACCGGACATTTTAAGTGGCAGGTCAATCGAAGATCACAAAAAGGTTATTGCTTCCAAGCTATCAGCTATTAAAAAAGAATTGGATGCAATTCCAACTCGTATTTCAGAGGTTGATCGAGGCATGCCCGACATTGGCGGTCTGGATAAAGATGGATTGCAAGCGAAGATAAGTGTGGTCAACACGCGGATCGACGCCAAACAAGATCAAATCTCTAGTATTCGGAACGGGAACGCGATCACCGAGAAACAAAAGCAGATCCAAGAGGTCGAGATCGAGCTGATGAGGATCAAGAGCGCCCACGAGTCCGGTTCCCAGGATGAAGTTTATAAGCTGAAAGCTAGGTTGCAAGAGGAACAGTCGAACGTAACTATATTCAACCGCGATCTCCAAAGTATTGAGCAACAAAAGAAACACAACAATGAGCGGATTAAGTCGATTGAGAGCAAGCTTGCGGAATTGCGGGGAATTTGGAAAGAGGTTAACGCTGTTGAGTTTACACACAATGATGAGTGCGAATGCCCAACGTGCGGACAAGCCTTGCCAAATGATCAAGTGCAAGCAGCCCGCGACAAAGCATTGGAAGAATTCAATCTTAAAAGGTCCAATCGCTTGGAAGGATTAGACGCGGAAGGTAATCAAGAATCCGAACGCAAGAAAAAGCTAGAGCAAGAAAACGTGGGCTTAGATAAAGAAACGGAAAAGGTCAACGAGCGGATTGCTGACAAGCAGAAGTTGATTAAAAAGCTCCAAGAACAGCTTTCTAAGTTGGAAAACATGGTCGTTGATATTACCGAGAATGCGGAATATGTCGCGAAGCTCACAGAAAAACAACAGCTTAGCACCGAGCTAGAAGGCATTAGAAGTTCAGCGGATCAAGAGATTCAATCGATCCAGTTGAAGATTGTGGAACTAAGAGCAGAGCGCGATCAACTACAGGAAGATTTGAGCAAGTTCGCCTTTGTTAAACAGGCGCAGGATCGGATCGATGAACTGAAAGGGCAGGAACGTAAACTCGCGAAGGAATATGAGGAATTGCAAAGACAGTTGTTCCTGACAGAAGAATTTACTCGAACAAAGGTTGAGTTTCTGGAAGATAAGATCAACAGCAAATTCAAGTACGCTCGTTTCCGTTTATTTGAAGAGCAAGTCAATGGCGGCTTAAGAGAGGATTGCACGACTACTTTTGACGGTGTCCCTTATGATTCAGGGCTAAATAATGCAGCGAAGATCAACGTTGGCTTGGACATCATCAACACGCTGTCAGAGCACTATGGTTTCTACGCTCCAATCTTTGTGGATAATGCGGAAGCCGTTACCCAGCTGATCGATACCGAGGCTCAGCTGATCAGGTTGATTGTGTCTGAGCAGGACAAGCAGCTGAGAGTTGAAACAAAGACAAGCGATGAAAGTGTGGTGGCGTAAATTGAAAAAGATTTACGGAGTGGAGTTATCAGGTAAGCGCGGTAGAAACAGAATGTTTTTCGATAGTTTAATTGATCGTATACGATTCTTGACTTTATTAAATAAAGGAGAATTTGACGGCACTATCACTTTGGTACAGAAGGAACAAAAACAGGAGGTAACAACAAATGAGCAATAAAAACGAAGTAGCAAACAAAGACACTAGCCTACAAGCCACGCAATCAGAAAGGTTTTTGGCAAGCGTACAGCAGCAGTTCGCAGCAGAAGCGGGTGCGCCAGTAGCTTTCACGGATTACGAAAAGACATTAGCACAACACTTGTTTTTGAAAGTAGACAACGTGTTGAAAGATTTAGAAACGAAGCGAAGTAACGACAAGCAATCATCTTATACATGGAACAACGTTAACATGAGGAAATTAGCTTTGGATGCGGTCCATCGCGTGAAGCTGGGGTTAGATGCTCTAATCCCCAACCACATCCATCCGGTTCCTTATTTCAATAAGCGAGAAGGTAAGTACGATTTGGATTTGCGTGTTGGTTATGTGGGGGAGGCGTACTACAGGGCACAGGTTGCAGTCGATCCGCCAATCGATATCGTTTATGAGCTCGTTTACAGTAATGACCATTTCAAACCAATTAAAAAGTCATTCTCAAATGAGGTTGAGTCTTATGAATTCGATGTTAAAAATCCATTTGACCGCGGAGAGATAATCGGTGGATTTGGTTATCTGGCATTCGAGGATCCGAAGAAAAACAAACTTGTCATCGTAACAGAGGATGATTTCCAAAAGTCTAGAAGCGCAGCACAAAGCAAAACGTTTTGGGATGGACACCCTGCTGAAATGAGATATAAAACGTTGGTTCACCGAGTTACGGAACACTTAGAAGTCGACCCGAAAAAGGTAAACGCTGCATCTTACGCCTACGTTGAGGGGCAAGAGAAGGATTCTGCTGTAATGCGAGAGATTAACGAAAATGCGAATCAGGAGATCATTGATGCGGAATATGAAGAAGTAGATGAACTTCCGTTTGATAAAGATCAGGACCCGATAGAGGCCCCCACAAGCGAGTCGGATGATCAAGAAATCAGTTTCGATAAAACGGGAACGGACGAACCGACCTGGTGATTGAAATCAAAGCCCTTGCATCGGGGAGCGCGGGGAATTGCTATCACATTACAGATGGTGAAACCTCCCTGCTCCTCGAGGCGGGGATCCGCTACAAGGACATTCAAAAGGCCCTGGACTTTAAGACATCGGATATCGCCGCATGCCTTATCAGCCATGAGCACAAGGACCATAGCAAGGCGATCAAAGAGGTTACGGCAGCAGGCATTGATTGTTACATGTCCGCAGGGACGGCCGAAGCGATTGGTCATGATCATCACCGCATCCACCGTGTATCGACGCAGGAGCGGATAAAGATTGGAACGTGGGACATTATCCCCTTTGACGTACAGCACGATGTAAGCGAACCCTATGGCTTTCTGCTTCTAAACAAGAGTGGCGCCAAGGTTCTCTTTGCAACAGATACCTATTACATCAGATATCGTTTCACTGGATTAACTCACATCATGGTCGAGGCAAATTACAGCATGGACATTCTTAACGAAAACATTGTGTCAGGACGCGTACATAGGGCTATGAAACGACGGTTAATGCAGTCTCATTTCAGTTTAGAAAACGTCAAAGAATTTCTGAAAGCGAACGATTTAAGCAAGGTTGAACAGATTTGGTTGCTTCATTTATCAGACACGAATAGCGATGAAGAATTGTTTAAGAGAGAGATTCAAGGGCTGACTGGGAAAATGGTTATTGTTCCATAGGCAGGGAGTGAAACGTGTGGAAAAAGGTTGGATAAAACTTCATAGAAAAATTCAAGGGGATCCCGTTTGGCAAGATCCGCATTATCTAAAGTTATGGGTCCACTGTTTGTTGCAGGCAACCCATTCGGATCACAAGTACCTTGTTGGAAACGAAGTTATAGATTTGCAACCCGGTCAGTTTATTACCGGTCGGATCTCCTTGTCCGAAGAGCTTAACAAGGGCACCCCTCCAAAGAAAAAGCTCAGTGAATCCACTTGGTGGAGGTACTTAGAAAATTTAGAAACATGGGGAATGTTGAACATCAAATCGAACAACAAATATTCTGTTGTAACCCTTGTTAAATGGGGGTTCTATCAAGGTGATGATAAGGATAGTGAACACACAGATGAACAACAGTTGAACAGCAAACGAACATCAAATGAACAACAGTTGAACACAAACAAGAATGAAAAGAATGTAAAGAATGAGAAGAATGAAAAGAAAGATATTAAGACTAATGCCAACGAAACGAGCAATTCACCTAAAAACATCAGTTCGATAGATGAGATAAAGACCTTTGTTGATTTTCAAATCAACGCCTTACCTTCGGGAGTCTCTAGAAAAATTTTAATTAAATATCTAGACTGCATCCGATTGACTAGATCCACATGCAGGATTTCAGAAAACGTCTTATCAAACCATATCGACAAAATGAGTAGATATTCTCCCGAACAAATTAACTTTGCTTTATGGACTCATTTCGATAAGCACGATGACAAGCGCGAGAACTACACGCTGGGTATCCTGCGGGGCACGGATCAGCATGAAGCGCTCAGAGGCCTTATAAAACTTAAGAATCAAGGAGTTGGTAACCATGCAGAGCATAGGGAGCGCGATTCAACAAATGATGAAAGAGAATCCGAGACTAGCCAAGAGGTTAAAAGACTCGAAGCCATTGCCAGAGAAAAAGGATTACACGGAACGCTACGAGACATTGAGTTCGATTTCTGATAAGTGTCCCTATAAAAAATGCGATGGCTCAAGCTTGATCTGGATTATGGATCACGAGGAGGGCAGGGACTTTGCTAGAGAGTGTGACTGTAAAGAGTTCAAGAAGTTAAGGTTCAAATTATCCAACGCTCAACTGCCAAGTGAGTTTGCAGACACAACAATAAATTCCTTCGATGTTGAGATTTACGAAAAAGCAGAATCGCAGGAACAGGCTACCCTGGCGAAGAGGTACGCTGGAAACTTCGTTAAAAATTTCGATCTGATTAGAGAGGAGGGTAAGGGTCTTTACCTGTACAGCCGAACGAAGGGCAGCGGAAAAACTCGACTGGCTGCAAGTATTTTAAATGCGATTGTGAAAGTTTACGACAAGGACGGGCGTCGAGTGAGTGTTTACTACTCTTCCACAGCCGACCTGTTGGGCGAAATTAGAAGGGGATTTGACAAAGATGCCGATGTTAAGTCATCAGACGTTATCGACGCTGTTCGTAACGTGGATCTGCTGGTCCTCGATGACATTGGCGTTGAGAAGACAGGTGATTGGGTAGAAGAGACATTTACTAGAATACTAGAACACCGATTGCTGAACATGAAATTAACCATCTTTACAAGTAACCTGGCAATCGATGAATTGGATTCAAAATATCCCGAGGGTCGAGTAAGGGACCGTATAAAAAAGATGGCCTTCCCAGTTAAGATGCCAGAAGAACAAATACGGAGCATGCTTGCGGAAAAAGAGAATGAGGACATGCTGAACTTGCTACTTGGGTAACTAAAAGAGGAGGCTAAAACCAATGTGTAACCTTTGCAATAACACGAACGCCATGCTGATTCCGTTTAGTTCTTCGGTGTTCTTCATGACCTGCCCTGATTGCGGACCTCGAACCAAAGAGCAAGTGGTGGCGGCTGAGGAAGAGTTACGGCAAATGATCGCTGATGCAGATCGAAGGTTCGGTATGGTCCAACAAGAAAAAGCCATTTAGGAGTGTATAGCTTGAAAAACAAAATTAAATTTACCGTGTTAGGGGAAGCGGTAGCCCAAGAACGGGCGAGAGCAACAACGCATAGGGGGCGCATCCGAATGTACGACCCTCAGAATTCAAGGGATTTTAAACAGTATGTTGGATTGGTTGCTTCTCAACACGCCCCCAGGAAGCCGTTAGAGGGACCGTTGAAAGTGAGGATGGCAATATATCGGCCCATGCTCAAATCATTCAGCAGGCGGCGAATGGGGCTGGCAGAACAAGGACTATATCGTCCAACAACCAAACCAGACCTCGACAATTACGTGAAATCAATAAGTGACGCTCTAAACAAGATCATCTGGAAGGATGACAGCCAAGTCGTCGATCTGCGCGTCTCCAAGTTTTATAGCGAGCAGCCGCGGATCGAAATTGAGGTAGAGTTGCTGGAAATCAATTAGGGGAGTGATTGTCGTGACGTGTGTTGTGAGAAAGAGTGTGATCGGAGGGGTGGGGATTACTGACGCAAGACCTGATTGGGTGGTTAGAGAGGACAATCAAATGGCGTGCCTGAGCCGCTGCCACTTATGGCGTCGTTGTATGTCGAGGGTTGGATATGACTGTCGGAGATTGGGAGGAAGCATCATCCCGAAGATTAGAACAGAGGAGGACTCAGGGGCGGGAACCCCATAGAGTCCGTGTGAAAAAACATTGACGGTATTAGTATACCACGGAAGGGACGGAATCATTCCATGCAAAGGTTGGAAAAACGAAAGATCAGATTACAGATTTGTAAGCTTCTCGATCAGTGTGCGGGATGCGAACGTGTTGTAGGAAAAAGCCTAACGAAAAAAACGCGGATATGTCAAGTCGAATGCGCGATAGGCATTGAACTTAAGAGATTAGGTTGCAAGTTGCTAGGTCGGCCGTATTTACAAGACTTGACCAAAGAAAAACTAGAGTCTCTCAGATCACAGGGGATGACGTTTGCGGCGATTGCAAGAAAATTCAACATTAGCAAAGAGAAGCTAAGGAATATAAGACAAGAATGGGCGGCTCAAGCTGTTTGATGAAGTTCGGGATCGAGAAGATGACCGACATGTACGGTAGGGAATACGATCAATTGGCTTTTCAGGAGGATGACAGGGATGCGAAAAATGGGGACAGTGACAAGAATTCAGCTGTTGGTCGTCGCATTAGACGACAGCGCGCCGATGGAAATGCGGTACCAAGCGGCTAGGGAGCTGCAATGTAGGCGATTGAAAGAGTGTATGCCTGCCGCACAAACAACAAATACAGACTGTCCTTACAGGCAGTCAATATAAAAGGGGGATAACTAGGATGGAAATAATAATTGAGGTAAAAGAGGGTATTAAACAAAGTAGGCTTGAAATGAATGGCGCGTCAACAGATAACGAAAAGCTAATCATTGAGGGGTTTTTCAGCTCAATCAAAGGATCGGATAAAATCATTGAGCACAAAATTGAAAAATCCGACATCGACAGACCAAAACTCAAAGAGTCAACCAAAGCAATTGTTGACAGGATCTTGAGCAAGGCAAAGGAAGCTTCCGAATCGAAAGAGATTGAATCCAATAAAACTCCAGATCAATTCGATCAAGGATTGAAGCGTGTGAAAGAAATGAAAGCACCAAGACCAAAAACACTTCCCTTGCTGGGTGCTAGTGAAAGATCGGCATTCTCCTTGTCAGAAACAGCGGACATTAAGACAGACAATGAAACCATTGATGCTGAGTATGAACCTGGTCGTCCTGAGCATTGGGATACAGGAATCAAAGTAGATGAAGACGGGACGGAGCGTTACAAATGTCGGTACTGGTGCTATTGCGGCAAACGAGGGAATCGCTATATACCGCTAGGGACCGATGTTGTCCATTGTCATGATTGCGAACTGGAAATTGATGTAGAGGCAGCAACGGACGAAATAAAAGATGGCATACCTGCTCGTAACGACTTTGGAAACTTCTTCGAAGCAAGAGCTTAATGAAATTAAAGCGCAGGACCGTTACCCACGCGGTCCTAGGAGGGAACAGGGATGTTGAGTAAAGAAGAAATAGAAAAATTATTAATATATTTTGACGGATATGGGAGTCCGTTTGACGAAACGATTAAACAACTGGTCGAGGAAAACGAAAGACTTCGTAAAGAATTACGGTTCTATGCGGATGAAAACAATTACAAGGAAAACGTACTCGATCAGTGGCGACCTGTGGTTCCGATAAATGAAGACGGCGGAGAAAGAGCCAGAAAAGCATTGGAGGGGAAGTAAATGGATAGGTGTTGGGAGTGTTTGGAATGGCGGGCGCAATGTCCTTGCTGTGAAGCATCGTTTTGTCCGTCATGCGGTGATCAAGAAGGTGAACAAGAGGAGGAAGCGGAATGATCAACGTATGGTGGCTGTTGCCCGCATCAATATTGGCGGGGATCTTCGGGGCCATGATGATGGCCGTGTTTATTGTTGGGGCAGGACGATTGTAAGGAGGAATCAGAATGAAGACTGGTCATGAATTAGATGTGTTAGTTGCTAGGAAGGTTATGGGGTTGAAGGATGTGTGGCATCCATTCTTTCCATCAACAGAAATTGCCGACGCTTGGAAAGTGGTAGAGAAACTAAGAGAGAATTACGAAGTCGACATGTTTGATATGCAAGATCATTGGCATGTGGACGTAAGTGACAAAGATTGGATGAGTGGTGGTTGGTCCGGATCATCCGAAAATGAATCATTACCGCTTGCGATATGTCTCGCTGCGCTAGAGGCTGTGGGGGTGGAAGTGGAATGAAAAAGTTACACATGCACCTATACGAATGCGCGAAATGTTCATGCGTCTTCGGCGTAAAAGATTGCGATGAAATGGATCAGGATGCGATTGTTTGCCCGCATTGTCAGTATGAGGAGTATCTGAGGGACGAGTCGTATGGGTTTTTCACGGCAACGGTGTAGGAAGAGAAAGGAGGTAGGATTCCTGTTGTTTTGGATTGTAGTTATATCGATAGTTGTTATCGGGTTGATTGGCTGTTTGGTAATCAATGCAAGATCTGCAGATTACGACTTATTTACTCCACTCATAGCGGTAACCTTCGGGCTTTTATTTATAGGTGTTGCAATAGGATTAGTTTTAGGAAAGTTTGTTTTTTAGAGTTTTGATCGACTCGTTGGAGCTAACGACATGGTAGACGATAACTGCGACACAAATAAAAATGAAAAGGGGTAAAGAGTGTGACATTTTATGCGATCGCCTATTTATATCAAGAGGATGTTTGGTACGACTTAGAAAAGAAAGAAGATAGTTTCGACTTGCGTTCAACTTGTTTTTTGCCAACAAAGGAAATGGCACAACAGATTATTGATGATGAATTGAGTATTCAATATGTACCTGTAGAAATTGAGATTGAATCTATCAATAAAGGCGTTTGGTCTTGGAGCAGGGGAGCGGTTTCCCATTGGGATTAACTACACAGTACGTTGATTAAGCGTAGTAAGGGGTGATTATCATGGAAGATGTAACGAGAGGACGCGGGTTCTTTGATGATGAAATTGCTCTAATGCACAAAGGGGATACGGTGTATATAGTCTACCCTAACCAAAAAGACGAAGAAGGAAATGCAAAGGTTGTTATGATACCAAAATCACTGTTTGTAGAATTCGGTATGAAATTTATGTAGTGTTACAGTTCAACCAAATGGGGGCGGGATTATGAGCAAAGTAAATATCGAAAGCTCGACGGTTAATGTATTGCTGGAGCTAGGTGGGGAAGTTCATTTGGTGGCCATGCACCCCGATAAATATGAAGCGGTCAGTATCCTCGTTAAAGCGGCCGCGGAAACTATTATAAAGACAGGCAAAACCCAAACTGAATTACTTCATTTTTTGAATTACACCAAGTGAACAAAAAATAGCCAGGATCTCTCCCAGCTAATCTTATCGGCAATATGATTATAGCATATGGGGAGGGGTCCGAGTGAAAGCGAATATTGACTTGAAAGAGAACGCAATATACATCGTGCAAAACGAAAAAATGATAAAAGTAACACCGAAAGAACATGGGAAAGACCTGATCATATGGAAAAATGGCAAGGTTTTGGACATTGACCGCAGCGAGCGCGTGCGGATCGAAGGGCAGGAGGTAATTTGATGAGTTTTGCAACGAAATTAAAGATTGATCGAGATAATAAAATAATAGACTATGCGATTGAATTCGCTGAGAAAATCGAGCCACTTTTAATAGAATCAGCACAAAAAGGTTACTCTGCTCGTTCAATAGATTTGGATAAGCGAGAGGATGCGCACATCCTTAAAAGTCCACTGTTTTTGGAGAATATTGAATTATTATTGGAAGGTTGCAAGGCAACCATCGAAAAAGTCGAATATACGAACTGGCTTTACAACAATAAATACTATAAATACAAGCTTCTAATTACTTGGAAATAGTCCTTACGGAAGAACCGACGGACACTGAATGACGCACAAGCGTTGTTTGGTGTCCTTTTTCTTTTTTTCAGCAAGCAACCGCAATGCAACTAATCTACAATTTAGTACCTATTTTTGCAACCGAGGAGGAGATCGGGATGAATCAAGCATTTAGGGACCAGCTTCAACAGTGGAAAAAAGAGAACATGAAGCCGCCTGTTTCTAAAAAGAAGAAGCGCAGGAAGCCACAGAAACGCCGCAGTGAGCGTTTGTCCACTCGGGATATAGAAGGCCTAATGGGCGTCAACAGACCCACATACGCAAGGGGAAGAGGCGGGGCATATCGTCAAAGGTAAATATGAGGGGGCGGTAAGGTTTGGATAAAAAAGAAATCGAAAATACATTGAAAGATTATCACTGGATGTTGAACTCGATTAAAATCATGCGCAAGTCAATGGAGCAAGCTGGGGATAATCTTACCGCACAATACGGGATCGAAGCAGTAATGCCAAAAGGGAAAGGGCAGACAGGTGATCCAGTCTATCGTGAAGTTATAAGGCGCAGTAAACATCATGAAAGAATAGAGGGGTATGAGAAGAAAGTTGAGCTCATTCAGAGCAACATTCACGTTATCTCCGACGAAAGAGAAATAGAAATACTTCATTGGTTGCTTGAAGGTAAAGGACACGCATGGATATCTCGTCATATGGGATTATCGCACACTCACATAAACAGGATTAGCAAATCGATAGCCAGTAAGATAGCTAAAAATGTTCAATATGTTCAAAACGTTCAGGATGTTCAAAAGGTTCAAAGTTGCAGTTAGTTCAAAAATGTTCAATATGCGAAAAATGTGGTTAGATTTGAGGGGGGAGGTTTGGTGGAGGGTGCGTGTTACCAACAAGCCCATCTTAAAACAACTAGACCTTCCTGTCATATATAGATCTTTATTTAAAACCTTGTTGCTAGGGAATTAGTAGCAGGTAAATATCTCCTTTTGTCGAATTGGTTCGATAGTGGGGGGTGATATTATGTCAGATAAAGTTGAGGTTGTTCAAAATTCACAAAGAAACCTTTTGGATGTTGCAACTGAATTAACATTGTATACAGCAAAAGCGAACTTTATAACCGATCCGGAAGAATTGAAAAAACTATACTCTGAATTTTATGCATTAGCCAAAGCAGTTGGTTCAAAGCATTCGTCTCTTTTAGATGAATTCATACCAGAAGAAATATTAAGTAAGATAAAGAGATAAGCAATTACAGGGCACCCATCGCGGTGCTCTTTCTTTTGTTCAAAATAGAGGCAAGCAATTAGCGGTAGGAGGCGGTGTTATGTAGATGCCTAACTGGGATGAAATTAGAAATGAGTGGGAAACAACCAAGATCACGTTCAGGGCATTGGCTGAGAAGCATGGGGTTAAAGAGGGGACGCTAAAGAGCCGCCGCAGTCGCGAGAAGTGGTCCCGAGCAACCAAGAAAAAGGATGCAACTAAACCTAAGAAGGTTGCAACCATTTCAAAAAAGATGCAACCGAAAAAAGAACAATATGAGCCTGTTGTTGAGTCGGAGGATTTAACCGATAAACAAAGGCTTTTTTGCATTTACTACATTAAATACTTCAATGCGACTAAAGCGTACCAAAAGGCGTATGAGTGTGCATATACAACGGCGATGTCCGAAGGCCATAGGCACCTTAGAAACCCCAAGATTTCCGCGGAGATCGATAGGATGCGCGAGGAGACATTAAGCGAGAAGAAATTAAGTGCTGATGATGTTTTACAAATGTATATCGACATAGCCCGTGCTGATATTACTGACTTTGCTAAATTTGGAAAAAGAGAGGTCCCTGTTATTAGCATGGTGGGTCCTGTGAAAGACGCGGACGGAAATCAACTGATGAAAGAGGTCAACTATGTGGACTTCAAGGAATCAGCAGAGGTCGACGGCACGATCATCACCGAAGTCAGACAAGGTAAAGATGGGATATCCGTTAAGCTTGCTGACAAAATGAAAGCAATGGATATGCTGGCCAAGTATACCGACTTACTCTCTGATAATGACAAAAAGCGGTTGCGGGAAGAGAAGTTACGAATGGATATTGAAAAGACTAAGATTGAGGTTGAGAAACTGACTACTAGTGAAACGTTAACCAATGTTACCTTTGTTGATGATATTAGAGAAGATGATGATGAAACGTAAATTATCAGAGTTTCTTCCGAAAGCCTTTCATTCCGTTTGGAGGGCAGCCATTGATCCTGACATCCTAAACATCGTGTGTAAGGGCGGCAGGGGATCTGGTAAGTCATCCGACATAAGCCATATCATCGTTCAAATGCTCATGAGATATCCAGTAAACGCTGTAGGGATACGGAAGGTAGACAATTCAATCGAGTTATCCATATTCGAGCAGATCAAGTGGGCTATCAGCGAACAAGGAGTCTCTCACCTATTTAGAATTAATAAATCACCTATGCGGGTGACATACATTCCGCGAGGAAATTATATGGTGTTCCGAGGGGCCATGAATCCAGAGAGGATCAAGTCTTTGAAGTCGGCAAATTTCCCTTTTGCTATTGCTTGGATCGAGGAATTAGCGGAGTTCAAAACGGAAGAAGAAGTCACGACCATTACTAACTCTCTCTTACGTGGGGATTTGGGGAACGGTCTTTTTTATAAGTTCTTCTTTAGTTATAACCCGCCTAAACGTAGACAGTCCTGGGTCAACAAGAAGTACGAAAGCTCTTTCCAGCCCGATAATACGTTCGTTCACCATTCGACGTATCAAGATAACCCCTTCATATCTAAACAGTTCATAGAGGAAGCAGAGGCCGCGAAAGTACGTAATCCGAAGCGATATGAATGGGAGTACGAAGGTAGGGCGATTGGTTCGGGTGTTGTTCCGTTCGACAACCTGCAAGTTGGAGCTGGTTGCATTACAGACGAGATGATCGCCGGATTCGATAATATCCGGCAGGGTGTTGACTTTGGGTACGGCCCTGATCCGCTGGCGTTTGTACGTTGGCATTACGATAAGCGGCGTAACGGCATTTATGCGATTGATGAGTTATACGGTCAGAAGATCAGTAGCCGCACATTAGCTAACTGGATGCGATCAAAAGGATATGAAACACGAGAAACTACGGCGGATTCAGCCGAGCCGCGAACGATTGACGAATTGAGGTTAGAACATGGTATCCGCAGGATCACAGGCGCGAAGAAAGGTCCTGACTCTGTACAGTATGGCGAAGAGTGGCTTGGTGACTTAGATTTTATATGCATCGATCCACAACGAACGCCAAATATAGCGAAAGAGTTTGAAAACATCGATTACCAGACGGATCGGGATGGAAACCCTCTTCCACGCTTAGAGGACAAAGAGAATCACGCTATCGATTCCACGAGGTACGCATTCGAAAGAGATATGAAACGAACAGGATCATCATTTAACTAGGAAGGAGGATTTAGATATGTATCCTAATACGGCAACAGAGACAGAAGTGATTAGCAATCGAATCATCGAGGGTGCAGCAACCGCCATGAGTGATAAAGAGGTCATCCTTGCCGAAGTGACCGAGTGGGAAAGCTCGCCGTTACGAGAATTAATGCTCACTGGACAGCGTTACTATGAGAATCAGCATGACATATTAGAACGGAAAAGGATGGTAGTTGGTGAGGGGGGAAGGTTGGAGGAAGCCAAGAATATAGCCAATAACAAGCTGGTGCATGGCTTCGTTAGAAAGCTGGTAGATCAAAAGGTTGGTTATTTATTAAGCCTACCATTTACAATCCAATCAGACGATGACGAGTATATCAAAATCCTAACAAGGGACTACTTCACTAAACGTTTTTATCGTATGTTCCAGAACGTGGGGAAGGAATCAATTAATAAAGGTAAGTCATGGATTCATCCCTATTACAACGAACAAGGCGAATTTAGTATGAAGCGCATCCCGTCCGAAGAGCTAATTCCGCTATGGAGCGACGCGGATCACACGGAATTAGCTGCAATGATTCGCACTTATAAGATCGAAGCCTTTACCGGTAAAGAAAAGGAAGTAATTCACCGCGTGGAGTATTGGGATACAACGGGGGTCTATCGCTACGTTGTGCATGATGGTGAGTTGGTAGCCGATGTGGAGCAAGGGGAGTACTCATCGCACCTAACTGATGGTGCGGAAGGACTGAATTGGCAGCGCGTTCCGTTCGTGTGCTTCAAGTACAACGATGAGGAATTGCCGATCATAAACTTTGTAAAGTCGTTGGTTGATGATTACGATAAGCAAAAATCAGACAATGCCAATAACTTAGAGGATTTACCTACTGGCGGGATTTACGTAGTTAAAAACTACCTTGGTGAAGGTATGGGTGATTTCCGCAAGAATCTTTCTGTGTACCGAGCGCTCAATGTCAATGATGATGGTGGATTAGATTATATATCAACCAACATTGATACCGAGGCCTTTAAAACCCACATGGATATGCAACGCAAGGACCTTTATGAATTGGGTCGGGGTGTGGATACGCAATCGGATCGGTTTGGCAACGACCAATCAGGTGTTGCGTTGCGCTTTCTTTATGCTGATCTAGATATGGACTGCAATATTATCGAAACCGAGTTTCAAGCGTCATTGGAGCAGTTGAAATGGTTTATTGATCTGGATATACAGATCAATACTGGAAAGTACCAAACGGACACAGAGATTGATTTTATCTTTAACCGCGACATCATCATCAATGAATCCGAAGTCATTGAAAATGCCGCTAAGTCTGCGGGTCAGATCAGTGACGAGACAATCGCTGCTAACCATCCTTGGGTGAAAGACGTACAAGAAGAATTAGAACGTATCAAGAATCAATATGGGGGCGAAGAAGACTATAAAGAGACGTTTGGAAAGGAGGGTGATGAAGGTGGCGAAGTATCGTAAGAAACCTGTTGTAGTTGAAGCGTTTAGGTTTTGTGTAGACGAAATGCCGTTATGGTTCATGAATGGTATCTATGATCAGAAGTACTATATCAAATTTGGCGAAACGTATATCAGAACACTTGAAGGAGATATGCGTGTGAATAAAGGCGATTACATCATCAAGGGTATTCAAGGTGAATTCTATCCATGCAAGCCCGATATTTTCAAAGCTACGTATGAAGTTGTGACAGATGATGAGTAAAAAATATTGGGAAGGTCGATCCGCGCAACGTGAGATCGAATCCCAGCTGATAGCGAGCAAGTACATTGCCCGAATGGACAAAGCTTTACGTGAAGCACAGCAGGACATATTGCAGCAGATCGAGGTCTTCTATGCCAAGTATGCAGTCGAAAACCAAGTGCCGATAGAATTGGCGAGGAAGTATCTAACTGCCAAAGAGGTACAGGCCTTTAAAGAAACTGATTTGGAAAGATTTCGGGAACTCTCTTTATCGGATAACCCTAGGTACAAGTTATTGTTAAACGAAATCAGTTACCGCACTCGCATATCGCGACTAGAAGGACTGAACGCACAAATTGAAATGCGCATGATCGAGTTGTATGGCGGATTGAATAGCCTTCAACAGCACACGTACAGCGGATTAACCGAGGTATACCAAAGTACTTACTATCACACGATGTTCGATCTGGCGAAGCAGGGGGTTGTCTCTGGTGCGATCGATGTATTGACGGACAGGACAATGAAAGAGATTCTTTCCTACAATTGGAGTGGATTGGAGTTCTCCGAGAGGATATGGGGCCATCAAGAACAAACATTGGCGGCTATACGTAAGGAGCTTGAAAGAAGCTTCGCCACTGGGCGCTCAATTCAGAGGACCACCAAGGCGATCATGGAGGTAACCGATGTTTCTCGTTCGAGAGCTGAAACATTGATCCGAACGGAGACTAACTTCTTTCACACCAACGCGGCTCAACAAGCTTATGTTGAAGCTGGTATCGATCAATACGAGATATTGGCAACGTTGGACAGGCGCACATCTGCTATTTGTCGCGGGCAAGATGGACAGGTCTACGATGAGAAGGATTATGAGCCTGGGAAAACGGCGCCACCTTTTCATCCGAACTGTAGGACAACGACCATTCCTTACTTTGATGAAGCGGAGTATATGGAGGGTGAGCGTAGGCAGTCAGCTAACGGTTTGATTCAGTCAATGACGTATGAAGAATGGTATGATAAGTATGTCAAATAAGGAGGTTTCGGATGGAAAAGGATAGTCTAGAGAAATTGTTCTCTGATTTGTTGCGAGAATGGGAAAGAGCGGAAGGAGCCTGCATCCATTATAATTCGATTGATGAAAAAAGGGATAGAAAAGAAATCGAAGATCAAAAAGCAGAGTTTGTTGAGAGGTTCAAAAAGTTGACAAGTGAAAAGTAAATTGTAAAAAGCACCCATTAGAAAAAGAGGTGCTTTTTAGCATTCGTTCGTCTTTTTAGCGTTTGCAGACGTTAAAGAACAAAGCAAACCTAACAGGGCGTTGCCTGTAAAACACGAATTAGGAGGAAAACAAAGTGAATAAAGAACAGTTAATTGCGCTTGGTCTAACTGAGGAACAAGCTGATAAAGTTGTAGCTGGTTTTGGTCAAATGATTCCTAAAAGCAGATTGGATGATAAAATCCAAGAAGTTAACGATTTGAAAACTCAAATTGCGGACCGGGACCAGCAGCTTGAAGAATTGAAGAAGGTTGATGCCGAGGGTTTGAAAGCCAAAATCGCAGAGTTGCAGGAAGATAATGAAACAGCTAAGACAGAATATGAAACAAAGTTGAAAGATACTCAGCTATCAGCAGCATTAAAACTAGCGTTAGCTGGCAAGGTGCATGATGCGGATCTGGTTGCTTCGCTGATCGACAAAGAAACAATTGAATTAGGGGAAGACGGCAACGTCGCCAAAGGACTTGATGAGCAGATCAAAACGCTGCAAGAATCGAAGTCCTTTTTGTTTGTCCAAAATGAAGGCGGCGGAACGAAACTCGCGGGATTCACTCCAGCCGATGGTCAAACGAAAACGAAACCAACAGAAAAAAGTGTTGGTGCCAATTTTGCTAAGAGCGCAAATGAATCAAGTAAAACTAATACTGAAAACTCCATTTGGGGTTAACGAAAGGAGCATAAACAAACATGCCATACGTAAAAGATTACGGAAAAGTAGAGCAAATCAACTTTTTAGCCAGTGCTAAGTTTATTAATTTTACCTATCAGGTAAGTGGTGATGGGGTTGTAGCCAATGCAGAGGGGATAAAGGTTGTTCCAGCGGGTACTGTTTATCCTGCAAATGACGAAACGGCGATTGGAATCCTGTTTAACGACGTTGATGTTACACAAGGACCACAGCCCGGCGCAGTCTTGGTTGAGGGGTATGTCTTAGAGGAAAGACTTCCACAAGCACCGACAGAAGAAGCGAAAGAAGCTATGAAAGAAGTTAAATTTCGATAAGGAGACGATATAGATGCCGAACGTTTTAGAATTATTTAACCAAGCAGAGGTATTGAATTATTTACAAAACAGAGAGTATCCAGCGTTGCTTGGAGAGACTTTGTTTCCAGAAGTGAAACGACAAAGTTTAGAGTTTGACCAGATTAAAGGAGCGCGAAAGATTCCTGTTGTAGCGAGTGTTCACGCTTTTAATACAGAAGCTGAAATCGGCAGCCGAGAAGCAAGCAAGAAGGCTTTAGAACTCGCGTTGATTAAGCGTAAATTACAATTGGATGAAAAGGATATTATTGCTCTTGAAAAACCAAGGGATGCAGCAGAGAAACAATACCTTATGCAAGAGGTGTTTAACGACATTGATGTTTTGGTGCAAGGTGTCAAAGCACGCGTGGAAGCCATGCGCATGGAGGTGCTCGCTAAAGGAACGGTGACGCTAAACGAAAACAATCTAAATGCTGTGATTAACTATGGGGTTCCGACGGAAAACAAAGAAGCTTTATCAGGTGATGGCTTATGGACGAACGAGGATTCTGACCCCATCGGCGACTTAGAGCGTTGGGCAGAGTCATTGGATGTTCTACCGACACGCGCCCTTACTTCACGAGCTGTATTAAACGCCTTGCTTCGTCATCCTCGTATTATCGGGGCGTTATACGGAAAGGATTCGATGCGCGTTCCAACACGGGCAGATTTAAACGCATTTATGACACAGCACGAACTGCCAGTCATTGCGACATATGACCGAGTATACAGACGTCAAAAAGCGGATGGGACGTATGAGCGAGTGCGCTATTTCCCGAATAACAGCTTTGTTATGTTTGGCGATGATGTTCTGGGTGAAACGATTTATGGTCCTACCGCCGAAGAAATTCGACTAACGCGAGATCCTTCGATTGAAACCAATATGATAGGTAACGTTCTCGCGATGGTTTATGAGGAGAATTTAGATCCTGTTTCTACTTGGACAAAGGCTGTCGCTACGGCATTACCATCTTTCCCCGCTGCGGATGAAGTTTTCCAAGCGCAGCCAATCGCTTAGGGGGTGTGGAGGATGGTTGAGGTTAAAGTTAAGAATTTCCCTGTCAGGTATCTTGATAATAGATACTTGGCGGGGGATGAGTTTGTTATGAATAAAGAACATGTAAATGATTCACTTGTTGAAATTATCGGTGAAGTTGAAACAGACATTTCTAAAATGACTGTTGCGGAATTAAAAGAGTTCGCGGCAACAAAAGGAATCGACTTAACCGGTGTTGATAAGAAAGATGAGATATTAACGGTTATCCAATCCCATATTGAACCTGATGAGCAAGAACAGTAGGTGGTAAGGTGAAAATCATCGAAATCCTTCAAAGTAAACTTAAAGACGTTTCAGAAGACGAATTGAGTTTGTTGATAGCGGAAGTAGAGCAGGTTGTAAAAAATTACTGCAACATACGTTCAATCCCAGAGGAATTAAATTTCACCGTTGCTAATATGGTTGTCGATCTATACAACAAGCAAAACGAATCTGATGGAGAGAGTGCTCCGTTGGGTTCGGTCATCTCTATCAAAGAGGGGGATGCAACGGTTCAGTTTGGTGCACAACGTAAGGAGCTGTCCCAATTTTCAATGGAGTCGATTCTATATAGCTACAAAGAACAATTGAATATATTCCGAAAGATTAGGTGGTAATATGATTCGCTCGATCATGGAGAAAGCTACTAAAGCTGTTGAGTTTATGTATGACAGGAAAGCAACAATCATCCGTCACATGGAATACGAAAAACCGAGTCGGGCAACGGGGGTTGATTGGGTTCCTGTCCATGAAGATATTCCATGCCGCCTATCCAACCCGAACTTAAACAACACCCTTCAAGGTGATGCCAACGTGATCCAGTATGACACAAAGATGTTTCTCTCTAGCGATTACGAAATATTAGCTGGTGATCGGGTTGTCGTGGATAGCGTCTCTTATGAATCCGCTAAAGAGCCTTTTGTCTATGTCTCCCATCAAGAAGTTTTGCTTTTACGTAAGGGGTACGCTTAATGGGGTTTGAATATAGCGAGGTAGTGAAGTTGAAAGAGAAAATGCTAGAGTTTCGGATTGCAGCAGGTAAAGCGCAAGATAGAGTAGCTAACCGTATCGCTCAATTAGCATTGAGAAAAGTAAAGCTGATGACACCCGTTGATACGGGGAACCTTCGCAACACTTGGAAATCTGACGTGGTTAAAAAGGGCGATACGTACATCATTGTGATTTACAATCAGACGGAGTACGCGAGTTTCGTTGAAAAGGGGCATCGGAAAGTGGTCGCTGGCAAGACGGTCGGTTGGGTCGAAGGGAAGTTCATGCTCAAGCTCACAGAAGAGGAAATGCAGCGTATCGCTCCTAACATGTGGGAGAAAGAGATTGAAAAGGAGATGAGAAGGATCTTTGGTAACTAATCTAAAAACGCTCATCATCCAGCAAATAAGGCAAGTTTACGATGGAATAACCGTATACGATGAACCGATCAGGCAGGGGCTTAGAACTCCTGCTTTTTTGGTGCTCATTATTAGTGATACGCAGGAACGTAAATTATGGCGGTTGTCGCAATGGGACTATCTCATTAGCGTGACCTACTTTCCAGAAGACGAGCACAACGCTTATACAGAGTGCGACATTGTGAGCGAAACATTCAAAGAGAATTTCCGTTACATCGGCAATCAGTTCCATGTGAATCGATTGGAATCCGTAAAGCATGACGGAACCCTAGTCATAACGTTTAGCGTGAGGAAGCTTGTTCGCGAAGTGGAAGAAGGAATTAAAATGCAAAGATTGCAGTTTGGGGGTGTGACGAGTGAGTAAAGATGAAACGCCAAAAACAAAGCAAAGAAGATATAGCAAGAGTGCTTTTATCGATGCAGAAGCCAACTCAAAAGAGCGCCTGATCTTACAGGTAGTGTTGGAGGATGGAAAGACCTACACGAAAGCGGAAGTTGACAAAACCGTGAAGGATTGGAAGCGAAAGGAGATTAAATAGATGGCTGGTGGACGATGGGAACATCAAAATAAAGCAAGACCGGGCGCATATCTGAACTTTGAAACCAATGATCTTGTGGCAACAGGGTTAGATTCGGGCGGAGCAGTCGTCATCCCTCTTAAATTAGATTGGGGTGAGTCGGGAAAGTTTATCAAGGTATCGCCTAATACACGATTTACTGAATTGCTCGGCAGGTCTTTAGGTGAGTTAAAGCCAATCCGCGAAGCGTTTAAAGGTAATGGGAATGTCATTGTCTATAACCTAAACGGCGAGGGAGACAAAGCAACCGCAACGAGCGGTACGTTTACAGCGACTGCGGACCATGGCGGCACGGACGGTAATAAAATCACGGTAACAGTCTCTATTGGGTTGGATGATTCAGCAATCGTGCGAACGTTTTACAATGGCGATCGAGTGGATTCACAAATGGTTGCTACAGCCGCAGAGCTAGAACCTAACGCTTTTGTCACGTTCGGTGGTGACTTGCCTACCGAGGACGCAACGCTAACCCTAACGGGCGGCGATACAACGGAAGCGACTAATGATGCGTGGGCTGATCTTGCTGCAGGACTGGATACACAGATTTTCAAATCAATCGCCATTGGAACGGATGACGAGACTGTCAAGACGTTATTTTCTCTTAAGATTAGACAATGGAGAGAGAACGAAGGGAAAAACGTCAATTTAATAACGAATGACTATAACGCCGCAGATTTTGAGGGTGTTGTTTCTGTTTTAAATGGCGTTTACTTAGGTGACGAGTTTATCCCCGCGGATGAAGCGGTTTACTGGTATGGCGCGGCTTATGCAAGCGCAGGAACGCAATCACTCACCTATGCGGAGTATCCAGGGGCAACGGATTGTGAGCGGTTGACGAATGACGAGATCATTAAAGCTTTGAAAGAGGGCCATATCGTCTTTACGTACAACCAAGGTGCGGATGGCATTGACAAGGTCGTTGTTGAACAGGACATTAACACGTTCCGCTCCATCACGCCGAAGAAGAATCAGGACTTTCGTAAAGGTAAGATCGTCCGTCAGATGGATATTGTATCTGACAACGTACAGCACATTTGGTCGCGCTTCTTCATTGGAAAGGTAGATAACAACGAGGATGGACGCAACCTATTTAAAGGCCAAATCATGTCTGTTGTGCTTGATCCACTCGTTCGTCGTGGGGCCATCGAGCCTTACAACCCCGACGAATTGATCTTTGAGCAGGGTGCTGAGAAAGATGCTGTATTGGCAACGATGGGACTAAAATTTGTTGATGCTATGGAGAAATTGTACATGACAGTTGATTGTAAATAGGGGGTGCTGACGAATGTCTAGAAACATGCAAGATGCTGATGGCATCAGCGCAAAAGAAGGAACGGTATATATTACGATTGATGGACAGGTACATGAATACGCGGAGTTAATTAGTTTTGAAGCACGTATTGAATATATTAAGGCTTCCGCTAGTGCGGTAGGCAAGCGAATGAAGGGGTCTAAGATTGTAGGGGCAGAGGGTACAGGTTCAATGTCCTTTTACTATCATAGACCAGAGATGCGCCGTATGGCCTTAGATTATGTCAGAACAGGTCGCTATCCGATCTTTGACGTACAGGCGGTTAACGCTGATATTACATCAAGAGCAGGCAAGCAGACCGCTCTAATCAAAAACGTTGTTCCTGATAGCGCGCTTATAGCGGCGCTTGATGGAGACAGTGAGGACTTTTTGCAAGATTCTACTGATTTCACATTCGATGACTTTGATTTCTTAGATCAATTCAGACCAATTAACGATTAGGAGTGATTTAAAATGGGTAGTTTTGCGGCGTTTATGAAAGGTAATGTTAGACAGGCCGAAAATGTTAAGTTAAAGTTGGAGCGATTTGACGAACTAATTGAATTAAGGCCCATTGGCTCTAAGGAAGATGATGAAATTAAATCGAACTGTTTTGTTAATAAGCTAGGTCGTAAAGGTAAGCAAGAGCGTGTATTCGATCCGATTAAGTATAATCGTGGAATTTCTGTTGCGTCTATCGTATCACCCGACCTAAACAATGAGGAGTTACAAAATTCCTACGGCGTTAGAGGGGCTGATAACCTATTTGCTGAAATGTTTTTAGCGGGTGAAGCCAATCAAATCCTCGAAGAGGTGATGGAGATTAGCGGTATCGGGGACGATATTAACGACGATGTCGAAGAAGCAAAAAACTAATAGAGGGAGGGCCTGATGAGCGGGATCCAGAAGCGGGATATGCTCATTACGCCCTCCAAAAGCTTCGCATAAGGCCACGGGAGTTTTTCGAGATGGATCGGAAAGAAAAAGCTTTTGTAATAGCAAGCATCGGTATACGAGTCAAGAAAGAAGATCGAGAAGCGAGACGAGTTAATAGAAAGAGAAGGTAGCAAGTCATCCTCTTTTAGTTATATATGATAAAATAGGAAAAAATAACTAGGGGGAGTATTGATGAAAAAAACTCTGAAATCAATTAGTTTAGCGGCTGCATTATCCGTTGCTGTGGTTGGATGCGGTAGTGGAGAAGTGGCTAATACACCCGATGAGGGAATCGGCGAGGAAATAAGCAATTCTAACAATAATGATGGAAAAGGAACAAAAGAATCATCTAAAGGAACATTAATTGAATTCGGCGAAAATTTCGATTTGAATAATTGGAAAGTAGTGTTAAATTCATGGGAGTTTAACCAATCTGTCGAAGATGATTTATTTTCTTCTTCTGCCGACGAAGGGGATAAGTATCTAGTTCTTAAGTTTTCCGTAACTAATAATGGAACGGAGGCAGATTCGTTTACGAGCTTGGCGGGGAGTACTAAAGTAAAAGCTATGTATGATGATAAATATGAGTATAACCATTTGATTACTATGATAGACGGGGATCTAAGCAATAAAAATGTTCAACCATTGTCTACAGCTGACGGTTTTGTTGTTATTAAAGTGCCTGAAATAGTCGAGTCATCTTCCGAAAGCATAACCCTTAACCTAAAAAACGGTAAGGATGAAATTCATATTAAATTAAGATAGGAGCAGTTTTTGCTCCAAAAAAGTAAAGTGTTTCATTTTAAAAGAGAACGCCTTAATCGGTTGTTCTCTTTTTATTTTACTCGAAAGTTGGTGAGAAATTGTCAGGAGCACAAACGACCATGTCTCTCCAAGATCGATTAACAGGTCCGATGATGAAGATCATGCGGGCTATGGAAAGTACGATCAAGGTTATGGAGCAAATGGACTCTACCACGCAACAGCTAGACCAGAAAAGCTTAGCTAATGCAAGGAAGAACATAACCAATGCTTCGGCAGATCTTGAACGGCTGCAATCCTCTATGCAAAATACTGGTCGTGCTATAGAGCAAGCCACCCGAAATCAGGATAGGTTTAATAATTCTCTAGGTGATGGGCTATCAACGATAAAGTCGTATGCAACTGGGATATTGGCTGCTGTGGGTGCTTATAAAGCATTCAATGCAGCTAAAAATATGATATCGAATATGCTTTCACGTGGTTTTGAAATGATTGCATTTAGGCAAAGCACGGAAGCTGCATTCACTATATTTTTAGGGAGTGCCGAAAAAGCAAAGAAGTACATGGATGATATGTATGCTTTCGCTTTAAAAACCCCTTTTGCATATCCTGACCTGTTGGAATCTAGTAGAAACATGATCGCTATGGGCGTTGCTGCACAAAACACTTTCCCCATCATGCAGTCTATAGGTGATGCGGTGGCCGGGCTCGGTAAAGGTAAGGATGAAATGATGAGACTAGCTGATATATTCGGTTCCATCCAGTTGGCTGGTAAGGCTACTTTAGGGGAGATTCGTCGCTTCCAAGATGTTGGTGTAGAGGCTATGGGGATGCTTGCTAAACATTTTGATGTGTCCATCGAGGAGATGGAAAAGCGAGTAACCAAAGGAGCTGTTAGTGCTGGCGAAGCAATAGCTGCTGTCGTTGAAGGCATTAATGAGCAGTTCGGTGGTTCAATGGCTGGCGTTAAGGGCACGGTATTAGGCGCATTGGATTCTATGCGGTCGGCAATTCGTAACGCGGGAGAAGCCATGCTGGAAAACTTAACCGAACCAATAACGAAAGGGATTGGCACTGTAACGGAATTGATTAAAAAAATACCTCAACATTTGGGTCCCGCGATAGCGGCGTTTATACCGTTAATCGAAATGTTCAACCATGCGGTAGAATCAAATAAATTGGATCATATTCTTTCTGTTATAGGGATAGGGTTAACCTCTGTAGCATGGATTCTTTCAGGCGTTGGACAAGCAGCCCTATGGGTCGCTGGGATCTTCTCTGATAACTGGTCATGGATTGCACCAATACTATTTATTATAGGATTTGCTTTATCCGCAGTGGCGCTTCGGATGTTGGTTATTAGATCGTACACATTATTAGCAACTGCAGCACAGTGGGCCTACAACACAGCTATGGCCGCAAATCCTGCAACATGGATCATCCTAGCCATCGTTGCAGCTATCGCCCTAGTGATCTACGCAACGATTGCATGGAGCGAAAAAACAGCGATGGTTGTTGGTGCGATTGTGGGATCTTTCTATTGGTTAGGTGCGGCAATTATGAATATCATTATAGGCATTAGCAATTTTATATTATTAGTCCTTGAATTAATCATGAACGGTTGGTTTGGAACGATATTTTTAATACAAATGCTGTGGTTTGGATTATCAGTACTAGTCTTATCTATCCTTGATGGCATTATAAATGGCACGATGGTTGCTGCTGAATTCCTAGTCAATACGTGGAATCGTGGTACATACGCGGTTCAAATGGCTTTTTACAACATGGGACAAGGCACGCTTAATGTCATGAGTGGTGTTGTGTCGGGTACAGAAAGCATGGTAAATAGAGCGTTGGAGTCTATATCCAATCTTATAAACGGAGCCATTAGTGGCGCGAACAAACTTATAGGATGGCTCAACAGTGCCTTTGGACTAAATATTGATTCCGTTGGCGAAGTGGATCTAAGTGTAAATTTCAGCCGAGCGACAAACGCAATAACAGCTATGCAAGCAAAATTATCTGAACCGATTCAAGCCGCGCCTGTTAGTTTCGGGCGGTCGAACATGTCTGGTAGTTATGCCGCGTCAAATATGCCAACCATGCCTGAGTACAAGAAATTAGAAAGACTTGACTACATGAACATGGGGGACGCATTTAACAAGGGATATGATGCTGGTTCCGATTTATCTAAGGGTGTTACAAGAAGTCTAAAGGGCATTTCAAATGCGCTAGAGGGTTACGACAGCGGACCTAAAGAGGTATTGGAATTAATGGATGCCGCTCAAAACTTAGATCCAACGGCTAATGAATTAGCTGGCGGTGATAAGGGGAAAAATCCAACGGGCGGTAAGCTGGACAAAATCGGTAAGATAGACGATAAAATAAACATAGCAGATGAGGATTTGAAACTGTTGCTGGAATACGCGGATAGAAAGTCGATTCAAGACGTATCTATCACGTTAACCCCAACAGTTTCTTTTGGTGATCTCACAATTCGGGAAGAAGCGGATATAGATAAGATCGTCGATAAGATCAACAAGAACTTTGAAGATGAAATGGAGCGTAGTGTTGAAGGGGTGGTGGAGGCGTGAGGGGTGTCTTTTTTAGCGTAAACAACGATACGGAAAGGATTCAACTGCCCGTGAATCCGCCTACCATCAATGCGAAGAATCAAGCGGATGGCGAAACATTTAAGATTGCCAAGCTAGGAACGGTAAACGTGCCCAAGGATGTTGAGTTAAAAGAGTTTGATCTAGAGGGATTCTTTCCCGCTCAAGACTATCATTTTCTTGAAACGGAGTTCAAGGATCCATCTTTTTACATTGAGAAGTTTGAAAAGTGGATGGAAGAAAAAACACGGGTTCGATATACCTACGTGAACGGCTCCTTCGCGATCAACGAACTGGTTACAATTGAGAATTTTGAATACGACGAATCCTTCGGAACCGCTGACGTAAACTTCACAATGTCTTTAAAGAAGTATGTCCCTTTTGCTCCGAAGAAGCTAATCATCGAAACGCCGAAACCTGACACCCCGGCGCCAACGACTGCAACCAAGAAGGAAGCGCCCCCACCGCAAAACAAAAAGGTTGTTCCGCAGACATATACACTTATTGCAGGTGATAGCCTGTGGAAGGTGGCTCAAAAGTATACGGGTAACGGGAATAACTACCCTGAGCTACAAAAGTTAAACGGGATTCAAAACAGCCAGATCAGGAAGCTTCCTATCGGCTTAAAATTGAAAATCCCGCCAACGTGGGTGAAATAAATGGAAATTTTGCTTGATAATCGAAAAGGCGAAGTCTTTGATATTCCCGTCAAGGAATTCGAGTGGAAAACGGAGCGGATTGGTAAGGCTAGTGTGTTTGAAGCTGGCTTATTCAATGACAATCCTCTAGAGTTCCCTGTTGAAAGCGGGGCTATCATCCGCGCAATAGACGGGGATAACAAAATCTTTTACGGCTATGTTTTTGAGGATGGGATCAAGAGAAGCGGCGATATGTCCATTAAGGCGTATGACCAACTTCGCTATTTGAAGAATCAGGATACCTACGTGATGCCTTCTTCCACAGCGACAGTTGCTATAAAGAACATCGCAAATAGATTGGGCCTAAAGGTCGGAGTGTTTGAGAATACGGGATATGTCGTCCCAGGCATCGTTGAGGATGATAAAGAGGCGTTCGATGTTGTGGTTAAATTTTTGGATACCACTTTAATCAAGTCAAACAGAAACTTTGTCTTGTTTGATAACTACGGGATGTTGGATCTGCGGAATATTCTTAATCTAGTCATTCCGGCAGACGATTTTTACATAGGGGAAGATAGCCTACTCTATGATTGGGAGTATATCAAATCGATTGATAAGGAGACATACAACCGTATTAAGTTTGTTCGGGACAACAAAGAAAAGGGAAAACGTGAATCCTTTATCGCTCAAGACTCCGCCAACATCGCGAAATGGGGGCTTCTCCAACAGTATCGCATTGTTGACGAGAAGATGACCGATGCTCAAATCAAGGAACTTTTGGAGCGGTCTATCAACGTCCTTAACAAAGAGACCAAAACGCTAGAATTGTCGTGCTTGGGTAATTGGAAAGTGCGTGCTGGTCGAATGGTCTATTTGTATATCGAGAAGCTTGGGATCGAGGAATACATGATGATTGACGAATGTGCCCACAAATGGAACGAGGGCGTCCATACGATGGAATTGAAAGCCAAGGTGATATAACAATGTTAGACAATGTTAAAAGAGCAGCCGTCGCCGCAGTCATGGCTACAAATCCCGTCAATGTGTTATACGGTACAATTGAGAGCACGAAGCCGTTAGAGGTACGCATCCATGAGAAATTAAAGCTAACAGCTGATTTTTTAGATGTTGCCGAGCATTTGACGCGGCATGAACGAATTGTGTCTATCCATCATGAGGAAATGGCTACACGAAACCTTGGTGATAGAACAGATCACGACATGTTGGATAGCGATGATGGCGAACCACCATATACAAAATATCAGCACGATTACGTCAAATTAATAATGCAAGATGGATTAAAAACAGGTGATAAAGTGGTGTTGCTCCGAGTGCAAGGAGGACACCGCTTTTTAGTTTTAGATCGATATAAGAGAGGTGAGGAGGTTTGGTCCTACCCACAGGAAACATAACGGTAACGGAAGATTTTGAGGTTGTGAGCGAGGCTGAATTACCTACTCGAACGTATAAGTTGGACTTTGAGCGGGGGCGATGCGTTGGTTTTATTGATCGAAGGAAAGCGATGGAACAAGCGATATATAAAGTGTTGAATACCCATCGGTTTGCCCATCTAATTTATTCAGATGATTATGGCTTTCAGAACATGATCGGGCACGAGCGCCTTTTTGTTCAAGGGGAACTGCCAAGACGAATTAAGGAAGCATTGCTGCAAGACGAAAGAATCACCTCAATCGAGAACTTTAGGCTTGAATTTGAGAAAGACGAAGCCTATGTAAGCCTAACCGCAATCACAATCTATGGTGACGTTGAAGTGTTGAGGGAGGGGATTCCATTTGTTCAGTCATAAGACATTTGATTCTATCCTAAAAGAAATGCTGGATCGGGTTCCTGAGAACGTTGATAAAAGGGAAGGTTCAATTATTTATGACTCGCTGGCCCCGACCGCAATGGAACTTGCTGAAGCTTATGCCAATATGGATCTTCTACTGCGAAGGGTTTTTGCAGATACGGCAGATGGTGAGGATCTTGATCGTCGAGTGGCAGAGCGTGGTGTTTACCGCAAAGAAGCTACTTTCTCTATTCGAAAAGTCTTGATCACAAATGCAGACGGTGATCCGCATCATAACGTTCCTGCAGGCAGTAGGTTCTTTTTAGGTGATATATCCTATGAAATCATTGAAATGATGGAGCCTGGAAGTTATCAGGCTAGATCGGGTACAGCTGGATCTGTTGGAAATCATGATTTTGGAGATTTGCTACCAACAGAATCCATCCAAAACTTAGGGAGAGCCGAACTGAAAGAAGTCTTAATACCAGGCGAGGATGGAGAAACGGATGATTCGTTGCGTCAACGGTACTTTGAGAATGTGCGCCTTCCTGCTACGAGCGGAAACAAGGCTCATTATGAAATGTGGGCGAAAGAGATTCCAGGCGTTGGGGATGCAAAAGCTTTCCCTCTATGGGATGGCCCGGGCACTGTGAAGGTTGTGATCGTCAATACTGAAAAGAAGCCTGCTGATCCTGTCTTGGTTTCAGCCACATTTGATCATATTGAAAATGTACGTCCAGTTACCGCGGAAGTCACGGTTATTTCCGCAAGAGAAAAGCTGATTAATATAAGCTCAAAAATTAGGATGGTAGAGGGTTTTACCCTGCAGGACATTCGCGAGAAATTTATGAACCTAATGGATGAGCACCTTAAAGAGATTGCTTTTAAAGATTTATACGTTAGCTTCGGTAAAGTTGGATCCATCTTATTAAGTACACCGGGCGTTTTGGACTATTCAGATTTATACATTAATAATGCGGCGGCTAATGTATCGTTGCATGAAGAAGATGTGCCGATTTTAGGAGCTATTGCAATGGAGGTGTAGCTATTGACATATCCTCAATCTATCGATCATTTTGTTGATAAATTAAACAAGAAGCAAGATGGGGTATATGTAATTGAAGAAGAGCTGCAGTTGGTTGGTGGGATTTACGAAGGGTATTTAGAGCATGACAATGCTAGAAATGAAAGCGTCCAGTTTTATACGGGACCGAAGTTAACAGGCTCGAAAGTAGACAGTTATTTTATATCGACACCATCAGAAACTCCTTGGAAACGGCATGTAAAAGTCTTCTCGGACGCGGACGTCGTTTATGTGACATATGAAACTATCGGTGATCAGGTGGAAGCGGAAGACATTAACCGTTTGCAAGATAGTATGACCGCCACGCAAGAGGAAGTAGATCGGTATAAGTCGGAAAATGATCGGACTGTTGATGAAATAGATATACGACTAACCGACGTCGAGGATACTAAGGCTGAAAAAACGTATGTAGATACGGAATTGAATAAGAAGTACGACAAAGATCAGGTATACACGAAAGAAGAAGTGTTGCAAAAGATAGAGGACATCATCGACGCTGCTCCCGAAGCGCTGGACACACTCGGCAAGATAGCTAGAGCGTTAGATGAGGACCCAGACTTTGCCGCGACTGTGACTAATTCCTTGGCTGAAAAAGTTGATAAGGTTGTTGGCAAAGGATTAAGTACCGAGGACTTTACGACAGCCGAAAAGGGCAAGCTCGCGGGAGTGGAGGCAGGGGCGAACAAGTACACACATCCATCTACACATCCAGCGGACATGATAACAGAAACCCCGAACAAAAGATTCTCTAGCGATGTTGAAAAGGCGTCATGGAACGCAAAAGAAACACCGTTAGGTGCCCAAAGTAAGGCAGATAAAGCAGAGCAAAACGCTATTGAATGGGCGAAGGGTTTTGGTTTAGGTGCATCGGATATTCGAGGTATAGACTGGAACGATGATAGCCTCGCTACTGGATTTTATAATGGAATAGATAATGCCCCAGGAGGTCTGCCAGGTAATGGTACTATTTATGGGGTTCATATAAATAGGAATAATAATGCATATGCATTTCAAATGGTGGGTAGAGCCAGCAGATTCTTCTTTCGTACAAGGGAAAATAGAGTCTGGGGAAGTTGGATTGAGCTTGAAACAACCAATGGCGCCCAAACTAAGGCAAATGCGGCTGAAACCAATGCCAAATCATACGCAGATAGCATTAAGCCAACGAAAGTAAGCCAGCTAACAAATGATGAAAATTACGTGACGCAATCCGAGCTTGGCAACGCGGGTTATGGCGACATGACGAAAGCTGTCTATGACAAAAACAATAACGGAAAAGTAGATGCAGCTGAAACCGCGGATAGCGTTCCCTGGGCAGGGGTAACGGGCAGGCCGAGTACGTTTCCTCCATCTAGCCATCCGCACATAATTGGAAATATTACGGGATTGCAAGACGCACTGGATTCTAAAGAAACGCCAGCGGGGGCACAGGCAAAGATTGACGCTATTGAAATAGGTGGACGTAATTTATTGAAAAACACTAGTGATGAATTTAAAACTTATGATCGTACTCATGGGTGGGGGGATTGGGATTCAGATCGCTCACATCTTGATATGCCAGTACAACCAGGAGAAACTTATACGGTTAAGGTGTGTTTAAAATCTAATTCTATAAACTCCAAAAATGTATATATTATGGCGCGTCTAACTGAATCAAGAGGTTCATCAACCCCTAGAAATGATTTTTATGGAAATCCGATAACACCAAATAGCGAAGGATATTCAGAATTGACTTTTACTGTTCCTGCAAATAGATATTATTTAACAATTAACACGATACGATTCAACTCTAATGAATATGAAAGAAATATTGTTCACTTTAAAGAGCTGAAACTTGAAAAAGGCCACAAAGCAACCGATTGGACTCCCGCACCTGAGGACATGATGCCTGCTGGCCCCATCACTTGGAATCAGCTAAAGGGGGTGTAACCGATGTACGGAACAGGTCAGTACGGAACATTTTTATACAGCGGACAACCTAGCGCTACCTCCGATGATATTCAAGGTTATCGCCCTGATTTGATGTCGTACCTGCCGCGATTTTATAAAGACATACTTGAGATTAGAGCTATACAAGAGGTTAACGAGGATGAGCTAGAACAAATCTACTCGTCCATTGACGATATATTGAATCAGCTTTACATCGAAACTGCCACTTGGGGCCTTGATATATGGGAGCGTGAGTTTGGGATTCATACGGACCGTTCAAAGACATTTGTGCGACGGCGTGAAATCATAAGGGCTAAAATGCGCGGTGCTGGAACAACAACAAAAGAAATGATTAAGAACGTTGCCCAAGCATTCTCAGGCGGGGAAGTCGAGGTTCACGAATATCCTAGGGAATATCGCTTCGAAATCCAATTTATCGGCGTGAGGGGGATCCCGCCTAACATGAGTGGCTTAATTGACGCCATCGACAATATCAAGCCTGCTCACCTCGCGTACAGCTTTAAGTATACGTACACATGGTGGGATAAAATATCGGAACTTACGTGGGGCGATGCGCGGACGATGACATGGAATGATTTACGAGTTTATGAGTAAGGGGGATGAAATGTGTTAAAAACATCTAACTTAAATTTGAACAAGCCCGAAGGAACGGACACGGTAGATATCAATGATTTAAACCAAAACGCCGATATTATTGACAGTAAGTTCGCGGGATCAGCGGGCCATAAGCACACGGGAGCGGCAGGAGATGGGGCGCCTATACCTTTAGCTGGAATTGATTCAGCGGCAAAGACAACAGCGGGAGGCGCGCAAGCGAATCGATTGGCTGTGACTAATTCGAGTGGTCGCGTAGGGGATGCGGAAAAGGTAGGCGGGCAGGCTCTTTCTAATTTAGACAGTCGTTTCGCCGCGGCTTCGCACTCACATAGCTGGGGTCAAATTACAGGAAAGCCTAGTAGTTTTACGCCGAGCAGTCACGGCCATACGCTCGCAGAAATTACGGGTTTACAAGCCGCCCTTGAATCCAAAGAGACGCCAGCAGGAGCACAGGCCAAGGTCGACGCATACGCAGCAAGACGAGACAATCCGAATAATGTTACTAAAGAACAAGTGGGATTGGGCAACCTGATAGACTATGGGGTTGCGACTCAATCGGAAGCACAGGCGGGCAGCTCTAATGCTAAATATATGACCCCGCTTAGGACGAAGCAGGCGATTGATAAGTTTGCTCCTGTTAAAAGTGTAGCTGGTAGGACTGGCGATGTGACACTT